>NZ_CP014546.1:1559004-1870804 GCF_001579805.1 Pseudomonas azotoformans | reverse complement strand
TTTTTTACGCGAAGCCTGCGGTTTTTCGGGTTCAAACGGATGTTCGGTTGTTGATGGCGCGACACGCTGCTGTGCCGATGCGACACCCTGCCGCACACCACCTGTTTACCGCCGGCCATGCTGTTGGCTGCCATCAAGACGCTATGCTAGCTTGGCGCCTCGCCAGGAAGGCGGCCCAACAGCAGGATCGCAACGAACACAATGAGGACCCCACATGGCCGAGGCCACGCCCGCGCTTGAAATCCGCAACTTGCATAAACGCTATGGTGAGCTGGAGGTACTTAAAGGTATCTCGCTGACCGCTCGCGACGGCGATGTGATCTCGATCCTGGGTTCCTCCGGTTCCGGCAAGTCCACCTTCCTGCGCTGCATCAACCTGCTGGAAAACCCGCACCAGGGCCAGATCCTGGTCGCCGGCGAAGAACTCAAGCTCAAGGCCGCAAAAAACGGCGAGCTGATGGCCGCCGACGGTAAGCAGATCAACCGCCTGCGCAGCGAAATCGGTTTTGTGTTTCAAAACTTTAACCTGTGGCCGCACATGAGCATCCTCGACAACATCATCGAGGCCCCTCGTCGCGTGCTTGGCCAAAGCAAGGCCGAAGCCATCGAAGTGGCCGAAGCCTTGCTGGCCAAGGTCGGCATTGCTGACAAACGCCACGCTTACCCCGCGCAATTGTCCGGCGGCCAGCAGCAACGGGCGGCCATTGCACGCACCCTGGCGATGCAGCCTAAAGTCATCCTGTTCGATGAGCCCACTTCGGCGCTTGACCCGGAAATGGTTCAGGAAGTACTTAATGTGATCCGCGCGCTGGCCGAAGAAGGCCGCACCATGCTGCTGGTCACCCATGAAATGGGCTTCGCCCGCCAGGTGTCCAGTGAAGTGGTGTTCCTGCACCAGGGCCTGGTCGAAGAGCAAGGATCGCCACAGCAGGTGTTTGAAAACCCGCTTTCGGCGCGCTGCAAACAATTCATGTCCAGCAACCGCTAACGGAGCAACATGCATGCAGAACTATAAAAAATTCCTTCTGGCCGCGGCCGTCTCGATGGCGTTCAGCGCCACGGCCATGGCAGAAACCTTGAAAATGGGGATCGAAGCGGCCTACCCGCCGTTCAACAATAAAGACGCCAGCGGCAACGTCGTCGGCTTCGACAAAGACATCGGCGACGCCCTGTGCGCCAAGATGAAAGTCGAGAAGTGCGAAGTGTATGTGTCCGACTGGGACGGCATCATCCCGGCCCTGAACGCCAAGAAGTTCGACTTCCTGGTGTCCTCGTTGTCGATCACCGACGAGCGCAAGCAAGCCGTCGACTTCACCGACCCGTACTACTCCAACAAGCTGCAGTTCATCGCGCCTAAAGCCACTGCGGACTTCAAGACCGACGCGACTTACCTGAAGGGCAAGACCATCGGCGCCCAACGCGCGACGCTGGCCGGCACCTACCTGGAAGACAAGCTGCCGGACACCACCGCCAAGCTGTACGACACCCAGGAAAACGCCTACCTCGACCTGACCTCTGGTCGCCTGGACGGCATCCTCGCCGACAAGTACGTGCAGTACGAATGGCTCAAGAGCAAAGACGGTTCAGCCTATGAATTCAAAGGCGACCCGGTTGTAGAAAGCGACAAGATCGGTATCGCCGTACGCAAGGGCGACCCACTGCGCGAGCGCCTGAACAAAGCCCTGGCAGAGATCAAGGCAGACGGCACCTACAAGAAGATCAACGACAAGTACTTCCCTTTCAGCATCGAATGATCTGAACGGTATGCCCGACGCGCTCACTTGAGCGCGTCGGCTTTTTGCAATGCCTGCCGCGATATGAAAACACCATGAATTTCGATCTCTACGGATTCGGCCCGGCGCTCGCCGCTGGCGCGCTGATGACCGTCAAACTGGCGCTCACGGCCCTGTGCCTTGGGCTGGTGCTCGGCCTTGCCGGGGCCTTGGCCAAGACTTCGCCGTACAAGCCACTGCAGTGGGTGGGCGGTGCGTATTCGACCATTGTTCGCGGCATTCCCGAACTGTTGTGGGTACTGCTGATTTATTTCGGCACGGTCAATCTGATGCGTGCCCTTGGCGAGTTCTTCGGTAACCCCGACCTTTCCCTCAGCGCCTTTGCCGCCGGGGTGATCGCCCTGGGCCTGTGCTTTGGCGCCTACGCGACGGAAGTGTTCCGTGGCGCGATTCTGGCGATTCCCAAGGGCCACCGCGAAGCCGGTGTGGCGCTGGGACTGTCGAGGTTCAGGATTTTCACCCGGTTGATCATGCCGCAGATGTGGCGCATCGCCCTGCCGGGCCTGGGCAACCTGTTCATGATCCTGATGAAGGACACCGCACTGGTGTCGGTGATCGGCCTGGAAGAAATCATGCGCCATGCGCAGATCGGCGTAACCGTCACCAAGCAGCCATTCACCTTCTTCATGGTGGCCGCGTTCATGTACCTGGGCCTCACGGTCCTGGCTATGACCGGCATGTACTTCCTGGAAAAACGCGCCGCCCGCGGCTTTGCGAGGAGCACCCAATGAGCGGCGACTACAGCTGGCTGGCGCATTTTGACCTGGGCTTGAACTGGGCCGTGATCATCAAGTGGCTGCCAAGATTGGCCCAAGGCGCAACCCTCACGCTGGAGCTAGTGGCCATTGCGGTGATCGCCGGTCTGCTGTTGGCGATCCCGCTGGGTATCGCTCGCTCCTCACGCCGTTGGTATGTGAGCGCCCTGCCCTACGCCTACATTTTCTTCTTCCGTGGCACACCCTTGCTGGTGCAGTTGTTCCTGGTCTACTACGGCCTGGCGCAGTTCGACACGGTGCGCGAGAGCTTCATGTGGCCCTACCTGCGCGATCCGTTCTGGTGTGCCACCGCCACCATGACCCTGCACACGGCCGCCTACATCGCCGAGATCCTGCGCGGCGCGATCCAGGCTATCCCGCCCGGCGAGATTGAAGCGGCGCGCGCCCTGGGCATGTCCAAGCCGAAGACGCTGTTCTACATCATCCTGCCACGCGCCTCGCGCATCGGCCTGCCGGCTTACAGCAACGAAGTGATCCTGATGCTCAAGGCCAGCGCCCTGGCAAGTACCGTCACCCTTCTGGAGTTGACCGGCATGGCACGGACCATCATCGCCCGTACCTATTTACCGGTGGAGATCTTCTTCGCCGCCGGCCTGTTCTATCTGTTGATGGCTTACATCCTGGTACGGGCCTTCAAACTGCTGGAACGCTGGCTGCGCGTCGATGCCTGCCAGGGACGCTGAGGCACGCTTCCAGGCACTGGATGCGTTCCTGATCGAGCACCAAGGGCTGTGGAAACCACGGCCCTTTACGCATCGCCAGCTCCCTTGGGAAACCCAGCATCCGGACCTCGCCCAGTGGCTGCGCCAGCGCTCGCTGGCCGATGCCGAGGCCAGTCATAACCAACCCCATGACCTGCTGGCACCGGCACCTTTTCCACAACTCGCTGCGCAAGCTCGCCAGCTCAGCGCTGTGGATAAGTTACCGACGCAACCCCTGCCTACCGCTCGCCATCGCCTGAACGTTGATGTGCCTGGCCGCAAGTGGGACCAGATCGAAGCCTTCGGCGCCGCACTGCATTTCAAGCAAGTGCCCACACACTGGCTGGACTGGTGTGCAGGCAAAGGCCACCTGGGCCGCCGCCTGCTAGAAGCCGATCAAGCACTGACCTGCCTGGAATACGACCCGGCGCTGATCGCCGCAGGCCAAGCCTTGAGCGACCATCACCGCTTGGCAGTCACCCATCGTCTGCAAGACGTGATGGCCGACGTGGCAATCAGTCCCGAACACACACCCGTTGCCCTGCATGCCTGTGGCGACCTGCATATGCGCCTGCTGCAACTGGCCAGCAAAGCCGGCTGCAAACAGCTCGCGCTGGCGCCTTGTTGCTACAACCGAATAAACGCTCAAGCCTACCTGCCACTCTCCAACGCAGGCCGCGCGTCACGCCTGCAGTTATCGATTGATGACCTCGGCTTGCCGCTGAGCGAAACCGTCACTGCAGGCAAACGGGTACGCCTGCAAAGGGACACATCCATGGCGCGACGCTTGGGCTTCGATCAGTTGCAACGCGAACTTCGTGGCGTCGACGAGTACCTGCCCACGCCCTCCCTGGCCGCGAGCTGGCTGGACAAACCCTTTGCCGACTACTGCCAGGAACTGGCCAACCTCAAAGGGTTATCCACAGGCGATCAGGATTGGGCGGCGCTGGAGGCACACGGCTGGCGCCGCTTGGCGCAGGTGAGGAATCTGGAGTTGGTACGTGGTCTGTTTCGGCGCCCACTGGAAATGTGGCTGGTGCTGGATCGAGCATTGTTTCTTAGCGAAAACGGCTACAGGGTCCAGGTAGGCACGTTCTGCGAACCCGCACTGACGCCGCGCAACTTGATGGTGCTTGCCGAGCGCGATTAAGGGGCAAAATGGTTGCAGCAGAGCCTGTGGATAACTCTGTTGATGAAATCTTTACGGAGCCTGTAGATATCTGCACTACAGGTCATAAACCGAGCTGGTCATTTTTTGTTCACAAAATAAAACGCACGCAAAACAGGCAGTTGCGGCGTGATGAGAACCGCTCCACAAAATGGCTGTTTAGTGACAGGTGCATCCAACCGATTGTGCATAAGCATCTGGCGTTCAGCGTATAACCAGCGCTTCAGACGCTTGTTTTAGGCGCCTTCAACAGCCGACAAATATCGTTGATATCGTCAGCTGCCAGCCCCTTCTCCACGCTATCCAACGGGTCGACACCAAAAGCCAGCGCTTCATTGATCGCTATGTCGCGGTGCACTTGCAACGCCGCTTTCCCAAGCCTCTGTGTGAAGGCCTCGACCATGTCCAGGCTGAAGGCACTCCTTTCATCCACTTGGTTGATAACCACGTGCACGCGCGGCGGGTGCTGAGCCTCAAGATGCGGGGCAAGCAGTACATCCAGATGGTCAAGGGTGCCCAGGCACGCAGCATCGGCCTGCACGATGACCAGCACCACGTCGGCAACGCTCAATGCTTGATGGAAGTAGACGTTGTTACCGGCGGGGGTATCGATGATCACCGTATGCCGTGCGCTCAAGTCCAGAGACGCGAGGTGTTGAGCCAGCCAGTGCGGCTCGTGCTTGAGCCAGCGCTCCAGGCTTTCCTGCTGGGGGATATCGACTTCGCCAAAGGTGATGACCTGGCAACCGGCAAAGCTGAGCTGTTGGAGTTGGCTCCACTGCCCATGCTCCAGGCTGGTGCGCCCAATGCCCGGCAATGCAGAGCTGACCCCGAAGTGATGTTGCAAGGCGTTCTGCGGGTCCAGGTCCAGCGCCACGACGGACTCGCCCTGGCGTTGCAGGCCGCTGCTCAAAGCAGTGGCCAGGGTGCTTCGGCCAACACCGCCATTGATCGACACCAGCGCCACCACTTTCGGGCGCAAGGTCATGGCGGGCGCAGGCGTGGCGCTTTCGTTGGCGGCGCGCTCGTCTTGGCCGGGAATGCTGCCGAAGAAATGCAAACGCGATGCCATGCCGCGTTCATCCTGGCAGACATCCTTGCCGAGCAAGGCTAAAAGACCCTCAGTAATGCCCATCACAAACCTCTCATCACGGCGAAGCTCAAAGACGTGAAAAGGTCAGCTGATACGACTGCTTACCGCAGGTCTTTTTGTGGTCGCCCTAGTGCAAGCAGTCTGCTTCAGGCGCGTAAAAGTGTCATTATTTTGATGAGATAGTTGTCTATTTTTTAGACAAACGGCAAAAAGTCAAATTACTGACCAATACTGATCGCATCGTAGGGCGTTTGCAGATCCCGCTCCGGAATCTCCCAAATCAACAACTTAGGCGGCGTTTGCTTGAACGCCGGGCTTTCAAAATAGGCCTTGGCCGCGCCGGAGAATTCGCCACCGTCTTTGCTGAAATTGCCGACCGGCGCATTCAGGGCCTTCTGCAGGAAGCCAACAAAGTTGGAATTACGCGAAAACGAGGTGCCGATCAGCGCCACATTGGGCAAGCCGGCGTCGCCAAACAGGTCATCGGCATTGCTGGTCGCGCCACCGGTTTCATGGGCGGTGCTGGCCGCGACCGACTCCCCTGGCGGCTGCAACTTGGGCGGTAACCAATCAAGACCTGCCAGGCGCACCAGGTCACCGGGACGCACGGCGAGCGGCGCCTGGGTGATGTCGAAGGTTTGCTCCGGCGTGGCCTTGATGCCGCGCTGCTGGATACGCAGCGCGAGGGCCTGGGCACCGGCGTTTGAACCGATTTCGCTCCAGTGAGTATCCGTGCGCAGGTAAGCCTCGGCGCCCAACGGCTTGAGCGTATCGGTCAGGTCCAGCGCGGAAACGCCGGACGCCTGCAACAACTGGGTCCAGTCCTGGATCCGGCTATCGAGCACCGCGGGGCGGTACAGGCCACAGCGTTGGGCAGCGGCAATGCGACTCTTGTCCGGCACCACCACCACTTGCAGATCGATACCTTTTTGACCCAGTTGTTTTTGCAGGTCGATCACCGCCTGGGCCTTGGTCTGGGCATTGGCTTCGGCGTGACGGTTGATGCGCAGCTCATCGCTGATAAACAACCAGCCGGGGCACCCCGGACGCACGCGTGGCCCAGTGTCGCCAAACGCCAGCCAGCTACCACCACGCTCCAGGTTCGCGGCCTGGATCGCCATCGGCGCCTTGGCCAGTTCCTTGGCAAAACGGTGAGTAAGGTCGCCGTGCAGCAGCATGTCGCTGTCGACCTTGGCCGGCACGTAACTGATCGGTCCCTTTACCATCAGCCAGGCGCAGGACAACAACCCTGCCGCCAAAAAGGGCACCAACACCCAGGCCGCCAGGGGGCTGGTGCGAACGGCCAGGTCGCTCGGTGGAGTCGGCGCGGTAGGAGCAGGCATGGTCGGGCGTCCTTAGAACTGAAAGTACAGAAACGGTACGGCGTCGCGGCTGGCAATCAGCGCAAACGACAACACAAACCCGGCCACCGGCCACAGCGAAGCCGCCACCACGAACCACGGCTGGGTGCCGAAACGCTGTTCGCAACGCACCTGCCAGATCGGCGCGATGATGCACACCAGGCCCAGCAAAGCCGCCATGCCATGGGCCGGGCGCATGGCCACAGCCATCGCGTCACCCAGGCCCATGCCATGCATCCCGAACTGGCCGGCATACATGGTCAGCGCCGAGTGGAAGTCCGGCGCACGGAACAAGGTCCAGGCCAGGCACACAAACAGCAACGTGAGGACGTGCGACAGCACCGGCGGAATGCTCGGCAGGCTCGAACGCGACCAAGCGCGGTCAACACACAACGCCACGCCATGGGCCGAACCCCACAACAGGTAGTTCCAGCTGTCACCGCCGTGCCACAACCCGGCAATCGCCATGGTCAGGAACAGGTTGCGATAGGTACGCCACACGCCGTCACGGTTACCGCCCAGGGCGATGTACAGGTAGTCGCGCAACCAGCTGGACAACGACAGGTGCCAGCGCCGCCAGAAGTCCTGGATGCTGCTGGCCAGGTACGGCCGGTTGAAGTTTTCCGGGAAATGGAAGCCCAGCATCAGGCCCAGGCCGATGGCCATGGCGCTATAACCAGCAAAGTCGAAGAACAGTTGCAGCGAGTACGCCAGGCAACCGATCCACGCGTCCACCAGGCTTGGGTTTTCCAGGTGGAAGGCAATGTCCACCAGCGGCGACAAGGTGTCAGCCACCAGCACTTTCATGCCCATGCCGATCATGAAGCGGCGCGCGCCCAGGGAGAAATTCGGCCAATTGAAATAACGCTGGTTCAGCTCACGGCGGACCCAGTCGTAACGGATGATCGGACCGGCAATCGAATGCCCGAACATCGAGATATAAGTGGCGTAGTTGATGAAGCTGCGCTCCACCGGCACCGTATGACGGTGCACATCCACCAGATAGGAAATCGCCTGCAACACGATGAACGACAGGCCGGCCGGCAAGGCCACGCGCTGCCAATCGAGCGGCATATAGCCGTACCAGGTGATCACCTCACTCACGGTGCCAGCGACGATGTTGGCGTATTTGTACCAACACAGCACCGCCGTGTTGAACACGATCAACGCAATCAACAGGCGCACCCGGCCTTTGCCATCCTCACGGGAGCGGTCCACCAGCAGGCCGCCGATCCAGGCCACCACGGTCAACACCATGTGCAGGAACAGGAACAACGGGCTCAACCAGCCGTAGAACAACCAGCTACCGATCAACAGGATGACGTTGCGCCAGCTCGGACGAGCCAGGGCATAGATCAACAGGAAGGCCGGCAGGAACAGCGTGAGGAATTCGAGTGAGGCAAAGACCATGGTGGTGTCGGGCCCGATCAGTTAGCGAGTGCGTCAGAGGCGAACAGCAACTTCGAGCCTTTGTCTGAAGGAACGGCCAAGACGCTGTAGCGCTCGCCCGCCTTGAGGGTAAACGTCAGCGGCTGGCCAACCGGCGCGCCGGCGCATTTGAGCTGCACCGAGAGTTCCACCGGGTTGATCATGCGACGCTGCACCGCGCCTTCCGCGACCTTCTTGAACAACTCGGCCTTTTGCGTCACGGCTTCCAGGCTGGCGTCGGCGCAGGTGGCGTCGGCGTTGATAAAGGCCAGGGAGGCTTTGAGTGCGTTGAAGTCGTCCGGCACTTCGCGCACCACCAGTTGGCGCGTGGCGCCCTTGGCATCGACCAGCGCAACCACCGTGGCGAATTCGCCCGGCGCCACTTTCACGGAGAAATCGGTGTTTTTGCCGGTGCTGCTCAACACGCCTTTGATCGGCTTGTCACCGCCGACCACTGGCAAAAAGGCCGACACGGCTTTGTCGCCATTCAACACCAGGCTGGCCTTGGAACCGTCGGCCACCAGCTTCAATTCGCCGGGGGTGCCGTTGGCAAAACGCAGGAACGCTGCGTCTTGCTCCGGGCCGGTCGGGTACAACGGGATGTCGGCGCTGTAGGCGCTGACGCTGGCGAGCAAGGTCGCCAGGCCCAGGGTCATCCGTTTCATTATTTGCTTCCTTTACCGTAGGCCGATGGCGGCAGGTCACCCAAGGCAGTACCGATCGCCTTGGCCCACTTCTGGTAACCGTCGATGGTGAAGTGCTGGCCGTCGGTGGTGATCCACTCGCCCGGTTTGGAGAACGTCAGCGAATCGATGTAGGTGCACGGCGCCACGTTACTGGCCAGGAACGACGACATCAGCTTGGTGCGGGTGTCATCCTTCTTGTACTGGGAACCGACTTTGCCCCATGGCGGGCCGACCCACACGCATTTGGTGCCGGTGTCGGTGATGGCCTTGGTCAGCGAGGTCACGCTTTTCCAGGCCCAGGCTTTGGGGAACACCGGGTTGGTGTAAGAGCCCATGGTATCGCCGATGATCAGCACGACCACGTCGGGCTTGTCCTTGGCAATCAGCTCCTGGATCGGCGTGGTGCTCATGGCGTTCTTGCCATAGATCACGGCCTTGCCAGTCGGTGTACGTTCGCCACCGCACTCGACTTTTTTCGGGACAACCCAATCCGCCGCACCGGCACCGCACGCACCGATGGAGTGAACCACCGCGCCTTGCTTGGTGAGGTTGTCTTGCAACGGGTTGAGCAACGAATCGGGAAAGCTCATATGACTTTCGCCCAATACCAGCATGGTTAGGCCGGCAATCGCAGAAACAGGCATGAATGACTCCGATTAATCAGTTGGAATAAGGTGAACGGTACGGGCTGACCGGCAATGGCATAGGCCCGCTCAGGTCTTCGAACAAGTAGCGCAGATAAGCGTTACCGGCGTACTGGCGGTAGTCCTGGGCGTTATCGACACCGATTTCGCCACCCAGGTAGAACCGCGAGCTCAGGCGGTATTCGGCGGCAGCGTTGAAGCTGTAGCCGACGCCGGTTTTGTCCGAGCTTTTGTATTCCTGGGTACCGAGGTCTTTGCGGCCCGGGAAAAAATCCGCGCTATCTTGGCCGATATACTGCACGCCCACCGAACTTTTTACCTGGTAGCTGAAGCGATCAAAGCTCTGCGCCCACCGAATCGGCACGCCCAGGGAGAAGAAGCGCTGCGGGCTGAAGTAGCCGCCGTTGCCGTAGGTGTAGAAGTCCTGGTTCTCCTTGAAGCTCAGCGCCGAACCGCTGATACCCAAGGTCAGGGTGTCGCGTGGGTTATTACGCAGGTACCAGTAGATACCGCTGCCCAACTCCATGCGCGTATTGTCGTCAACGTGGTTGCCCATCAGTTGATGCAAGGAGGCGTAGCCGTAAACACCCAGTTTCTGGTTGTCGTAGCTCAACTCGCCACGCCCGCCGTTGGCGGTCACGCCGCCCCACTTGTAACCGTCGCCGTCTTTGGAGCCTGCGAAGGAAGTGACGCTGTCGGTGACTGGACGCCGAGAGATATTTGCACCATAGCGGAAGTTCGAATTGGCCTCGAACGGACGCGACACGCTCACGCCGCCGACGATGGTGTTGTAGAGGAAGCCCAACGGGCTTACGCCGACGTCGGCCTTGAGGCCTTCATCAGGGTTATCAAAAGCCACGGCCAAGCCAACACCGGTAGCATTCTGGGTCCGTGGTGAGGTGACCTTGCCGCCGCCGAAGCGTGATGCAGCATCATCGCCAACGCTACCAGCGCTCAAATGCACCGGCGTCACCCGCAGCGCCACCGTGTTATCGCCCACTGGCATACGCGCTTCAAACGGCGCTTCCACATCGGTGAGTTTGCTCAAGCCTTTCTCGCCGTTGTTGCTGCGCACGCTCAAGCCTTGCACCACATAACCGGTACGGTCACGCAGGATGTTATCCAGCGCACGTCGCGCCGGGCTCAGCTCGGGGCTGTCGACGGAGGCAATGCTCGACGGCGGCACAAACGGATCGCTCAAGTCGTTGGACGTCGCACTCGCAAAGGCGCTGGACGTCACGGACTTGGTTGGCGCATCGATCGGCGGCGGTACGGCGCCAGCAACGGTCAGGTCGGTGACCTGGCGACGCTGGCCCGGCAAGCCTACGAACGGGTTATACGATGTACCTGGGGCGCCAGCCTGGGCCACTTGGGTCTTGGCCTTCATGGCGTTTTCAATCGCCAGGGCCTTGCGCAGTAACTCAGCGGCTTCGCTGTTCTTGCCCAGCCCCTGGTAAATACGCGCGGCCGAGGTGAGCGTCTCCGGGTTACCCGGCTCCAGGGCCAGCGCCTTGTCACTGGCGCTCTGCGCCAAGCTGCGGTCATTGCCTTTCAGGGCGATGTCCGCCAGGCCCAGTTGCAGGCGTGCGTTGTTCGGGTTCTGCTGGATCAGCGGCGCGTACAACTCCATCGCCTTCTTGCCGTTGCCACTGGCGGCGTACATCCGCGCCAGCGCGCCGACGCCCAGCGCGTCATTGGGACGCTGGGCCAACGCCGGAGACAGCATGTCATAGGCGGCCACCAGGTCGTTCTTCTCGCGCAGGGCATCCGCCTGTTTGACCCGGTACAGGTAAATCAGGTCGTCATAGCGCTGGCGACCGATTTCGCTCAAAGGCTGGCCCTGCACTTCACGCAGGATTTCGCCCGCCTCACTGTACTTGTTGGCCTTGAGCAACACGTTGGCGTACAGCAGTTTCTGGTCGACCGTCGGGTTGGGGTTGTTCTCCACCACCTTCTGCATCATGTCCAGGCCGTACTGCGCGGCGCCGACTTCCACATAGGCGGCGGCCAACACAGCCACACGCTCAGGCTTCTGACGGGTCAGAGGTTCAGAGCGCCCCAGCAATGCCAAGGCTTCCGGGCGCTGGCCACGGCGGGCGGTTTCGATGGCCACGTCGGTCTGCTGGTGCAGCGCGATATCGATCGCCAGCTCGTTCATGTCGGCCGTGCGCTGCGCCGTGGGGATACGCCCCAGGGTCGTCTCGGCCTGTTTCCACTCGCTCAGCTGCGCCGACAACAGGGTGCTGGTGTACAGCGCGTCCGGCTGGTTGGGCTGAGTCTTGAGCAAGCCGTCGATCAACGCACGGGCATTGCGGATCTGGCCGTCGCGCAGGTACATGCGCGCCAGGGCGAAACGGGTCCACGGGTTTTCAGGGTCAGCGTCGAGAGCCTGGCGGTAGGCCGCTTGTGCGCCTTTCACGTCACCGCGTTGCTCCGCCAGTTTGCCGACCTGGGTCGCGCGCAATGCGTTGATTTTCACGCTCGGCGCGAACTTGGCGCGCTGCGCCGGTGACACCGAGTCGATCAGCTTCAAGGCCTCATCCGGTTGACCCGACTGGGACAACACGTTGATCAAGCCACTCAAGGCATCCGGGTCACCGGGATGACGCGCCAACACCTTACGGTAGCCGGCTTCGGCTTCTTCGAACTGGTTGTCCTGAGACTGGAAACCCGCCAACGCGACCGCTGCGCCTGGCTGGCCTGGATTCAAACGTTCGGCCTGGGCCACCAGGTCACGGGCCTGGGCGCTGCGGCCGGCGCGTTGGGCGTCGCGGCTCTGGCTGATCAGGTTCCAGTAGCGCACGTCGTTCAGGGCCGACTGCCACGCGGCACCACCGGGCAAACGGGTAGCCTGGACGAGGTAGTTTTCGGCTTCGCTGTAACGTTCCTGCTGTTGACGCAATACGCCCATGCCACCGAGGGCATCGACGTCATTGGATTTTTGCGCAAGACGCGCGGCCAGCAGTGGCTCGGCGGTTTTCAGGTCGCCGTCATCCAGCGCCTTGAAGGCCTTGGTCATCTGCGGGTCACGCTGCCAGGTGCCGCCGCCTTTGCCTTGGGCAATGCCCTTGTTCATCAGCGCGCGAATCTCGGCGTCATCCGGGTGCACGGTGAGGAACTGCTGGAACAGCGACACCTGGTCCGGCTTCGGCGGGCCGAGCCAGATCAGTGCGAAGCGCCAGGTTTCATCGGCGTTGCCGCCCACGTCATTGTTCGGTGCCAGTTTGGCCAGGGCACGAATGCCGTCAGGCCGGGTGGCCGGGTTGCGCGCCAGGTGCTTGGCGAGGAACAACGCAACGATCGGGTCGTTCGGCCGTTCACGGGACAAACGCTGCAAGCCGGCGATGGCTTCGCTGGTGCCCTTGGCCGTGAAGCCCAAGGTGTTGTAGTACTCACGGGCGATCAGGCCCTGGGGCTGGCGGCCCTGGAAAACCTGGCGGTACAAGGCCACGGCCTTTTCGCGCTCGTCGTCGGGCTCACCCAACTCACGGGCCTGCTCCAGCAACTTGGCGTTGTCCGGCACGGCCACGGTGATGTCCTGCTCCAGCTGCAACGCCTGGCGCGGCACCGGGCTCAGCGCCTGCAAGCGGGCCAGGTACTTTTGCGCTTCGGCCGGACGGTTCTGTTGCACCTGGATCAAGCCGATGCCGTACAGCGCATCCGGTTGCTCGGGGCTCAGGCTCAAGAGTTTCTGCCAGGTTTCCAGCGCGCGTTCAGGGTTCTTTTTCGACTGCCAGTAGTAACCCTGCTCGATCAGCAGGGCCTGCGGGTCGCTGGTTTCAGCGACGCTGGCCGTCGAGACCAGGGCGGCGAGAATCGCAATGGCTAGCGTGTGACGGCGCATGCGGCCTCCCAGGATAATTTGACCGTACCGTCTTGTTCAAAACGGTACTTCTGATCGGCAAAGCCCTGGCTGAACAGGCTGAGCATGTAGTCGTAGTAGATCGGCTGCGCGCTCTCCGGTGCCGAAGGCGCCAGGGCCTTGGCGAGTGCGTCGTCGACCTTGGCCTTTTGCAGCAGCGCCAGGGCGGTTTCGCCTCGGGCCTGGAAGAAGGCAATGGTCGATGCGGAGAAACCCATCGGCGTGTAGCCGTTGTTTTTCTCGGCTTCGCCGGTCAGCACGTGGATTTTTTCCGGCGGGAAGCCGGTGACCGATGCAGCCGTGGCGCGGGACATACCGCCCAGCGACTTGAGCATCGCCGCCGCCAATGGATCGCCTTTGGCGGTCATGCCGGCCCACATGTAGGTGCGGATCGCGTCGTAACTGCCCAGGTCATCGGAGAACGGGTCGACTACAAACAGCCCGGCGTTGGCGCTGGTCGCGCGATAACCGACCCAGTTGGCCGCGAGGCCGTGGGGGTTGCTGGCGGTGTCGGCGAGCATGCGCGCGTTGCTTTCAGCCACTTCGTTCCAACCGGCGTTCGGGCGTTCTTTCTGGAAGCGACGCAGTTGTGCAAGCACCTGGTAGCTCGGATTGAAACGCCACAAACCGCCCGGATGCACGTAGCCCACCGGCCCCGGCAACAGCATCTTGCCCAGGCCGGGCACGCGCACGATCAGGTTGCGTTCGACGTTGGCCAACAACAATTGTGCGTCGGCGCGGTACTGCGGTGCATTCCACACGCGAGCCGCTTCGAGCAAGGCGTAAGCCATCCACAAATCAGCGTCGCTCGCAGAGTTCGGGTCGATCACGCCCCAGGTGTTATCGGCTTTTTTGCCCCACAGCCAACCCGGCAGGTTCTGGCCGATGTCGGAGCCCGACATGTTGGCCTTGGTCCAGGTCCACAGCTTGTCGAAGCTCGCACGGTCATTACCGACCAGCGCAAAGAACATCGCGTAGGACTGCCCTTCCGAACTGCTCTCGGTGGGTTTCATCGACGAGTTCAACACCCGCCCATCGTCCTGCACAAAGCGCTTGGCGTAGTTCTGCCACAGCGGCCAGTCACAGGTTTGCGCCTGCGCGCTACCGGCAAACATCACCGCGCCCAGTGCAGCCAGGGCCACGCTCTTGAGCGGGCTCATGCCAACCGCCGTTTTGCACGTGCACGCAGCGACAGGTAGATCAGGCTGGTCACCACCGCCAGGCCGAGGAAGGTGATCAACAGCATCCAGCCCAGATTCTGCGACAGTTGCCACTGCATGAATTTGAAGTAGTTGAGCTTGCCGACGTAGTACTGCTCGTCACCTACCAGCGAACTGATCGTGGTGCCCTGCACTACGGCCAGGCTGCCCTGGATCGAGTCTTTGTAGTCGTCACCGCCGATCAGCGCCGAGGTGGCTTCCAGCAGGCCCTGCGGCTGGTTGCTGGCGATCAGCACCACGCTGCGACCGCTCTTGAGTGGCGATTGGAAGCCCGCCAGCCAAGTACTGTTGCTCAGGCCCTTGAAGGTAATGCCGGCATTGGCCGGGTGCTGATTGCCCGCCGGGTCCGGGCTGACCCAGCTACGGACATAACGTGGCAGGTCAGACAGCAGGAACTGGTGCTGCTCACCATCGCTGGTGGCCGGCAGGTATTGCTGCCACTGCTTGAGCAGCGGTTGGTTGGCGGCGGTGGCGAGCACCAGCAGGTCTTTGTCGGCAACGCTTTGCACGTCTTTGGCCTGCACCACTTTGACGGCGGTGGCCGGGTAGCCGGTGGCTTCGCCGAAGCGGCCCATCACGGTCAAGTAGGCGGTCAACTCGTCGGTGCCGAAGTTGTCGGGCATGACCACGGCGGATTCCGACAGGTCAGCCAGGCGGGTGAACGGGAAGCCGGAGTCGTTGAACACGCCCAGGTTCGGCATGGCGATGTAATGCTGGTAGCCGGTGACGTCGAGGGTCGAATCCGGGTCGACTGAACCGCGCATGTTGTCGACGATAATGTCGCGGCATTCGCCTTCTTTGATGTAGTCGTACATGAAGCGCAGTTGCAGCTTGGACTTGGGCGATGCCGAGCTGATCGGCAGCAGGGTCGTCACTTCGCGCGGCAGGCTTTCGTCTTTCTTCAACTGGTCGAGCAGGGTCTGGCCGCCGCCCAGGTTGGTCACCGACGGCAAGGCCACAGACTTCATGAATTGATCATTCAGGCCGATCAGCAACGACGAGTTGGTCGACACCTGCTGCGGCGTGTAGCGGTACTTGAGCTTGAGCGGCACGCCCTCTTCACGCCAGTTGAACAGGTCCGGCGGCAGGCGCATGTCGACGCTGATCGCGCCTGGGTTGTAACCCGACACGCTGAGTTTCTGCTGTTCGATCAACTCGCCCAGGCGCACCGGGCGGTTGCTTGGCAGCCAGTTTGGCGCGTCGTACGGACGGCGCGGTGCCAGGGTGTCGAGCTTGGTGATGACCACGCTGTTGCCGGCCAATACCGGGTTGCCCAGCACGACCGCGTTGGCGGCGCGCTTGAGTTCTTCGCCGTCACGCCCGGTGACGATCAGCAGTTTGCCGTTGGCGTCATTGGGGTTGGCGATGAGGGTCAGGGTCGGGCCGGTCGGCTTGGCGACCGCAACACCGTGCACGTCCAGCGCATCGGCGGTTTGCACCAGTACGATGGCGTTGCCTTTGGCCGGCAGCTCGCCGAGGGTGGTCGGGAACGTCGCGCCCCGGTAGCTGGCGAGGCCGCCGATCCATGAAGACAAGGCACCGGCCGCTTCCAGCGCGGCACTGTCGGGTGCAGTGGCGAACACGAACGGCAGGCTGACCTGGCGCGCGTCACGCTTGTCGAAGAACGGCAGCGGCAGCACGGCCAGGTCGTCCTTGAGCACGATCGGCTCAACCTGCACTTTCAGCTCGCTGCTGTTGCTGATCTTGGCCCACAGGCTGCTGTGCAGCGGGTCTTCGCAGGACATGGTGTAGTGGCCGATGAACTGCAGGCTCAAGCGGTTGAACTCGGTGATCAGCTTCGGCGGAAGCTGCACCAGTTGCTCTTGCTGGATGCCCGCGCCTTCTTTGGGCAGCGCCAGGCTGGCGGCGACTTCGCCGTTGACCAACACGTTGATCTGCGACAGGTCGGCCAGCAGCGCCGGCGAGTAGCTGTACTTGAGCAGCAGTTGCGCACCCTTCACCACTTCATCGGCACGGATATCGAAGTTGACACTGTCGGACGACTCCACGCCTTGCAGGTTCATGGTGTCGCGGCGGCCCAGCTGCTTGAGGGTCAGGCTGTAGCCGTTATCGGTGCTTTGCACCGGCACGGTGGCAACCGCTTGCTCGGCAGCTTGCGCCAGGGTGTTGAGGCCCATCAGCGAGGCGATCATCAGCGCGAGTGCACGGCGCGGATGAGGGCGAGCGAATATCTTCGAGGTCATGGCTTGTCCATCAGCGTATCTAGCGGTTTTGTGGGGGTGCGGCTCAAGGCCAGACGCAGTTCGTGTAGGGTGGCGCGGCCCAGGGTGAACAAGCCGCCGATGCCGATGGAGCCCACTTCACGCAGGGCCGCCAGCGGTGTATCCGGCTGGCCGGCGCCCCAGCTCGCGGCCCAGGTATCGGCGCGGGAGAAGGTCAGGCGAACCAACTCGCTTTGCTGGCGCAGACTGAGGGGTTCGAACTGGGCACCGATCTGCGCGCCCTTGCTGAACACCACGCGGGCATCGAACAAGCTGTCCTGGCCGTTGCGTGACAGCACCAATTGCACGCGCTCACCCTGGGTGATCGAGTGACCATCGGAGAGCATCAAGCCGAAGCCGTTTTGCGAGAAATCTTGAGTCGTGCCTTCAAGCACACGGCCGTCAGCACAAATGATGCTCACCGGCAGCTTGGCGCTGACACGCGGCTCGGAACGCACTTGGCGCGCTTCCGAAGCCACGGCCACGGCGGCGCTGGTGATGATCAGGTTGTAGAGGGTCCAGGTCAGGTTGATCGCTACCGTCACGGCAGTGGACGCATCGCCCCAGATCAACTGATGGATACCGAAGCCCAGGCCGACCAGATTCACCGCCAGCAACACCAGGTACGGGCGCGCGAGTTTCCAGTCGAAGAACTGCTTGTCGATGATGCCGCCCTTGTCGGTCACGTTGAAGCCACCGGCCTTGGGGTTGACCAACGCCACCAGCACCGGCGGCAGGATGTACCAGGCCAGTACCGTCTCGTACACCTCGTTCCAGAACGAGTGACGGAAACGCCCCTGGATCCGGGAGTTGGTCAGGCTTGAGTGCACCAAGTGCGGCAACACGTAGGCAACGATCATCAGCGCCGACGCGTGGAAAATCTCCGCCCCGAACACCAGATAAGCCAACGGCGCGGTCAGGAACACCAGGCGCGGCAAACCATAGAAGAAGTGCAGCATGGCGTTGGCGTAGCAGATGCGCTGGCCCCACTTGAGGCCCTTGCCCAGCAGCGGGTTGTCGGTGCGGAAGATCTGCGCCATGCCTCGCGCCCAGCGAATCCGCTGGTTGATGTGGCGCGACAGGCTTTCGGTGGCCAGGCCCGCAGCTTGCGGGATGGCCAGGTAAGCGGTGTTGTAGCCCAGGCGGTTGAGCTTGAGCGCGGTGTGGGCGTCTTCGGTCACGGTCTCGACGGCTACACCGCCGATTTCCAGCAGCGGTTTACGGCGGATGACCGCACAGGAGCCGCAGAAGAAGGTGGCGTTCCACAGGTCGTTGCCGTCCTGCACCAGGCCGTAGAACAGTTCGCCCTCATTGGGCACGGCGCGGAAAGTGTCGAGGTTCTTTTCGAACGGGTCTGGCGAGAAGAAGAAGTGCGGCGTTTGCAGCATCGCCAGCTTCGGGTCTTTGAGGAACCAGCCCAGGCTTACTTGCAGGAAGGAGCGCGTCGGCACGTGGTCGGCATCGAACAGGGCGATGTATTCACCGTCGGTGACCTTCAACGCTTCGTTGAGGTTACCGGCCTTGGCATGGAAGTTGTTGTCGCGGCGAATGTAGTTCACGCCGACCTTGCGGCAGAAGTCACGGAAGTCGTCGCGGCGGCCATCGTCCAGCACGTGGACGCGCAGCTTGTCCTTGGGCCAGTCCATTGCCTGGGCGGCGAAGATGGTCAGTTTTACGATGCTCAGCGCTTCGTTATACGTGGGGATAAACACGTCGACCGTCGGCCACTCTTCGGGCTCGGTCTTCAACCACACCGGCGTGCGGCGCAATGGCCAGGCGGTTTGTACGTAGCCGAAGATCAGCACGATCAAGGCGTAGAACTCGGCCGCGACCAGGCCGTAGCCGAAGAACATGTCGATCCAGGTCTCGAACCCGAGGGTGGAGGTGAGCCGCCAGAACATGTAGCGCAATGACGCCACCAGTGACAGCACCACCAGCGCGAGGATCGCCAGGCGTCCGGGAATTTTGCGCAGCACCAGCACCGCCAGGAAGCACACACCGGCAAACAGGCACTGGCTGTAGAGGTCGAGCGGTGCGCTGATAATGCCCAGCAACAACAGGGCGCCGAGCACGCAACTGGCAACAACCAGCACCGTACGCAGCGCCGCAGGCCACCGATTGAAGCGCGCAATCGCGCCATTTAGGCGCTGTTCAGCGCGCCCTTCGACGAAGGGCGTGGAGGACGTATTGTCGGTCATGGGAGGTCCGAGTCGATGCGTTCGAGCAAGGTGCGGCACAGGGCGTGGACGTCCTGGCTGCCGATACTGTTGACGGTGGGGTCGAGGGGATCGCGACCGTAGGCTTGGGCTTCACTGAACGCGCGATCGCGGTGGACCGTGCCCAGCAGGGCAGCACCCAGACGGGTCTTGAACACCTCGACCATGTCCAGGCTGAAGCGGTGGGCAGCGTCCAACTGGTTGATCACGTAAAAGCGCTGTGGCGGTTTTTCGCGGTTGAAGTACGGCGCAAGCACACTGTCCATCTGGTCGAGGGTGCTGAACGAGGCCACGTCCGGCTGCACGACGACCAGCACCGCATCGGCCACCGACATTGCCTGGCCGAGGTACACGGTATTGCCGGCCGGGACGTCGATGATCACGGTGTCCTGGCCATTCAATTTAAGGTCGGCCAAGCGTTGGCCCAACCACTCGCTATCCTGGCCCAGCCAACGGTTCAGACTCTGCTGCTGCTCGTGGTCGGTGCTACCAAACGCCACCAGGCGGCAACCGGCAAAGCCGCGTTCAGGCAGGGTTTCCCAGCTTTCATTGAGCAAACTGTTCGCGCCGAGGCCAGGCATGTCGAGGCCCAGGCACAGGTGGTGACGCAAGGCGTTCTGCGGGTCCAGGTCCAGGGCGAGCGCCGGGCGGCCCTGGCGCTGCAAGCCGCTGGCAATCGCAGCGGTCAGGGTGCTGCGGCCGACGCCGCCTTTGACCGAGACAACCACCACGACGTTGGGGCTCGATTGCTCCGAATACATTTCGCCGTCACGCCCCTCCACCACTTCGGGCGGCTGCAGGTGGTCGGCTTCGCCTTGGCTCAGCTCTTCCAGCAGACGCAACAGGGGAGCTGACGGCGCTTCAATTTCAGGCAGGGCTGGAGTCGCGACGGGGGCTACCAAGACCTCTACATCGTCCTCGATGAACTCATGGACAAAGTCGATCTCGCGGTAGCCACTCGGGTTGGCACCCAGCTTGTTGAATAGTTTTGAAATGTCATCTGCTCGACTCACTCACTGCCCCTCCCCACCTGTTTGCGCTTTAAAGGCGATAAAAAGGTCAGCAATAGGCTGACCTTGTATTTTTCTAGTTATGTGGTGTCGGGCGCATTCTGTGATATCACATTGATGGTGTCAGTATTTTGATGCTTTTAGTTCAATTTAATCCGACGAACGGTGTGGCGCCATTTTTATGACTTTATTGTGATAAAAAATGCATTCGTTGTAAGAACATGAACTTGCACTGTTAATTCGCGAAAATTGTTGTCCAGATGGACAAGAACGGCGCAAAACTGACACACCCATCAACAAATATTCGATTGCCCAACATTGTCTCGAAAAATTGCCTACATGAAACCGCGATTAGCCTGACGGTTTATATCGCGCCACAGAATACGGAAACCTCACCTGTATTCAAGGGAAAACCAGCCGAGCGGTTGATCCAAATCGCCCGCGAAGCCACGGCCCGTGTGTCGGTGAGTAACAGGCACCGCCGCTGGACAGCGAAGCAAAACCCGCGCCGCATGACACCACCAGGGCACTCAATCTGCTAAGCCCGGAGGATACCGTCCATTCACTAAACCAAATTGATCGCAGTCAGCCTGTAGGCTTTTGCTGCAAATGCAGGCAGAAATGGGCAATGGACTACAAGAAGTTCGGGAAGAACTATGGGAAGAGGCGTTGATACCTATAACAACCGGGCACCCGAGCGCCCGGTTTTGGAGCGCGCCAGCCTTATTGGCGCACGCGGCGCTCGGTGAACGCGTAGTCATCCTGGCAATCGCTGGTAGGGTCCGACGATACGCTCACGTAGTGAACGGTGTCGGCGTCGAGCAGCTTGTAGGTGTACACATCCGGCGAACGTACGCCGTCCGTGCGCAACTCATTCTTGCCATTGGCCGCTGACCATGAACCCTGCTCGGTCTGGATCACCTGGGTCTGCTGCGCATCGCGGTAGAAGGTAATGACGAAGCGCCCGTCAGGCTTGAGATTATTGGTCCACGACAGGAACTGGCATTTGCCGGTTTCGGTACGCAAGCCTTTCCAAGTACCGACCAGGGCAGGGTCATTACCGGGCTTATTGGAGGAACACGCGCTGAGCGCGGCAGTGAGGAGGATGAGGGACAGGGAGAGAGTCCGTTTCACGTGGGGCTTCCTTTAGATGGGATGAGATTGCACCGGGTTTGACCCTTCGGCGGCTTAGGAAGAATCCTACCCTTGCTGATCGGAAAAAGGGGCGCGGATGAAAAAACCTTGGGTTCTGCAAAAATAGTCAGAATTCAGGGGTTTACAGAACCTTGCCAATCGCTATAATCGTCGCCCTAACACGCCGGTATAGCTCAGTTGGTAGAGCAACTGACTTGTAATCAGTAGGTCCCGGGTTCGACTCCTGGTGCCGGCACCACACAAGGTTCCAGAGAAGGCTTTCAAAATCTCTGGAACCCCCGAAAAACCCGCCTTCTGGCGGGTTTTTTCGTTTTGGGGTTCTGTCGGGTTACGTCAAAATCTGGTGGATTCCAGCCGTTTTAAGGGTAGAGTTTGGGATACAGGTCACTTCGATAAAAGGGAGTACCCTTATGTCGCGCACCACAGCTCCGCTCTCCGACGCAGCTTGCCGCTTGGCAAAACCTACAGACCGCGCCTACAAGCTTTTCGACGGCGATGGCCTCTATCTCCTAGTCCAACCCAATGGCCGCAAAGGCTGGCGGCTCCGTTACGTCAAACCTGACGGACGGGAAGGACTGACCTCGTTCGGCAACTACCCCGCCATTGGCCTCGCCGATGCGCGCCGCAAGCGCTTGGAAGTCAAGCGAATGCTGGCGGATGGCGTTGATCCTATAGAGACCAAACACCAAGCTAAGGCGGAAGCCGTAATCAAAGGCAGAACCTTTGAAAGCGTTGCGCTCGACTGGCATACGGAAATGTCGGCCAAGTGGGCACCAGGCCATTCCAAGACAGTGATGAGCCGCCTCAAAACCCACGTATTCCCGCTGATCGGCGCACGCGCCATTGTTGATCTCGACACCCATGACCTTATGCAGCCCTTGGAAGCGATCAAGAAGCGCGGAACGATAGACGTTGCTTTAAGGGTACAAAACTACCTGCAGAGCATCATGCGCGAGGCAAAGCGCCTCCGGCTTATCACCATAAACCCTGCTTACGACCTCGAAGGCTCGATCAAGGCCCCGCGGGTGGTGCATCGCCCCGCTCTACCCTTATCGCGACTGCCGGAACTGCAGGAGCGGATCGACACTTATAAAGGCCGGGCACTTACCCGTCTGACGGTGATGCTGTCGCTGCATGTGTTTGTACGATCCAGCGAGCTGCGTTTCGCACGCTGGAGCGAGTTCGACCTCAAGCGCGGCACCTGGGAGATACCGGACACTCGCCCCGCGCTGGAAGGAGTACCCTTTTCCACAAGGGGTACGAAGATGGCAGGGGATATCCATTTAGTACCCTTATCGCCGCAAGCAGTGGCGCTACTCGAAAAAATCCATGCACTCACAGGCAAATTCGCATTGGTCTTCGCAGGGGATGCCAAACCCTGGAAGCCCATGTCTGAAAATACCGTAAACAACGCGCTTCGGACGATGGGATACGACACCAAAACCGATATCTGCGGGCATGGATTTCGTTCGATGGCCTGTAGCGCACTGATCGAGTCAGGATTGTGGTCGGAGACAGCCATTGAACGGCAGATGAGCCACAAGGAGCGCAACAACGTCCGCGCCGCTTACATCCACAAGGCCGAGTTCATCGAGGAGCGAAGGCTGATCATGAACTGGTGGAGCCGGTACCTGGAGGCCAACCGGCAGGAGCATGTCACTCCACACGAATTCGCGAACCAGACCGGACCGAACGTCACTCGCTTAAAAGCAAAACGTGGCGCAACTGAGTAAGCGCTCGGTCTTTATATCTCAGTGATCCGCTTGTCCACGCGGGTCCATCCAAACAGGGCTGCAAAGCCGCCCTGCTTGGATGGACCTCACTTAAAAAATCTGAAGCCCACACAACTGTCTATGGAAAACCACTGATTTCCACCGGTGGATAATTTCATCCACAGCCGCAGAACTCCCGAAAATTCGAGCCTTGACCCGAATTATCCACAGGCGTAGAAAAGACCGGGCAAAGCGCTGTCGTCGACAGCAACCCAGGTAGCCAGTACCTTTAAGGCTACGCCACACGATGGTGGTTCTCCCAAAGTGCGATTAGCGTCCGGCGGCTCGCACGGTCACAGCGATGTGATGGATGCCTACTTTTACCAGTGTGCCCACTGCGGCAACTCATCCCCTTGCATAGCTGCCCTGCAGCAACCTATCCGCTTGGCCATTCCTTGCGCCAACCTGCGCCCGTCTCTTTCTTCTGGAAAGAGACGGGCGCTCCTACCACTGCTGCAGGCCACCTCGTACAAGGCTTTGCGGCATTCCCCCTCGTGACAATCGGCGTGACAAACACCGAAGTCACCAGCAACAGCGATGCAGATGATGGTGCCGCAGCCCAAGGAACGGACTGCACCTGACTGACAGTCAGGCATGCCCCGGTCATCGCATCACTGCTTTTACCTGACTCAGGATCTCGCGGCGTTGGTTTCGTCAGCCGATGCAGCCCCCACCCGCCCACTTCCTCGGAAGTGTTCAGGAGGCCAGATCATGAGATGCCCAAGCTCCCGGTCGTAAAGAGCCGCCAGTCCCGCGTTAGTGGACAACCCTCACAGGTCGCAGGGGCCTTGATCCCTGATAACACTCAACATCCTTGGCGGGATGACGTGGGGAAAGTCTTAAAGGTTTGGCTTCGAGAGGAGTTTGATCATGGCACTGGTAGGTAGACGGGACGGGCGGAATTTTGGCTATGGTCGGCAACTGAGCTATGCCGGGCTGCAAGCGCTGAAAGACATGTTCGGCGGCGGACACTATGGGACCGTTAAAGCGCACAGTGATCGCTGGCAGACGTTTGTTCGGTGGTGTCGGTCGGAGGATGGACCAGGAATTAACGATGCGCGACAAATTGATCGGCAGACCCTGCTGGAATACGCCGGATATCTGCGTCAGCAAGTTGAACAAGGCGCTATAGGCATCGCCACCGCGCAAAACCGATTGTCCAGCGTGAACCGGACCATGGCTGCGCTTCGAGGTGATCAGTATGTGAAGGTCGTGAGTCCGAGCAAGGCGTTGGGAATGCGGCGCATCAGTGTTCGTCAATCGGTACCGCAAGGCCAAGATCGCGAACATGTGAAACGGATCGTGGACGTACTCCGCGAACACCAAATGCAACGCGCTGCCGCCATCGTGCACTTGGTGCGAGCCGCCGGAATGCGCTTACGCGAGGCCATTTTGGCCGACCTTCCTCGACTGCAACGGGAAGCCGAGCAACTCGGGAGGATCAACATCCAGGACGGCACCAAAGGTGGCCGCTCGGGAGCCTCGGCCCCTCGGTGGATAACGGTGGATGAGCACATCCGCGACGCACTGGCATTCGCCCTTCAAGTCTCGCCCCATGGTAGCCGCAACCTGCTTGCAGCAAATGAACGCTACCTCGATTTCCAACAGGTAATCGTTCGCCCCGCACGGGAGATTCTCCATACGCACAACCTCAAGGGCTTCCACGAATTGCGGGCGACCTATGCGTGCGAACGCTATGAGCAAATCACACAGCATCCTGCCCCCATCAACGGTGGCAATTGCTACCAACTTGATCATCACCTCGATCAGGAAGCCCGAGCACAAATCAGCTATGAGCTGGGACACGGTCGTATCGACGTGGTGTCGGCTTACATTGGTGGCCGAGCATGAGTAAGGCATTCGATATGGAGTTGTTTCTGAGCGGTACCCTGAAAGGCGCGCCCGCCTCTCAACGCCGCCACGTCAGGCAAGCACGAGTAATGCAGATGGCCATCGAGCAGCGCTGGCAACGCAAAACGCCATGGAGCTGGCAGATGAAACACGTCCTTTGGTTTCTAGAGGTTTTTCTCCAGGAAAAGTCCGCCTCCACTCAGTACTATTACTCGCTGACGGCTTGCATCATCAGCAGGCGGATTCAGAAATACGAATCATGGAAGCATTTTTTGAGAAAGACCCGAGCTAACCTCATCGGGCAAGACAATACGGCAACGGCGATCACCCACAGACGAGCCCCCCTGAAACCTTTGTGTCCTTGAAATCAAACGGATAAGGTGAACCCAAAGGCCACCTTTGGGCGTAGCGCCCAAAACCGACTTAGCAGTGGCAAGGCTCGTCAGCGAATATCAGATAAGGATTGTCATGAGCGAATCACGAATATCTCAGTTTTATCTCTCTATGCTTACGGATATTCGCAGACGCGACTCTGCTGGCCCTTCTGGTAGAAATCTCGCGATGCAGGCAGCGAGTGACCGGGGGCGAGTATTATTTTCTGCAGCATTTCGCAGGCTTCAATCCAAAACTCAAGCCTTTCCACAAGAGTGGAACGCATCGGTACGAACGAGACTTACACACTCCCTAGAGGTAGCATCAATTGGACGTTACCTAGCGGAAAAGATTTCAGAGCAGCTATTCGAAAAAGGGATGCTCGGAGAAAAAAATAACATAGAGACCCTTTATAGAACCAACGCCTTCATCTCGTTTGTCGAAGTTTCATGCTTGATGCACGACCTGGGAAACCCACCGTTTGGGCACTTCGGAGAGGCGTCAATCCAAGAGTGGTTTGCTGCTAGAATCGAAAAAAACAAAGAAAAATTCTCTAAATATCATCATTCTGAATTCACCCAACTGTACCAGGACTTTACATATTTTGACGGCAACCCCCAAGGTTTCCGGATGGCAACAAGGTTGCAATGGAACAAAGATGAATTTGGCTACAATCTAACTTACTCACAATTATCTGCAACACTAAAGTACCCATGGACCCCTGAACGTATTGGCGAGGTCCAAAATGGTAAAACTGTGAAAAAATCAGGAGTATTCCATAGTGAGAAAAAAATACTTTCAGAATTACAAAGCAAATTAAGTATAAATACGATGTCCAGGCATCCGTTGTCATACATAATGGAAGCTGCGGATGACATATCATATTGCTTAAGCGACATTGAGGATGCATTAGAAAAGAACATTGTCAGATGCTATGATGTTGTATTTGCGTTACGGACCGGCTTAGGAGAGCTCAATAAAAATAGAATTGCAATGGAAATTCTCAACTCATTGCCACTGGAACACTCCGAAGATCCTGCATGGTTTACCGCCTTCCGAACCACTGTGACAAATGTTTTGGTTGACCGTTCATGCCAGCTATATATAAGACATCATGCTAAAATAGAGGCGGGTGAATATTTCTCACTTCTTGATAAATCAAAAGCTGCTAAAGCACTGCTAGATATCATCAGAAAGTTCTCGAAAGAATATCTATACTCCAGTGCCGTTATCAGGGAAAGAGAGCTTGTCGGCTTTCAAGTAGTTACCGGCATCCTAGATAGATTTGGCCTTTTGCTTGACCTATCCAGCAATGATGCAGAACAGCTTTTAATCAATAAAGTACAACCCAAGGCTACAGGCTCGGCATTAGCTTCAACGCTACAAAGTTTTCTACCTCGCAAGCACATAAAAGTATACGAGCATACATTGCTTGAAATACGGAAAACTAAAAATTCAAAAAAACGATTCGAGCTACTTGAATGGATAGCAAGAGCGCACTTGATTGTGGATTACCTGTCAGGAATGACGGATGATTTTGCAATAGTAACATATCGGCGCTTATACGGTGGCGGAGCAAACAACATATGAGTTCCATCTTGGAGTCGCATCCAATTGAAATGACACCCCTTTGGCTTAATGAACTGAAGGGGGAGTGGACCGCACACGTGTCAATTTATCAGTATTGCCCACAGCAGGTAGACGATGCGCGCATAATAATCCCCATTAGAGCTAAAGATTTAACACCAGCTTGGCTCAATAAACAACTAGAAGCTTTACCTAGCGACTCCGAGCTAGCATTACACTCAGAACTAATAAATAAGAACAAAAAATTACATATACCAATGATCGACTTTTCACAACCAACCAAACCATCCGAAGAGAACTTGAGTTGGATTGAAAAACACTCAAATCTAAAATTTAACATCTATGAAAGTGGTCGTTCATATCACGGATATGGCGAAAAGTTACTCACCCATGACGAGTGGATAAAATTTATGGGGTTATTACTCCTTGCCAGCGCTCCAGGGACTATCTCAATAGTTGATACTCGCTGGATAGGGCACCGCCTAATAGCTGGATATGCCGCACTACGTTGGAGTAAAAATACCCAGCAATATCTGAAATCGCCGACTCGAATAATATAAATCACACATAGCATTAAGATAATTCAAATCCATACTAAGGATTGGCTCCTACAGCTACAACACTAGCCATAGAGATAGTCCTTGTATGAGTACAGCTTACGAGCCATCCCGTGATATTCATTTCAGTCTCTAGCTCCGCTAACCGCCTGAAAAGCCTGACGGCGGGAGCGCCGCTGTCGTGATTATAAACTTCGACATCGACGAATGAGATTCCATTACCCCACCCCACTCCCAGAGCTTTTAATACGGATTCCTTTACAGCAAATTTTCCAGCCAATTTCTCTAAACCAGAAGAGCTTCCAATTATCGAATTCAACTCAACACTTGTAAAATATCGACTAAGAAAAGGTTCGAATTCAACATTTAGCAATACTGAAAAACGATCAATGTCTACAATATCGACACCGTGACCTTTTAGATAACCTGCCGCCATTGGCATCTTCATCGGACACTCCTTTGAATTCGAATTAACAATCAATCACTCATCAGCCTCAACGTAGCTCAGCAACTTACTATCTAGATCCACAACAATCAAGCCTCCGGAGTTAGCCAAAACCTTTCTCCAAACATCAAACCCAGTTAAAATGGCTCTCTGCCACTCTCCCATCGTCCGTTGTTTTACTTCCAACAGAGAAGTAATACCTTTAATAGTGCGAAGTAACTTGTAGTCAATATCACCCACACCTTCAAGCCAATTATGTTCCTTAGCATAATCGAAAACCAACGCAGCAACGGCCTCATCAATAACCTGAGCCCGCCCGCCATCTTGCACTTCATCTACTTTCGAAATACTCTTCCGTTTCCGTCCAAGTAGCTTACGAATCACGGGAGACCATCCAAGAATCGCAACATAACTCAAATGAAAGACATCATGAAATCTATATCCGTCAGCGTCATCAGCATTATCAGTCAAATCATCGCCAATCTTGACCCCATCAATAAAAGTACGAATCTTAGTGCCCCCCTCAGCGGAGACTTCGCGAAGTTCGACTTCAAACTTTCTAGGAAAGCTTTCACCATGTTCATACCCAGAATCAAAATTAGTCAAAAGTGAGCCTGGTGCCCCCCAGCGGCCCAAAGTTTTGTGCAGGTTTTTTTGAGCAATTTCTTCGAGTTTAAGATCAAATTTTTCTGCGACGTTTGCAACATACCAAAGTAAGTCACCCAGTTCCTCAGCTACCCGATCCTTGAATAACAAGTGTGACTTACCATCCCGTAGGTGCTTTTTATATTCACTTAATAACTCACCAGTCTCACCGGCAAGACCGAGAAGCGGTACAATAACATTCGAATCAAGTGCGCTGTTACCTCGCAGAGCTACTTGATCAGTGAATTGCGCTTGTTGCTGATAAGCATTAAGTTCCATAAAACGCTCCTATAGTATCATTTTGGTCTGGCGAAACTCTTCATCTTCAGACAGCTCTTTAATATCGACCCCGTGGCGAGCCACAGCATCTTCAGCAATCTTGTTGTTCAACTTCCATTTTGGAGGGTACCAAGGAAACTCTATGGGGCCTGTTGGAGTAAATTTCTGCTTAATTTTAGTCCTCCCCGATATCCCACTTATATCTGGATGAGCAACTCTAGAATACTTATCCACTTCACAAAAAAGGTTCTGACAATCAATTAACTGCAATCTCCTTCCCCATAAAGAATTGAACTCTAGACCCAATCTTTCAAACTCAAGCTCTTGATTATCAACCATTAGCCGGATCAACTCAGCCTCATTGAGTCCTGCCGTGTATTCAAAACACTTCCGTAATCCGTCTCGGGCGCCGGGGCCAGGTATAACAAAATCCATTTCTGTAAAATCAGTTATTTCGCTGTAGTTGACATCCGTAACAAACTGATAGGCAAGAAAATCCCCAATCGTAGGGTAGCTTTTAAAAAGTTCGAAGGCTGGCTGCATTTTGTGTAAGCTCGCAAGTTTACTTGCCAACTCATCGGACATCATCATTTCCAATAGCTTCAGGTGATTCTGATGTTTCGCCGAATGCCCAAAAGCCGAACTTCCCGGAGGCATAATATATGCGGCCGAATATATGCGCCTCCCAGAAGCCATTGCCTGACTCAAAATACGGTCGTAAGAATTAAAACTATAATCCTCATACGTTATCAAACCAAAGGCATTTTCTAAGAGCTGCCACGTTTCAATTTTGTTAAAAATCTTAAAAAGCATTACCCTGAAAAAAACTTCATTTACAGAACTCGGAAGATCCTTTCTATAGATAACGTTTCTTATTAAATATTGACTTACTCTATCGGATGCACGATACGCATTGGTAAATTTATGAACAGATAAAATGGGGTCTACTGTCCAAGGTTTGGGGCTACTTTCTAGACGTCGAAAGAAAATATTCTGTCTTTCAACTGCGAATTTCCAATATGTATCATATGCCTCTGTTATTTTTATTGGTAGCAGATGAGAAATCACTTTTTTCGACGGTACAGAAATACTAGCTTCTTTTTCCGAACCGAAGTCCAACCGAACATTTTCACCCCTCTTCACGCCACAGCCCCGACTTCAGAAGCTCTCACATCAGACTCTAATAGTTCGCCCTCAATACATTTCTTACATTCCGCTATTAACGGATCTAACGCTTCATTGGTCTTTGTTATTCTCTCGAGCTTAGCCACACCAACAATGACATTTACTCGGCTCAACTTCATGTTCATTTCATTGGCCATAAACGCACCTAGCTGAGCAATCCCCAAATAGTTGCCATACGCCTTGACAAATAACTGCTGCGTTGCATAGAAAGCATTTACAACCAATCCATCTTTAGTAGGCTCAAAGCTGATTTGTTGCATGCATGGAAACTGAAGCTGTGCATCCGCTATATGGTCTCTCTCAGGATCGAATATGCTGGCTTGAAACATCGACCTCCTCACTCCAGCTCTGCCATTATACTGAGAGAGTATCCATTCCAACTGATTGCCGTCATTTGGACCGCGTTTGTAATCTATAAGTCGTTCAAAATACAGACCGCGTCGATTCCCCTTTGCATTCATCGCTCGATACCTGGGGAACACATCTTGATACAACGAGTAAAAATAGGCTCGATTGCCCTGTGCGATTTGCCAAATACGCTGTGGAAAAATAGTATGAGCTACATCAGACACAGATCTGTGATCATTTGCGCTCAACAATTGATCCAGGGCAGCTCTCACGCCAGCATGCTCGTTCGCTTTACCTGTCTCATCGAAACCAGTGAAGCTTAGTACTAAAGGTGCGATCTCATGACCGGTATGCCCAATTACATGCAAGATAGCCTTGGCCCAAGCCTTTGAAAGGCTATCCTCATTTATCAGCAATGGTCCGTCCACAACAGCAATTCGTTTAGTCATCAGATGCATCCTCCAAATGGCGAAACCGAGCTAAGCCAACATATCTTTTGCGAGAGACCCTTACATAAAGCGCCCAAGATGTACCCGGTAGTACTACTCTCGTGATACCAGTTTTCGTTGCTCTGAATAGCCTACCACTCGCAAGCTCCTTCTCTGGCATCAATACGGTGATATCTAATGCGACGCCAGCCGGTAACAAAACGAGTGCGCCCTCTTCCATGTCGAGCGTCGGGGAAAGCCAATGGTGATCCACGATTGTAAGGGGCTCAGATACTACTTCGCCCAGTATTTCTGATCTGATTGCTTTAGGAGTAACTTTTCCCAATTGATCTCGTCGAACCGGGTTTATCAGTTTCAGCGCATAAGCTAAGTGATTGACAAGCGTTGCTTGCCCCACCCCAAAACTACATGCGATGGCAAAAAGCTCCAAAGGACTAGCTTTATTAGGATCTAAGTTTCTTAAATGAAATGCTTCTTTTACCCCCAGTGTCGGCATTAGAACAAATGCTCCGAACGCATCTGCAAGTACTTCTTCTGGTGGACGGCTTGCACTACTCAACTGGCTATCATTAAGTTCGTCTATCGTTGAGCCGTGTCCAAAGATATGGTGCCCAAGCTCATGCGCACATGTAAAAGCTCTGCGAGCCAAAGGCCTCAAGGATGAGAGGTGAATTCTCGGCTTTGGCTCTCGGTCGTACATGCCCTCCATGTTTATGTCATTGAAACGCACTATTACTTTTAATTTTTCACAAAGGTCATATATGCATATTGGACTTTTTAGGTCGATTCCTGCTTTAGTTCTCGCAGTAATTGATGCCTGCATGCCTTTCATTGCCAATGCCTGGACGGTAGACGATTTTTGCCCTGTCTCTGCACTCATCAGGCGTCTCCCGTTTTATCATTTGAATCCCTCATCGAAGCTAAAAGCCTAAGCAATTTATCTAAATCCTCAGATTTAAGTTTGCTCAGTTCTCTTGCCGCGAGCTGCAGGCGAGGATCATCAATGTCTAACTGCTCAGGTGTCTCCCCCATCAGCCACGGAACAGTGACATCATAGGTTTCTGCGAACGCTCCTAACTCTTCTGCAGACACCTTACGATTACCTGCTTCAATCTCAGATACAGTTGGCCTGTGCATATTAAGCAATTTGGCGACTTGCCCTTGCGACAAGCCAGCCATTTTTCTGGCTTCCCGCAATCGATCTGCGATTAGAGCGCGCTTTGACTGCTGTGTATCCATCATTTCAATTTAACCTGCTTAACAGTCTCTCCAGACTGCTCCTCAGCAAGCTTCATCACTACTGCCACAGTTTCATCTATAGTCAGAGCGATACAACTTTTCTCCTGGGCGAAAATATTTACGTCATCGGCAATCGAAATATCAAGCTTCGATGCAAGTATGCCGATAGCGACAGGCCAGATTTTACTGTCAAACTCAGCTAGTGCTTCCGTTGGCTTCGTCGTACCTTCCAGCTTTGGACAATCAAGCCCGCTTGTGGCTTGGATGAGCTGGAGGACCTCTACGAGCTTTTCCCGCACAAAGTCAGCATTCATACAGAATCTCCCTAAAATTCTTACCGCTAGTAAGAAAATCTTACCACCATTTTAAGAATTCACAAGATCCTTCTCTTGTACTTTTTTTTGCTGGATGAAATAGGGTCAGTGACAGGACGCAAAGAAACGTCGCAGAGATTCACCCACCCGTAGTAACAGCGATGTTTTTTGCTCCCTATCAGGGTAGTAATAGAGGTAGACGATGTGATTAAAAAAATAAAAATTAATATTTATCAATAATTTATGTGTTTAATTCGACTCCTGGTGCCGCACCATATCTCGAAGCCCCGCAATGCGGGGCTTTGTGGTTTCTGGGGTTTGGAAAACGCGAGAAACTCTGGGCGTCGTTTCCTGAAAATGCCCACTAAACGTCCACGCTCAAAACACTACCCTGCTTTTTTTCGCACCCATCCCATCAGCATCCCCGATTGCCCCCCCGTTCCACCACGCTCCCCTCCCTTCCATCGCTGCCAATTCAGCGATCGGGCCTGAGAGCCCGGCAAGATGCAGGCGCACCAAGCGCCCCTAGACCCGTATGCCTGGGCGTCGCATTACCTGCAGGAGATGAGCAAGGCGGTGATTGATGTGTGGTGAAGGTGTTGGAGTCAACCGGCACTACGAGGCAGTAACCCCCACCTGAAGAGCCCCACCCTGAGAGGGCCGGGGCTACGTAAGGGATCCCCCGATTTGTCACCCGCCCATTCCTGCTGTTTACTCAACCATAAACAGCGCCACCCTCTGCTACCCTGCTCCAAGCACCTCAACGTCCAAGACATCATGGCCGAGACAATCCCCATGACGAATGCCCCGCCCGCCATCAAGCTCAGCACGCTTCGCCAGATCGCGCCCTACCTGAGCATGCGCGGGGTATCGCCGTTGGAGTTCTTTCGGCGTTTTGGCATTTCCCCGCATGTCTTCCAAAACCCTGAAGCCTGGGTGCCGCGTGCGGCGTGCTTTCATATCGCGAATGAAATGGCTGCCATCGCCCAGGACCCTTTCGGTGGAGCGATGATCGGGCATTTGACCGATGTGCGCTCAACCGGGCCTGTGGGGCGAGTTGATTCTGGGTTCCACCAGTTTGGCTCAAGCCTGTGCAGCAGCGGCGGTGCATACGGATTTGTTGCACCAGGGCAGCGAAGTCAAGATTGTCACCGAAGGCCGTACGACAAAGTTGATCCAACACTTTACCGGGCACCATGGCGCAGACCCCAAGCAGGTGATTTTCGGAACGCTGGCTGTGCTCAGGAAAGTGCCGCTCATGTCGGGTGCGCCTGGCGCCATACGGGTGCATTTGAAGAGCCCGCGAGAGCGAGGCGACGAGGCGCTTGAGGAGTATCTGGGCCCGAACCTGGTCATGAACGCCGACTACAACATGATCGAGTTTGATCGAGAGTTGCTTGAGATCCCCCTGCGGCCTGTCCGGGATGTCGCCTGGAAAACCACCCAAGCCTTGAACTCGACCTCGGCAGCGGCCGACGTGCTAGCCCAGCAGATTGCCGATCAGGAACTCTCCAAGCTCGTCACTATTTCCAGAAAGATCGGGCTGTCTGTGCGAACGCTGCAACGACGCCTGGAACATTGCGGCATCGACTTCGACGCACTGCGTGACGAGACACGTCGCAGTGAAGCCCTTCAGTTGATTGCCAGCGGCCGGTACAGCGCGACTGAAATTGCCTACATGGTCGGCTACAGCGATCCCGCGCACTTTACCCGTGCCTTCAAGCGCTGGACCGGCAGCCCACCGTCGCGCTATCGCGCCCTCTTGAAACAAGATCGTTAACCCCCTCGCTTAAACCTTCCGGCACCGCTCAGCGGAGGCCTTCGCGTGCCCGCTCGCTGAGCTTTTGGCATCAAATGGCAAGTTCGCGCCAGGGCGTTCTTATACAGTCAAAAAATCAACGCCAACTTATAAAACCTCGAGGTTTCAATGTCTCAATCACCCACGGCCTGCCTCTTCGCCCTGGCGCTGGCTGCTTTTGGAAGTGCGCACGCTCAGTCATCCCCGGAGGCGGCGATACCGGTGGGTGTGGATAATTTTGCGCGTGCCGAGTCCGATCTCTACTTGGGCAAAATGGTTGCCACCGGCAGCTTGGGCCGCTTTGTTCATAGTCGCGAAGCCGTGCCCATCGACGCCCAGAATGTGGTGCGGATGAATCGGGACACACTCTATTCATCAGCGGTGTTCGACCTCGATGCCGGGCCCGTCACGATCGCCTTGCCTGAGGCCGAGGGGCGGTTCATGTCGATGGCTGTGATCAATGAAGACCACTACGTGCCCATCGTCACCTACGGCGCCGGTCGCCGGACGCTGACGAAAGAGGCGGTGGGCACGCGTTATGTGTTTGTCGCTGTGCGCACCTTCTTCGACCCCACGAACCGCCAAGACCTGAAAAAGGTGCATGGACTGCAGGACGCAATCACGGTCGAACAAGCCAAGGTTGGGGAGTTCGTCGTACCGAAGTGGGACCCGGCCAGCCAGGCTAAAGTGCGCGAAGCCCTTGAAGTGCTGGGCTCGACGATTCCCGACTACAACCAGTCGTTTGGTCCCAAGGGCAAGGTCAATCCGATTCATCACCTGATCGGCACGGCCACGGGATGGGGCGGCAACCCGGCCAAGGACGCCATCTACCTCGGCGGCGTGATGCCTGCGAACGACGGCAAGACCGTTTACCGACTCAAGGTCGGCGATGTTCCGGTGAAAAGCTTCTGGTCTGTCAGCGTTTACAACGCAGACGGCTACTTCCAGCAAAACCCGTATGACGCTTATTCGCTGAACAATTTAACCGCCCAGAAAAGTGCTGACGGCTCGATTGTCATCCAGTTCGGCGGCTGTGACGGAAAGATCGCCAATTGCCTGCCGACTACGCCCGGTTGGAACTACACGGTTCGGCTGTATCAGCCGAGTGACGAGATCTTGAGTGGCCAATGGCGTTTTCCGACGCCGCAGCCTGTCGCTCTCTAATTCAGGAAAGAATCGATGACAACGCTCGGTGGTTCAAACGTGTTCAAGCATCCGACGACACTCATTACAGGTATCACTCTCGCCGTGGCGATGGCGTTACCAGCGTACGCAGACGACTCAAACAGCGAGCCGTCCGTCACGGTTGGCGGCGGACTGGCGGTCGGCCCGTTGTACGAAGGTTCGTCGCACTACGCGGCGTTTCCGTCACTGAAACTCAAGGCCGTGTTGCCGACTGAAAACTGGGGCAAGTTCACCGCGGCCTTCCCGGACGGGCTGCGCTGGGACTTGCCGGGGCTATCGCCCTTCGGCGTAGCGCTGCTGTTGGGGTACGACCAGGGGCGCAAAGAAAGAATCCACACCCTGGGCGGCCGTGACGACTACCTCAAGGGCATGGGCAACCTGGACAGCACGGCCCTGATCGGCGCAGAAGCCTACTGGATCCTGCCCGCCGGGCGCCTGTTCGTTCGCGGCCTGCAAGCCAGCGAAAGTCGCAACTACGGCGGCGAAAACCTCGGCCGTACCAAATACCTGGAAGCCGGCTTCGCCACCGCCTACGCACTGTCTTCGACGTTAACCCTGGACTCGACGCTGTACGGCACCTGGAGCAATGAGAACGACATGATGGCCCGCTATGGCGTCACGGCCCAACAAGCCGCGCGCACCCAGTTCGATGAATACCACCCCGGCGGCGGCATGCGTGACGTGACCTTGAAGCTCGGCCTCACCTGGCAATGGCAGCCACAGTTGGCGCTGGAAGGCGGCCTCAAGACCTACGCCCTGGTCTCCGACGCACGCAACAGCCCGCTGACGGGTGAAAAGGTGGGCGCAGGCGCCTATCTGAATGCCTTGTACCGATTCTGATCAGAGAACAATCAATGAACACACATCAGATGTTGCTGGGGCTGGCAGGCCTGATCGGCGCGGGGCTGGCGTTTGCCGACGAGCCCGTCACCCAGATCACAGACCCGCATTTCAAGCTTGCCCCTGGCTATCTTGACGCGAAGGATCTGCCATTGCGCCTGGCCTTGCTTGGCGCGCCACCCAAATCGGACTCCGCAGCCCTTGCACGGGATGAAGAAGCGCGGCGCGCTGCATTGTCGCTACGCGGCACAGCCCGGGAAAAACTTGCGGCGGCAGACGCGGAGCTGGCCTTCCCGGGCCCGGCACAAGCCTTCTCCTGCGCGATGGGTACACCGATCACCGAGAAAAACACGCCACATCTTTATACCTTGATGCAGCGCACCCTGACGGATGCCGGCGGCTCCACCTACGCCGGGAAGAACGCCTACAACCGCACCCGACCTTTCGTGGCACATAACGAAGGCACCTGCCGCAAGGATATGGAACCCCTGCTGCGCACGGATGGTTCCTGGCCGTCCGGCCACTCTGCTGCCGGTTGGGCCTGGGGACTGCTGCTGGCCGAGATTCAGCCGGCGCGCGCCACCGAGTTGATGACCCGTGGATTGTCCTTCGGCCAGAGCCGCGTCATCTGCGACGCACATTGGCAAAGCGACGTGGATGCCGGTCGCATCATGGGCGCGGCGACGGTGGCGAGCTTGCATGCCAATCCAGCGTTCCTGGCGGATTTGGCGGCGGCGAAGGAGGAGGTCAAGGCGGCTCAAAAAGCCGGTCTGAAACCTACGCAAGACTGTGGGGCGGAAAGCGTGGCGCTCTCGCTGACCCAGCACTGATCGGAGAAACGCCATGATGCACTTACGACGCCTGACGCTGGTGTTGGGCGCCTTTGCGGCAATGCCCACCTTGGCCACGGCCGCCGACGGCGAGGGTTGGACCTTCAACGGCGGACCTTACCTGTGGGGCGCCGGTATCCGTGGGCACGTGGGCCATCGCAGCACCGGCACCCAATTTATCAAGTCCGACTTCTCCGACATCGCACGCACGGTGGATATGTCGGTGATGCTGATGGGCGAGGCGCGTCGTGGTCCCTACAGCGTGCTCGCCGACCTGATGTACATCGACACTGACACCCGCAGCCGCCTGCCTGGAGGCATCCTTGCCAACAAGCTTGAGGTGGAAAGCAAGACCGCCTCCGGATTCCTGGGAGGTGGCTATACCGTGTGGGGGGATGCAGACCGGCGGTTGGATGTGGCCGGCGGGATGCGCGTCTGGTACAGCAGCACCACCCTCACCTTGCATGGTGGGCCCGCTGGCGGGCGATCCGGCTCCGACAGCGCCACCTGGGCCGACGCCATGGCCGGGCTGCGCGGGCACTATGCGTTGAATGAGCGGTTCTGGTTGTCATCCTGGGGCATGGCAGGCGCGGGGCAGTCCAAGCAAGACTGGGACCTGGCGGCGCTGGCGGGCTGGGAGTTCTGGCCCGGCTTCTCGGCAGTGGCCGGCTACCGGGCGATGGGCGTGAATTATCGTCACGATGGTTTCGTCTACGACATCGTCCAGAAAGGGCCGTTGCTGGGGATCAGTGGGCGGTTCTGAGACGCGCCTTTCTGCGCAGATGGACCATTTGTGCCGTCAAGCCGATCACCAGCGCCACCGCGATACTCGCCTGTGCGCCAAGCAACACGGGCGATTGCAGGTCTGTCACGAAGGGGTGGCCATCGGGAACGCGACGCAACGTTTCGGAAACGGTGGGCACCATCAGAAAGAACGCGGTCAGGCTCAAAAAGATCGTTTCCAAGTAGACACGCGCCCGCCCCAACCAGGCCAAGTGCCCTACCCCGTAACCTGCCAACAGCAGCGCAAGGGTAATGACGCCGATGATGTTGCTGACAGGCTGATGCGCCACCAGGAACACGGTGAGGCCACCGATCAGCATCGACACGAAATAAAACACTCCCGGTACCGACCGAGGCACGATGCGCCCGTGCTTGATAAACATGTAGGCGGCCAGTGGGATAGCCGGCAGGCTGCCGAGGGTGTGAAGCCAGCCAAGGGCGGAGATTCCGAACATTTCAGTGTTCCCATGTAATTGGATGACGTGCATAAACGGCCAACGTTGCAAACGTTCATCTCGATGACGCCGGCACGCTATGATCTCGGGGATCAGCTTAGTGACGGCGGGATTGGACCGATATGATGAATCCCTTGGAAAACTTGATCATTCATCCGGAAATGCAACTGGAAGGGCTGGCCAAGGGCGATTTGCTGTCCCAGGTGCTGGCGCAGATCCGTCTGACGGGCGACCGCGTTTATGCCTGCACGCTTGCGGACGCGCAGACCCTCGATCTTGATGAAAAGAGCGCGCATATCTGCGTGCTTCAGCAAGGCCAACTGCAGTTGGACGTGGCCGATCAACCGGCACAGAATTTGAACCCAGGCGATGTCATCCTGCTGCCCCACGGTCCTGCGGGCCTCGTGATGACGGCGGTGGATGGGGCCACCAGCGTGGTCATCTGCCGCTTCTGGTTCGACGCGAGCAGTTTCCAGGCCATGCTGTTTGCCCTGCCGCGGCTGATTCATATCCCGCACGCTGAAGCTGCCGCCTGGGCGGAAGGCATCCTGCATTTCATGCTGCTTGAAGCCCATGACACGCAACCGGGCGGTGCGTTGATGATTTCGCGCCTGATCGACTTAGTGGTGATTCGCATCCTGCGCACCTGGGTGCAGCAGGGTGTTGCTTCTGGATGGCTGGGTGGGCTGTCGGATGCACGTATCGCCCGAGCGCTGAAGGCCCTTCACGAAACGCCGGGCACGCAGTGGCGTATCGACGCGCTGGCGGAAATTGCGGGGATGTCACGCTCGAACTTCTGTGAACGCTTCACTACGCTGGTCGGGCGCTCGCCGCTGCGTTATCAAAATGAATGGCGCCTGACCCTGGCGAAAACCATGCTGTCCAGACAGGACGGTCGCATTGGCGAAATCGGCTTTGCAATTGGCTATGAATCCGAGGCGGCGTTCAGCCGAGCTTACAAAGCCTTTTTTGGTCGCTCGCCACGAGAGGACAACGCCCGGCCGGGTTAGGCCGGGACGTGTGTATCAATGACCCGCGCTTTGCCCACCGTCAACATGCAGAATCTCGCCGGTGACAAACCCAGCACGTTCCAGATAGACGATCGCCTGGGCGATATCACTCACTTCCCCCATATGCCCGACCGGGTGCAATTGCCCCAGCGCCGCGTGGGTTTCTGCGCCGTGCATCGGCGTCTTGATGATCCCTGGGCTCACCGCGTTCACCCGGATGCCACGCTTGGCGTACTCGATCGCCAGGGACTTGGTCGCTGAATTCAGCCCGCCTTTGGAGAGGTTGGCGAGCACCGACGGCACGCCGTCAATGGCGTGGTCCGCCAGGCTGGTGGTGACGTTGACGATGTGACCGGCGTGGTTCTTTTCCATCTCGGCAATGGCGAGTTGGGTGATGTAGAAGAAGCCGTTGAGGTTCACTGCGAGCACATTGGCGTAGTCCTCCTGGGTGTAGGCCGTGAACGGCTTGGCGATGAAGATACCGGCGTTGTTGATCAGGCTGTCGATGCGCCCGAAGGTGGCCAGGGTTTCGCGGATGACGCGCTGGGCGGTGGCCGGGTCGGCGATGTCGCCGGCGACGGTGAGGATGTCCGGGTCAGTGGAAGGCTGGATCGAGCGCGACGTGGCGACTACGCGGTAGTTGAGGGCGCGGTAAGCCTGGACCACGGCGGCGCCGATACCTTGGGATGCGCCGGTGATGATGACAACTTTTTTCATGAGGGTTCTCCAGTAGGGATTCAGGCTTGGGATTTGCGGTATTCGGTGGTGGTGATGCCGGCGTAGCCCCAGTTATCGGTATCGACTTCTTCGATGACGATGTGGGTCAGGTCCGGGCGTTTGTGCAGGACGCGTTCGAGGGTTTCGGTGAACTCAGCGATGACCTGGGCTTTTTGCTCAGGGGTAACGCCATCACGGGTGATACGCAGGCTGACAAATGGCATGGCGATAACTCCAGTGGCCGGCCATCGGGGTGATGGGTGGGCAGTGGGGCCAATTTAGGCTTGCGTCGGGAGGGGATAAAGGTGGGGCCGGGTACTTCATTCGTACTGCGGTGTAACAAGACAGCGCTGGAATGCCAGGCATAAAAAAACCCCGAACCAGTCGGGGTTTTTTATCGCCTGGAATCAGGCGCGACGCCGGATCAATTAGAAAACGTTGATCGGGTAGTCGGCGAACAGACGGATTTCGTTACCGCCTACGTTGTACTGGTCAGCGTTGTTGGAGACGCGCAACCAAGAGGCACGAGCACGCAGGCTCAGGTCTTTGGCTGGACCGCTCTGAACCACATATTTGAACTGGTTCCAGATTTCACGCTCGGTGCCATCGCCACGGTTGGTACCGTCGTCGATGTTGGTACCGCGAACGTAGGCAACGTTGTAGGTCAGGCCTGGTACGCCGAAGGTGGCGAAATCGATGCCGTAGCCCAGTTGCCAAGAACGCTCGTCCTTGCCGTTGAAGTCGGACCAGTAGGAGTTGGCCAGCAAGATGGTGTTACCGCCATCGCCGATACCGCCGGCATTGCGATAGCCGCCGTACAGGTAGCCGGTGTCGCCGGTGCTGCGCTGGTGAGCGACGGTGAAGCTGTGCGGGCCAACAGCCCACGTGGCGCCCAGGCTCCAGATTTTGTTGTCACGCGCGTTTTCGTCTTTCTGGTTTTCCAGCGCGAAGCTCTTGTCCAGCTTGGTTTTGTAGCCGTTGAAGTCAAAAGTCAGCGACTGCTTCTCTGGCAGGGCTAGCACGTAGTTGACGTTGACGTATTGCTTCTTCAGCACGTCCTGCATGTCGGAGGCGTACAGCGCGGCCGACAGGCTCTCGGTGAATTTGTAGCTACCACCGATGTAGTCGATGCTTTTCAGGCGACCGCTGTCGGTGCCTTCCATGCTCTTACGGGCTTCTTTGGTGAAGTGACCCGCGTCCAGTTGCAGACCGGCGATCTCTTTGGAAACGATCGAGGTACCGGTGTAGGTTTCCGACAACAGACGGGAGTTGTCGTACTGCAGCACAGGTACAGCCGGGAACTGATCACCGTACTTGAGCACGGTGTTGGAAACGCGGAACTTCACGGCAGCGCCGCCCTTGGCCAGGTCGTGTGGTGCCGAGCCAGGGTTGTTCGAGCCGTCAGGGTTGGTGGTGCCATTGCCCTGTTTGAAGAAGTCGATACCGCCGGCGCCGGCGCGGCCTTTACCGCCGTCCAGACGAATAGCGTATTGGCCGATCACGTCCACACCCACACCGACGGTGCCTTGGGTGAAACCGGATTCGAGCTTACCGATGAAGCCTTGGCCCCATTCGGCTTTATCTTGCTTGCCATTTTTGTAGTCACGGCTGATGTAGGCGTTACGTGCGGCGATGTTCAGGTGGCTGTCTTCGATAAAACCCTTGGACTGGTCCTGGTCGTTTGCCATTGCTGTCGATGCGCTCAAAATCCCCAGAGCGATCAGACTCATCCGTTGCTTCAACATTTTTTTGTATTCCTTATTTCTGGTTGAGTACGCGCTATGACACCAGGCTCCGTAATGCTTTTTCTGGTGTCGACTGATTCCGGAAAAAAGAAGGCCCGCGGACGACTTAACAGGCCGCGGGCCTTTTTTATTGGATGAGTCATGGCGGTTAGCCACAGGCGTTGGGCGCAATCCTAGTCGCGCCCGGAACTATGTGTCAATTTCGCGAATCGTCTGTATTTAGGCGAAATAATTCTAAGGAAGCGCCTACAGCGGTCCTGTAAGCGACAAAAAACCGCATTCAAAACGGCAAAAAACACATTCCGTAACACATTTCAAAGCCGATACGTTTGGTAATAGATAACGCACGCAAATGCAAAGCATTACCATTAACGCGCAATTTCCTCCCAAACAATTCGGATACATTTCTCCATGCCTGCCCCTCGCCTGACGCCCATCACCCTTGGGCTTTCTGTTCTGCTGTCTGCCGGTTTTGCCTGTGCGGCCACGACTTTGCCCGAAACGTCGATCAGCGCCGAAGCTGACGAAGACGATCCGCGCGTCAAGGAAACCAGCACCGCCACTCGCACCGACACACCCGTGCGTTATGTGCCCCAGGCCATCGACTCGGTAAAGACCGAAAGCCTGCGGTCCTATGGCACCAATGACCTGGGCCAGGCGTTGAGCGGCATCCCTAACGTCAGCAGCGGCGCCGACACGCGCTTCGATAGCTTGCGCATCCGCGGTTTCGACGCGAGCAACGACTTCTATCTGGATGGCATTCGCGACGACAGCCAATATGTGCGCGACCTGCACAACATCGAGCGCATCGAAGTGCTCAAGGGGCCAGCAGCCGTGCTTTACGGGCGAGGCGGTCAGGGAGGGATCGTCAACCGCGTGAGCAAGCTGCCGATGGCCGGGCATAAATCGAGTATCGAAGCTCAGGGCGGCAGTAACGACTTGCGCAGTCTGTACGCCGACCTCAGCACTGACCCCACGGATAACATCAGCCTGCGCCTGAACATGGGCAACCAGGACAACAACAGCTTCCGCGACGGCGTCAGCGGCAATCGCCAGTTGTTCGCACCGTCCATGAACTGGCAACTCACGCCGGACCTGAACTGGCTGGTGCAATACGAATACAGCCGCTACAACCGCACGCCCGACCGTGGCATTCCCGGCGTCAATGGTCGCCCGGCGGATGTAAACCGCAGCACCACCTACTTTGATAACCGCGATTACATCGACGACAAATCCCAGTCGCTGCGCTCCAAGCTGGCCTATGAACTCAACGACAACTGGCAATTGCGCCAGACGCTCGGTGTGTTCAAGCTCGACAGTGATTTCGACAATACCTACCAAACCGCCTACGTGCCGGCGAACAACAGCGTCACGCGCCAGCGCTGGCAGCAAGACCTCACCACCCTCAATATCTTCAACAACGTCGAGCTCGAAGGTGGCTTCAGCACCTACGGCCTGGAACACCGCCTGCTGACCGGCCTCGAACTGGGCAGCCAGCGCCGCGATCCGAAGCTGTACACCGCCACTGCCGTCAGCCGAGGCGGCCAGGCCGTGCCGAGCCTGGACCTCAACCAGCCCAACCGCAACCTCAGCCATACCGGGCGCATGAGCGTGTCGAGCAACAACCACACCGAAGTCGAAAGCCGCGCACTTTATGTACAGGACCAACTGCGCCTGAATGATCAGTGGCAAGTCCTGGGCGGCCTGCGTTACGACCGCTTTGAAGTGGATACCAAGAACAAGCTGACCCACGCCCAGCAGGCTGTCAAAAGCCACAGCACCAGCCCGCGGTTCGGCCTGGTGTGGACGCCACTGGAGCACCACTCGTTCTACGCGTCGTGGAGCAAGACGTTTTCCCCAGCGGGGGGCGGCTTGATCGGTATCACCCCGAATGCTGCCGGCAGCGTCAACGACCTAAGCCCCGAGCTGACCAAGCAGAAGGAAATCGGGGTCAAGAGCGACTGGCTCGACGACCGCCTGAGCACCACCCTGGCGGTGTACGAGCTGGAACTCTACAACCGCCGCACCAGCGACCCGCTGGACCGCACCATCACCCTGCTCAGCGGCTTGCAGCGCTCACGCGGCGTGGAGCTGACCGCCACCGGCAAACTCGTCGGCAATTGGTATGTACGCGGCGGTGTCGGCCTGCAGGATGCCAAGGTCGAGAAGGACAACAACGGCTTCGAAGGCAAGCGCGTCAGCGATGTGGCCAAGCGCAATGCAAGCCTGTTCATCACCTGGAAGCCGGAAATGGGCTGGTACGCAGAAACCGGCCTGACGCTGGTGGGCGACCGCTATGCCGACAGCCTCAACACCGTGGTGTTGCCGGGTTATGGCCGTTGGGATGCGCTGGCCGGGTTCCGTCAGAAGGAATGGGACGTGAGGGCGGCGCTGAACAATATCGCGGACAAAAATTACTACGCATCGGCGACCAGTGTGGCGCAGATTCAGCCAGGTGAGCCGCGTAGCCTGGTGGTGACAGGTACCTACAGCTTCTGAAGAACACGGTCCGTGTGGGAGCTGGCTTGCCTGCTCCCACATTTGATTTTGGTGTTCCTTTAGTTATTCATTAACTCACACAGCGCGTGCACTTCATCCTCACTGAACAACCCCGCCGGGTAACGTTCACTCATCACGCTGCGCAGGTCAGGCGGTTGCCTGATCTGCCGCGAGCCGTTTTCCTTCAACCAGAGCGCCAGCGCATGGATCGCGTCGCCGTTGACCCGCAAAGGGTGGAACGTGCGCGTGTACATCAGGTTGATATCGGCATTCATTTCAGCGCTCTCTCCTACTGCGTGAGCGGCTAACTTACTCAAGGTTTATGACAGAACTGCGCAGTCATCGCCTTGGGCTACTGTCACAACGGCGATACAAGAGCTATGCCAATGTCTCGGGCCCATAGGCGTTTGGACACAAAAAAGCCCGCGACCTGTCTGGGCCGCGGGCTTGTTGTGGACGCCTGAACCGATCAGCGCCGGTTCGTCGTCATGGTGCTGTTACAACTGCACTCAATTTTTGTGCGGCGCTGGCTGCTGTTGGGTCAGGCAATGGATATTGCCGCCACCCAGTAACAGTTCGCGGCCCGGCACCATCACCACTTCATGCTGCGGGAACAGGTCCTGCAGGATGGCCTTGGCCTGGCTGTCCAGCGGGTCGTCGAAGCTCGGCGCGATGATGCCGCCGTTGACGATCAGGAAGTTGACGTAGGAACCGGCCAGCCGCACGGTCGGATTGCGCTCCTGGCTGCCGTCAACCGGGTCGACGCCCGCGCATTCTTCCTCGGTCGCGTACAGCGGGCCTGGGATCGGCATTTTATGCACTGTGAACGAGCGTCCCTGGGCGTCGGTGCTGCTTTGCAGCACGTCCATGGCGGCGTGGCAACGCGCGTAGTTCGGGTCTTGCGGGTCGTCGGTCCAGGCCAGCAGCACTTCGCCTGGGCGCACGTAGCAGCAGAAGTTATCCACATGGCCGTCGGTTTCGTCGTTGAACAGACCGTCCGGCAGCCAGATGATTTTATCCACAGCCAGATTGGCACTCAGCACGGCTTCGATCTCGGCACGACCGAGGTGTGGGTTGCGATTGCGGTTGAGCAGGCATTCTTCAGTGGTGATCAGGGTGCCTTCGCCGTCCACATGGATCGAGCCGCCTTCCAGCACAAAGCCTTCGGTGCGATAGCGCGGTGCGCGTTCGATTTCGAGGATCTTGCCGCCGACCTGGGCGTCGCGGTTCCACGGCGAATACAGGCCACCATCAAAACCGCCCCAGGCATTGAAGTCCCAGTTCACGCCGCGCACTTCGCCATTGTTGTTGATCACGAAGGTTGGGCCGGTGTCGCGCACCCAGGCGTCATCGCTGGACATCTCGACCACGCGGATATTCGGCACATCCAGGCGTGCGCGGGCATTTTCGTACTGGCCGGCGGATACCGCCACGGTGACCGGTTCAAACCGAGCAATGGCCTTGGCCACCGCCACATGAGCGGCTTGCGCCGGTTTGCCACCCAGGCGCCAGTTGTCCGGGCGCTCAGGCCAGATCATCCAGGTCTGGGTCTGTGGCGCCCATTCGGCAGGCATATGAAAGCCATCGGCGCGGGGGGTGCTGTGCAGGGTGGTCATGGCGATCAGGACTCCGAATGGGGGGGTGAAGGCCGACTTTATAGCGGATAAAAATCGGCTTTAAAAGCAACTTAGGATGATAGCGGGTGAATATTACAATGATTAGCCGATAACAATCGATTAATCACAGTTGCTCATCGAGCACCTTCGACAGCATGTCGACGAAAAAATCCACACTACGCCGGGACGTGACCATCGGCGGCTTGATCTTGAGAATGTTCAAATAGTCACCCGTGGGCTGCATGAAAATCCCCAGCTCCCGCAGGCGATCACACAGCAACGTGGTTTCTTCGGTGGCCGGTTCCAGGGTTTGCCGGTCGCGCACCAACTCCAGCCCGAGGTAAAAACCGGAACCATGGACGGCACCGACTAATGGATGACGATCAATCAGTTCCTCCAACCTTGCCTTGAAATGCCCGCCAACCACCTGGGCGTTTTCCCACAGATTTTCCTCTTCCATTACATCCAGCACCGCCATGCCAATGCGGCAACTGACAGGACTGCCTCCCGACGACGAGAAAAAGTAACCTTCGGCCTCCAGCGCTTCGGCAATTTCACGCCGGGTAATCACCGCGCCCAGCGGCTGGCCATTGCCCATGCCCTTGGCCATGGTAATGATATCGGGCACCACGCCCTGTTCTTCAAAGCCCCAGAAAAAATGCCCCATCCGGCCGTAACCCACTTGCACTTCATCGGCGATGCACACGCCGCCCTGGGCGCGGACAAGTCCGTACACCTCCTGCAAATAGCCCGGCGGCAACGAGATACCACCGGCATTGCCATACACCGGCTCGCAGATGAAACCCGCCAGTTGGCGTTTGCTCGCGGCGATTTTCGCCAGGTTGTGTTCCACGCTTCGTACGTAATCCGGCGCACTGTCCTGCCCACGGAACTCGCCTCGATAAGTATTGGGCGCGGTCACCGGGTGTACCCAGTCCGGACGGCTGCTCAATGCCTGAGGGTTATCGGCAATCGAGGTGGACACCGCGTCCGCCGCCACCGACCAGCCATGGTAAGCCTCCAGCACGCTGAGCATGTCGCGCCCGCCGCTGTAGGCCCAGGCCAGGCGGATCGCCAGGTCATTGGCCTCAGTGCCGCTGTTGACCAGGAATACCCGGTCCATGCCCTCAGGCGCCAGCGCCAGCAAGCGCTCGGAAAACTCGGCAATCGCCGCGTAGTGGAAACGCGAGTTGGTATTGAGCAACGACCACTGCCGCGCCGCCACCGCCGCCATCCGCGGGTGGCCGTGGCCCAACACTGCGACGTTGTTGAGCATGTCCAGGTAGGAACGGCCCTGCATATCGATCAGATGGTTGCGCCAGCCACGTTCGATGCGCGGCGGGTCGACGTAATAATGCTTTTGCGAACGGGCGAAACTGGCGTCGCGACGGGCCAGCAGGGCCTCGGGGTCCAGCTCGGGCTCGGCATCGCAGGCCAGCCCCAACAACGCGGCCGGCGATGGGCACAGCGTTTGCCAAGCCTGTGCCCGGGAAGGTGTGCAGAACAGCGGGGCGGGGCAGTCAAAACGGCATAATTGCACGGTGAGCGGGCCTTCGACCTCACCGATCACCTGGCCCTTCAGCACCGCAGCACCTGGCTGAAGCTGTGCTTTAACGCCCCATAGCCGCACGCTTGCCTCGCTGCTGTGTACCTGCAGCTCACCGTGGGCGTCCCGTCGCACAACACCTGCAAACGGCGCTTCGACGGAGGTACCCAACGGCACGTGCAGTTCGACATGCAGCGGGAACGTCTCTGGCTCATTCGCGCTGTCGGCCTCGGTACGCGACAAACGGTATTGCCCATAACGACTCGCCGCCAGGCCATGCACCGCCGCTGCTTCCTGTAACAGGCGCTGATCAATGCCGGATTGCTCCCAGTTTCCTGCCTCAAAATGCGGGCTGAGGACGCCCAGGTCGATCAACGCAAACTCGCGCCCCACCAACCCCGGCAACAAGGGCGCAAAACCCTGGCTGGCGATCGGTGCGGGCGCCTGACTGACACATCCCAGAATCGCCGCCTCCATCAACTCAAACGGCACTGACGTCGCCACGTGGAAGATTTCCCACTCATGCTCGGCGTTTTTCAGCAGGTAACTGTTATCCGGATCCAAGCGTTGCTGCTGCTCACTGCTCAACACCAGCACCGCCGCACGGGCGACAATCAGCGGCCACAGCGCCTGCAATTCTTCGTGCTGCAACGGCGTCACCGCGTGACACGCCTGGATCGCCGGCAAGATCGCAAAGGGATCGCCGTCGGCGTGGTGCAGCAATGCCGCACAAGTCACCGACAGATCGGCAATGCGCCAGGTGTGCACGAGGTCACCGAAATCGATCACGCCTTGAAGTTGCCAATGACGTTGAGCATCACGTTGCCACACCACGTTGTCGTCAGTGATGTCCATATGCACCGCTTGCCAAGGCAGGTGATCGGCCAGGGGTCGGATACGCTTTTCGACCTGCTCGGCCACTTGCTCCAGTGCCGGGCGGTGCGCAAGATTGTCCAGCGTCGCCAGCAGATGCTTGATCAAAGCCTGCGCGTGGCGCGGGTCCCATTGCAGCGTGCGGTCCAGGCCCGGATGCTCGAACCGCGCCAGCGCCTGACTCATGCGCCCACACAGGTCACCAAACCCGGCGATCACCCTGCGCCCCAGGTGAGGCAGATGGGTCAACGGCTGGCCATCGATATAGTCCAGCACCCGCACGTGCAGGGCCTGGCCGTCGAGGCTCAGGGTCAACAGCTCGTCCCCCGTCAAGGACTTGATGACCTTGGGTACGCGTACAGCCTGCAGGCTATTGAGTGCGGCGTGTTGGGCGTGCAGCTCTAACGCGGCGTAGTCACCCCGGCAGATTTTCAGAACAAACCGGCCGCGAGGGCTGTCGACTTTGTAGTTGAGGTCTTGTTGGCTGCCCAATGATTGCAAGGTGCCAGTGAGGCCGTAATGCTGTTCGAGCAACCGAGCCGCCTGGTCGGGGCCTACTTGCGGGCAGGGTAGACTGGCGCGATGGATCAGGGTGGCGAGCAGCATGGGGTTGGCCTCGGCTTTTTTAGGCGTGTATATCGCCATTGTTCAGGGGGATTAGGCAACCCCTGAGGCATGCCGCACTTGCTCCTGACCGCCACACAACTCAAGCTATGCTTCACTCGCTTGATGTCCGTCTAAGGAAAAGGCCCTCCGACATGCGCATTCTCATCACCGGTGGCGCCGGGTTTATCGGCTCCGCCCTGATCCGCCACCTGATTCAACATACCGAGCACGAAGTGCTCAACCTGGACAAACTCACTTACGCCGGTAACCTGGAGTCGCTGAGCAGCATCGCGTCCAACAGCCGCTATGAGTTTGTCCAAGCCGATATCATCGACCAGGCCGCCGTCAGTACCGTGCTGGAGCGCTTCGAGCCCCAGGCGATCATGCATTTGGCGGCAGAGTCTCATGTCGACCGATCCATTGACGGTCCATCGGACTTTATCCAGACCAATATCGTCGGCACCTACAGCCTGCTGGAAGCTGCCCGCGCTTATTGGCACAGGTTGGCAGAGCCGGCCAAGAGCGCCTTTCGTTTCCACCACATCTCGACCGACGAAGTGTATGGCGACCTGCATGGCGTAGACGACCTGTTCACCGAGACCACCCCGTACGCACCCAGCTCGCCCTACTCGGCCAGCAAAGCTGCGTCCGATCACTTGGTGCGCGCATGGCAGCGTACCTACGGCCTGCCCGTCTTGCTGACCAACTGCTCAAACAACTACGGGCCGTTCCACTTCCCGGAGAAGCTGATTCCGCTGGTAATACTCAACGCACTCGCCGGCAAGCCACTCCCGGTCTATGGTGATGGTTTACAGGTGCGTGACTGGCTCTTCGTAGAAGACCATGCGCGCGCATTGCTGAAGGTTGTAACCGAAGGTGTCGTTGGCGAGACCTACAATATCGGTGGCCACAATGAGCAAAAAAACATCGACGTCGTACGCGGCATCTGTGGTTTGCTGGAAGAATTGGCACCACAACGCCCCTCCGGCGTCGAGCGGTTCACCGACCTGATCACGTTCGTCAAAGACCGCCCAGGCCACGATCAGCGTTATGCAATCGATGCCAGCAAGATCGAACGTGAGCTAGGCTGGGTTCCTGAGGAAACCTTCGAGACCGGTCTGCGCAAGACCGTGCAGTGGTACCTCGATAACCTGGAGTGGTGCCGCAGGGTGCAGGACGGTAGTTATCAGGGTGAACGATTGGGCAATACCGACATGAAGGATCTGATTGCATGATGAAGGGAATCGTATTGGCCGGTGGCTCAGGCACCCGTTTGCACCCCATTACCCTGGGCGTGTCCAAGCAATTGCTGCCGGTGTATGACAAGCCGATGATCTACTACCCGATCTCGGTACTGATGCTGGCGGGCATCAAGGACATCCTGATAATTTCCACCCCGGTGGATTTACCCCAGTACCGCAACCTGCTCGGGGATGGCAGCCAGTTCGGGGTGCGGTTCAGCTATGCGGAACAACCCTCTCCGGATGGTCTGGCCCAGGCATTTATCATCGGCGAAGAATTCATAGGCACTGATCCTGTCTGCCTGATCCTGGGCGACAACATTTTCCACGGTGCGTATTTCGGCGATCAACTACGTGCAGCAGCCAAGCGTCCTTCCGGCGCCACGGTATTCGGCTACTGGGTCAAGGACCCGGAGCGTTTTGGCGTGATCGATTTCGACCAGGAAGGCCGGGCCCTCTCCATCGAAGAAAAGCCTCTCAAGCCGAAGTCACCCTATGCCGTAACCGGCCTGTACTTCTACGACAACGACGTGATCGACATCGCCAAGGCGGTCAAGCCCTCGCACCGCGGCGAGCTGGAGATCACGGACGTGAACAACGCCTACCTCAAGCGCGGCGACCTTCATGTGGAACGCTTCGGCCGAGGTTTCGCCTGGCTCGATACCGGCACCCACGACAGCCTGCTGGAAGCCTCGCTGTATGTGCAAACCATTGAACACCGCCAGGGCCTGAAAGTGGCATGCCTGGAAGAAATTGCTTACCAGAATCGCTGGATTGATCGTGAGTATTTGCTGGAACGGGCCAAATATTTTGGCAAGACCGGCTATGGTCAATACTTGTTCACCCTCGCAGGGGATAATCCATATGAATGTATCCGCCACTGAGTTGCCCGGTGTTTTGATCATCGAGCCGAAGGTTTTTGGCGATGAACGCGGTTTTTTCTATGAGAGTTTCAATGCCCGGGACTTTGCCCACGCTACCGGGCTGCAACAAGAGTTTGTGCAGGACAACCACTCACGTTCGCAACGAGGCGTGTTGCGGGGCCTGCACTACCAAGTGGAACACGCCCAAGGCAAGCTGGTGCGTGTGACTGCCGGGGAAGTATTGGATGTAGCGGTCGATATCCGCCGCAGTTCACCGGCATTCGGCAAGTGGGCAGGCGTGCGGTTATCTGCGAACAACAGCCGCCAACTGTGGATTCCTCCGGGGTTTGCCCATGGCTTTGTAGTGCTCAGCGAATACGCCGAGTTCCTCTACAAGACAACCGACTACTACACCCCCTCTGCCGAACGCTGCATCCGCTGGGACGATCCAGAACTCAATATCGACTGGCAACTCAACGGTTCCCCAACCTTATCCGCCAAGGATCAAAACGGCATAAGCCTCAGAGATGCGGATCTGTTTCCATGACCGCGTCCTTGAAAATTCTCATCACCGGCCAACACGGCCAAGTCTCCCATGAACTGCAAACTCGGCTCCAAGGCCTGGGCGAACTCGTGGTTCTGGGCCGCAGCCAGCTTGACCTGGCTAACGCAGACCACATTCGCCAGCAAGTGCGCAACCATCGTCCCGACCTGATCATCAACGCCGCTGCCCACACTGCGGTCGATCTGGCCGAAAGCGAGCCGGACGCCGCCTTCGCCATCAACGCCATTGCCCCCGGTGCTCTCGCGGAGGAAGCCAAAACCCTAGGCATCCCGCTGATCCACTATTCCACCGACTACGTGTTCGACGGCAGCAAGCCAGCGCCCTACACCGAAGCCGATACGCCAAACCCGCTGGGCGTCTACGGCCAGAGCAAACTGGCCGGCGAGCAGGCCATTGCGGCCGTCGGCGGCCAATACCTGATCCTGCGCACCAGTTGGGTCTACTCCAACCACGGCAAGAACTTCCTGCTGACCATGCAGCGCTTGCTGCAGGAGAAGCCACAACTGCGCATCGTTGCCGACCAGATCGGCGCGCCGACCTGGGCCGGCAGCATTGCCAACAGCACGCGTGCATTGATCGAGCGCTGGCAAGCCGGCAAATCAGGGGAATGGGGTCTCTACCACCTGACCGCCGCAGGCGAAACCTCATGGTTCGGTTTTGCCGAGGCCATTGGCGAGCACCTGCGCAAACAGGGAAAGGTCTGCGCCGAACTGGAGCCGATCCCTTCTAGCGCTTATCCAACACCCGCCAAGCGCCCGCTGAACTCGCGTCTCGATTGCAGCCGTCTGCGGCAGCAATGGCACGTCAGCCTGCCCCACTGGCAAGACGCATTGCGCGAGTGTCTTGCAGAGCTGCACTAGGCATAATGCGCCTGTACCCACAGGCGCACGACTCCCATGACTCCACCCCTCCCACGTAGACCCCGCTGGCGCAGCCTCGCCTTGTTGGCGTTGTGCCTGGCACCGCTGCTGTGGCCGCTGGAGCACCTGGCCGAGCGTTATTACCGTAGTGAGCTGGCCGGCCAGAACCGCCAGACCCTCGACCTGTACGTGGCCAACTTACTTGGCACGCTGCACCGTTATGAGGTGCTGCCGCAGATTCTCGGCGACTTGCCGGCCTTGCGCACCGCGCTGGATGCGCCTGGGGTCAGCACCAACCTGGTCAACGCCAACCTGCTGCTCAAGGACGTCGCCGCCCAGGCCGGGGTGGAGGTGATGTACCTGATGGACACCACCGGCAAGACCCTGGCCGCGTCCAACTGGGACAAGCAAGACAGCTTCGTCGGGCGCAACTTCTCGTTCCGGCCTTATTTCAGCGAGGCCATGGACGGACGCCTGGGGCGGTTTTTCGGGTTGGGCACCACCTCGGCCAAGCGTGGTTACTTTTTCGCCGCCGCCGTGCGTGATGGCGATACGATCATCGGCGTGCTGGTGGTCAAGGTCGACCTGGACCACACCGAAAGCCTGTGGGGCAACACCCCGGAGCAACTGCTGGTCACCGACCACAATGGCGTGGTGATCCTGACCTCACGCCCACAATGGCGATTCCGCGCCACCCGGCCACTGACGGCTGAAGAACGCCAGGCCATCATCGCCATCCAGCCCTACCCGACCCGCGATCCACAGCCGCTGAGCCTGAGCAACACCGCCTGGCTGCGCCAATCCACGGCCATCGCCGAAACCGGCTGGAACGTGGAAATCCTCGCGCCGCGCTCGCTGATCAACCGCCCGGTGCGCACGGTGGTCGCCGTGGGCGGCGCTACGCTGTTGGTGTTGATGTTGCTGCTCGGTTTGATGATGCAACGTCGCCGCCATTACCTGGAACGCATTGCGTTCGAAGCCAAGGCCCGTCGCGAGCTGGAAGCGCGGGTGGTGGAGCGGACCAGTGACCTCGAAGGCCTCAACCGGCGCCTGAAACAGGAAGTGCTGGAGCGCGAACACGCCCAGCAGGAGTTGGTACGCGCCCAGGATGACCTGGTGCAGGCGGGCAAACTGTCGGCGCTGGGCACCATGTCGGCGAGCATCAGCCATGAACTCAATCAGCCCCTGGCGGCGATTCGCAGCTATGCAGAGAATGCTGAAATCCTGCTCGACCATGAGCGCACCACCGATGCACGGGGCAATCTCAAACTGATCAGCGAGCTGACCGGGCGCATGGCCTCGATCATCGCCCACCTGCGCGCCTTTGCCCGCCGCGACCGCCATGCGCCCGAGAGTGTGGCCCTGCAACCGGCCCTGGATGATGCACTGGCGTTGCTGGCCAAGCGGCGGCGGTCGATGGAGGTCGAGCTGATCCGCGATTTGCCCGAAGCGACGCTGTGGGTCCAGGCCGGTGAAACCCGCCTGCGTCAGGTGCTGGGCAACCTGCTGGCCAACGCCCTCGACGCGCTCACCGAAAAAGGCCCGCCGCGTAAACTCTGGCTGAGTGCCGAAACCACCGAACAGGGCGTCAACCTGTACATTCGCGACAACGGCCCGGGCTTTTGCATGGAGGCCCTGGGCCGCGCCAGCGAGCCGTTCTACACCACCAAGACCCGCACCCAGGGGCTTGGCTTGGGGCTGGCAATCTGTGACACCCTGATGCGTGCCTTTGGCGGCGAACTGCTGTTTGCCAACCACAAGGAAGGCGGCGCGCTGTTAACCTTGAAATTGCGTGCCGGTGCGCCGGGCGTCAGTCTGCAACCGTCCGAGGACCGCAGTGTATGAGTATCGATAACCAGATTCAGGTGGTGTTGATCGACGACGATCCACACCTGCGTCAGGCCCTGTGCCAGACCCTGGACCTGGCCGGGCTGAAGGTCCTGACCCTGGGCGAAGCCACCGGCCTCACCGCGCGCCTGTCGCGGGACTGGCCGGGCGTGGTGGTCAGCGACATCCGCATGCCCGGCATGGACGGCTTGGAGCTGCTCGCCGAACTGCATGGCCAGGACCCAGACCTGCCGGTGCTGCTGATCACCGGCCACGGCGACGTGCCGCTGGCGGTGCAAGCTATGCGCGCCGGCGCCTATGACTTCCTGGAAAAACCGTTTGCCAGCGACGCCCTGCTCGACAGCGTGCGCCGCGCCCTGGCCCTGCGCCGGCTGGTGCTGGACAACCGCAGCCTGCGTCTTGCTCTCAGCGACCGCCAGCAACTGAGCACGCGCCTGGTGGGCCACTCGCCGCAAATGCTGCGCCTGCGCGAGCAGATCGGCGCCCTGGCCGCGACCAAGGCCGATGTGCTGATCCTCGGTGAAACCGGCGCCGGCAAAGAGGTGGTAGCGCGCGCGCTGCATGATTTGTCGAGCCGCCGCAGCGGCCCGTTTGTGGCGATCAACGCAGGCGCCTTGGCCGAGTCGGTGGTGGAAAGCGAACTGTTCGGCCACGAACCCGGCGCCTTTACCGGCGCGCAGAAACGCCGTATCGGCAAGTTCGAATTCGCCAACGGCGGCACCTTGTTCCTCGATGAAATCGAAAGCATGAGCCTGGATGTACAGGTGAAACTCCTGCGCCTGTTGCAGGAGCGGGTGGTGGAGCGCCTGGGCGGCAATCAGCTGATCCCGCTGGATATCCGCATCATCGCCGCGACCAAGGAAGACCTGCGCCAGTCGGCCGACCAGGGCCGTTTCCGCGCCGACTTGTATTACCGCCTCAACGTCGCGCCGCTGCGTATTCCGCCGCTGCGCGAGCGGGGCGAGGATGCGCTGATGCTGTTCCAGCACTTCGCCGATGAGGCCAGCAGCCGCCACGGCCTGCCGCTGCACGAACTGCAACCCGGCCAGCGCGCGCTGCTGCTGCGCCATAGCTGGCCAGGCAATGTGCGCGAATTGCAGAACGCCGCCGAGCGCTTTGCTCTGGGCCTGGAACTGGCGCTGGACAACACACCGGACAATCCATCAGCTGGCGTGCTGACCTCCACGCCTGGCGGCCTGAGCGAGCAAGTCGAGCAGTTCGAAAAAAGCCTGATCGCCGCCGAGCTGACCCGCCCCCACAGCTCCATGCGCAGCCTCGCTGAAGCCTTGGGCGTACCGCGCAAGACCCTGCACGACAAGCTGCGCAAGCATGGCCTGAACTTCGCCAACCAAAGCAGCGACGACGAATGACAGCCCCCACCCGCCAAGAGGCCGCCATGAACCGCGACAGCCGTTACCTGGAATCCATCCTGCACCACGACATCCCCCTCACCCGGGAAATGGGCCTCAAGGTGCTCGACTGGAAACAGGGGCGGCTGGAACTGCATCTGCCCTTGCAAGCCAACATCAACCACAAAAGCACCATGTTCGGCGGAAGTTTATATTGCGGCGCGGTACTGGCGGGCTGGGGCTGGCTGCACTTGCAGTTGCGGGAAGAAGGGATTGAGGACGGGCATATTGTGATTCAGGAAGGACAGATCAGCTATCCGCTGCCGGTCACGCGGGATGCGACCGCGATTTGCACAGCACCCGAGGAAAAGGTGTGGCAGCGGTTCCTGGCGACCTACAAGCGCTATGGCCGCGCGCGGTTGACGCTGGAGACGTGGATTGTGAATGAAGGTAGCGAAGAACGCGCCGTTGCCTTCACAGGCCAGTACGTCCTACACCGCTAACCGCCACCCCACAAATGCCTCAGGAACGGGCCAGCGTCAGCAACCGCTCACGCCAAGCCGCCTTCGCCGGCAACGCCAGAAAGAACGGATTCAACAACGATGCCCGCGCCGGATAGCTGAACGGTTCACCGCTCAACTCCAACACCTCGCCTCCCGCCCCTTCCAGTACACCTTGGGCGGCCGCCGTGTCCCACTGGGAAGTCGGCGCCAGTCGCGGGTAGCAATCGGCACTGCCTTCAGCCAACAGGCAGAACTTCAACGAGCTGCCGATATTCGCCAGCTTCAATGCGCCCAGGCCCTCGCTCAAGCCGTCCAGCAAACGCTCCTGCTCAGGGCTGGAATGCCGACGGCTGGCCACCACGGTAAACGACTCACCTGCTGCGGGTGCCTCGCGCACCTGGATCTGCTTGGGTGCTTCATTCACATCCGAGCGCCAGGCGCCCAGGCCAGCGCCACCGAAGTAACAACGGCCGCTGGTGGGCATCGACACCACGCCGAACACCACGCGGCCTTGCTCGATCAGGGCGATGTTCACGGTGAATTCTTCGCTGCCGGCGATAAATTCCTTGGTACCGTCCAATGGGTCCACCAACCACCAGCGCTGCCAGCCGGCGCGCACGCTCTGGTCGATGTCGGCGTCTTCCTCGGACAACACCGGAATGCTCGGGTCCAGCGCGGTCAGGCCGGCCAGGATCAGGTGATGAGCGGCCAGATCCGCTGCCGTCACGGGCGAATCATCAGCCTTGGAGGTCACGGCCACGTCAGCACGCCAGTACGGCAAAATCACTTCACCGGCCTGACGAGCCAGTTCGATCACAGGGGCAATAAACGGGTGGCCTAAAAACAGTTCGCTCATGCGGTAAACGCTCCACGCTGGGTCAACAGGTCTCGTACCAGGTACAGCGCAGCCAGGGCACGGCCTTCGCTGAATTGCTCGTTTTGCGCGAGCATCGACAGTTCGCGCAGGTTGACCCGGTCCACACGCATCGGCTCAGGTTCATCGCCTTCCAGGCGTTCTTCATAGAGATCGGTGGCCAATACCACCTGGATTTTCTGGCTCATGTAGCCTGGCGACAGCGACAGTTCGGTGAGGTGCTCCAACTGACGGGCGCCGTAGCCGGCCTCTTCCTTGAGTTCGCGGTTTGCCGCCGCCAGTACGTCTTCGCCAGGTTCGATCAACCCTTTGGGCAACGACAACTCATATTCGTCGGTACCGCCGCAGTATTCTTCCACCAGCAATGCATGGTCCGCGTCGATCATTGCCACGATCATCACCGCGCCGTAACCGGCACCGCGGCCCACCAGGCGCTCGTAGGTCCGTTCAACGCCATTGGAAAAGCGCAGTTGCACTTCCTCCACGCGGAACAAACGGCTACTGGCGACTATTTCGCGGGCGAGGACGGTGGGTTTCTGGCGCATGAGCGGCTCCTTGGCGTGATCGGGTTACTATACCGTGGCTTTTCCGATTGTCTGTGTCGGATATTTTTACTTACATGAGACCGCCCCATGCCTTCTTTGCCCTGGCACGCCATCGACACTGTCCTGCTGGACATGGACGGCACCCTGCTCGACCTGCATTTCGACAACCACTTCTGGATGGAGCACCTGCCCCAGCGCTACGCCGAGCTGCACGGTGTAAGCCGCGCCATGGCCGAGATGGAGTTGCAGCCCCTGTTCGAGCGTAACGCCGGACAGTTGCAATGGTATTGCCTGGATTTCTGGAGTGCGGAACTGAAGATCCCGGTACGCGAACTCAAGCTGGAAACCGCCCACCTGATCGCCCTGCGCCCTGACGCCGACACCTTCCTGGCGGCAATCAAACAGGCCGGCAAGCGCGTGATCCTGATCACCAACGCTCATCGTGATTCGCTGTCATTGAAGTTGGAACGCATTGAACTGGCGCCGTATTTCGAACGGTTGATCAGCTCCCACGACTACGGTTTCGCCAAGGAAAACCCGCAGTTCTGGGATGCTCTGCAAGCCGACATCCACTTCGACCCGGCCCGCAGTCTGTTTATCGACGATACCTTGCCGATCCTGCGCAGCGCCCAGGCGTTTGGCGTCGGGCATTTGCTGGCGGTGAAGGAGCCAGACAGCCAGAAGGGGCCAAAGAACACGGCGGAGTTTGCAGCGGTGGGGGATTATCGCGAGCTGATTATCGGGTTGTAGGAGCGGACACGCCCGCCCCTACAGCGTGCTGCTTACTCAGGAATACGCAAAGTCTGCCCTGGGTAAATCTTGTCCGGATGCGACAATAGCGGCTTGTTGGCCTCGAAGATTTTGTTGTACTGGTTGGCGTTGCCATACACCGCCAGGGAAATCGCGCTGAGGGTGTCGCCCTTTTTTACCACGACAAAACGGGCGGCAGCCACGGCCGGGCCGGATACGGTGATCTGGTCATCCACACTGGCCACACCGGCGATATTGCCCAGCGCCAACAGGATCTTCTCTTTCTCTTCCTGGGTGGCGACTTCACCGGTCACGGTCACCTTGTCGCCATCCACTGTGGTCTGCACATTCGGATTACCCAGACCCACTTTGGACACATGGTCCTTCAACTGCTCGCTGGCGTTTGCATTACCCGGCGTCAACAGGTCGACAATCTTTTCGCCGGCTTCCTTGATAAAGCTGAAAATGCTCATAGTGCGCTCTCCTTGGGATTTGAGTTCCAGATGCCCAAGACTAGACCAGTCCTACGGATTTGGGTTCCGGCCCGGCCAAAGACCCAAACGCGCTAGAATCCCCCCGCCATTGGAATAAGCCCTGGAGCGAAGATGGACATCAAACAGCTGAAATTCCTCATCGCCCTCGACGAAACCCGTCACTTCGGCCAGGCGGCGGCGCGTTGCCACATCACCCAACCGACCCTGTCGATGCGCCTGCGCAACCTTGAGGAAGAGCTTGATCTGCCATTGGTCAATCGTGGCCAGCGCTTCGAAGGCTTTACCGCACCCGGCGAGCGCGTGCTGGCGTGGGCACGCACGGTATTGGCGGCTTATGACGGTTTGCAGGCCGAGGCGGCGGCTTGTCGCGGCAACCTGGTGGGCACATTGCGCCTGGGCGTGGTGCCACTGTCGAGCTTTGATCCTTTGGCCTTGATGCAGCAACTGCATAAGGAACACCCAAGCCTGCGCTTTGAGCTCTCCGCGCTCAGCTCGGAGCAGATCCTGGAACAACTGGCGAGTAACCGGCTGGATTTGGGCGTGTCCTACCTGGAACGCCTGGACAACGAGCGCTTCGACTCGCTGGCCTTGGGCGAAACCCGCATGGGCCTGCTCTACGACCAGCGCTTCTTCAGTTTCGGTGATACGCCGTTGAGCTGGGAGGCGCTGATCGAACTGCCGTTGGGCATGCTCACCAGCGGCATGCACTTTCGCCAATCCATCGACCACAACTTCCACAGCCGTGGGCTCAACCCGCAACCGCTGCTGCAGACCGACGCCGTCCATCAATTGTTACAAGCCGTGCACGGTGGATTGTGTTGCGCGGTGATGCCGCTGGATGGGGGCCTGGACGCACTCACCGAACACCTGCGCCTGCAGCCGATCGAGGACGCCCACACCCTCGCACGCCTGGGGCTGATCATGCGCCGCAGCGCGCCGCGCTCAGCACTGGCGGAGGCGTGTTTCGCGCTGTATCAGAAATCGCCAAACGAATCTTGATCGACGTCATCTATCGGTAGATCAGTACTGGCAATTAGACGCGACGCTTTGTCGCGCCTAGTCTAAACACTGATCAATCCGCCGGTGGTACTGCCCCATGAACGCCAAGCGCCCAGTCTGCGCGGCGCCCGCTCTCGAAACGCCAGCGCCCGCCGCCAGCCAGAGCTACCAGTATTGCAATCTCGAACACACAGAATCCGCCAGCACAGCCTTGGCGGAAGAAGTGGCGTTGGCGATTGCCTATAACGACATCAGCCAAGCGGTGATGCTGGTGACGCCGACGGACCTGGAAGACTTTATTGTCGGTTTCAGCATCGGTAGCGGCATTATCGCCGATGTTAGCGATATTTATGATCTGAAACTCAGCGGTTCGGGCTCAGCCCAATACGCTCAGGTGCAGATCTCCAGCCGCGCCTTCTGGAACCTCAAACAACAGCGCCGCCAGTTGGCTGGCGCCAGCGGCTGTGGCTTGTGTGGCGTGGAAGCCGTTGAACAGGCCCTGCCAGACCTCCAGGTATTGCCCGGCGCGCCCTTGCCGCCCGCCGAGTGGCTGGATGGCCTGCGCCAACGCATCAGCGCCTTTCAGCCCCTGGGCCAATACAGCGGCGCCGTGCATGCGGCCGTGTTCATGAACGGCCAGGGCGAGTTGTTGCTCGGTCGTGAAGACATCGGCCGGCACAACGCCCTGGATAAATTGATCGGCGCCTTGATCCGCCAAAAGATTCCGACCGAAGGCGGCCTGGCGATTGTTACCAGCCGTTGCAGCCTGGAGTTGATCCAGAAGGTCCTGCGCGCGGGCATCCAGACCCTGGTCAGCCTGTCGTCACCCACCGGACTGGCCCTGCAATGGGCCCGCCGGCATAACCTCAATCTCATCCACCTGCCGCAGAAAAGTGCGCCGCGGGTCTACAGCCCTGCGATGGAGAACCAGCCATGAGCCAGCACCACCAAGCCGACCAAACCCCCACCCCGCGCTACAAGCCTTACAAAGGCGCTGCGGGTGGGTGGGGCGCACTGATCAGCGTGGCGCAGGCCTGGCTGACCAGCGACAACGCGCTGAAAAACCTGCGCATGATGCTCAAGACCAACCAGAACGGCGGCTTCGACTGCCCCGGTTGTGCCTGGGGCGACTCGCCGGAAAGCGGCATGGTCAAGTTCTGCGAGAACGGCGCCAAGGCGGTGAACTGGGAAGCCACCAAGCGTCGCGTCGACGCGGCGTTCTTCGCTAAACACAGCGTGACCGCCCTGCTGGAGCAAAGCGACTACTGGCTGGAATACCAAGGCCGTCTGACCGAGCCGATGCGCTATGACGCCGAAACCGACCGCTACCAGCCCATCAGTTGGGAAGCGGCCTTCGACCTGGTCGGCAAGCACCTCAACGCCCTGCCGAGCCCGGACATGGCCGAGTTCTACACCTCGGGCCGCGCCAGCAACGAAGCGGCGTACCTGTATCAACTGTTCGTGCGCGCCTACGGCACCAACAACTTCCCCGACTGTTCGAACATGTGCCACGAAGCCAGCGGCGTTGCCCTGGCGCAAAGCGTGGGCGTCGGCAAAGGCACCGTGACCTTTGATGACTTCGAACACGCCGATGCGATTTTCGTCTGGGGCCAGAACCCCGGCACCAACCACCCGCGCATGCTCGAACCGCTGCGCGAGGCGGTCAAACGCGGCGCCCAGGTTGTGTGCATCAACCCGCTGAAAGAGCGCGGCCTGGAACGCTTCCAGCATCCGCAACACCCGCTGGAAATGCTCACCAACGGTGACAAACCGACCAACACCGCCTACTTCCGCCCGGCCTTGGGTGGCGACATGGCCATCCTGCGCGGCATGGCCAAGTTCCTGCTGCTGTGGGAACGCCAGGCCCAGGCCGAAGGCAAAGAAGCCGTGTTCGACCACGACTTCCTCAACGAACACACCGCCAACGTGCTGGATTACCTGGGCAAGATCGACGACACCTCCTGGGATGAAATCGTCGAACAGTCCGGCTTGACTCTGGTGGAGATCGAGCAAGCGGCGCGCATGTACGCCAAAGGCAAGAACGTGATCATGTGCTGGGCGATGGGCATCACCCAGCACCGCCATTCGGTGCCGACCATCCAGGAAATCGCCAACCTGATGCTGCTGCGCGGCAACATCGGCCGCCCAGGCGCCGGCCTGTGCCCGGTGCGTGGCCACAGTAACGTGCAGGGCGACCGCACCATGGGCATCAACGAACGTCCACCCGTGGCGTTCCTCGACTCCCTGGAACGGCGCTTCCAGTTCCAGGTGCCGCGCGTCAATGGCCACAACGTGGTCGAAGCGATTCACGCCATGCTTGAAGGCCGCTCCAAGGTGTTTATCGGCCTGGGTGGCAACTTCGCCCAAGCCACGCCGGACAGCCCGCGCACCTTCGAAGCCCTGCGTAATTGCGACCTGACCGTGCAGATCAGCACCAAGCTCAACCGCAGCCACCTGATGCACGGCAAAGACGCGCTGATCTTGCCGTGCCTGGGCCGTACCGACATCGACATCCAGGCCGACGGCCCGCAAGCGGTGACGGTGGAAGACTCGTTCAGCATGGTCCACGGTTCCAACGGCCAATTGCAGCCGCTGTCGAAGCTGATGAAGTCGGAGCCTGCGATTCTGGCCGGCATCGCTGCCGCCACCCTGGGCAGCAAGCCGGTGGATTGGAACTGGCTGGTGGCCGATTACGGGCGCATCCGCGACCTGATCGCCGACACCATTCCGGGCTTCAAGGACTTCAATGAGAAGATCAAGAATCCGGGTGGCTTCTACCTGGGCAACTCCGCCGGTGCACGTCGCTGGAACACCCCGTCGGGCCGCGCCAACTTCCGTCCGAATATCCTGCCCAAGGACCTGATCCACGAACGCACTCATGCGACCGGTCGTGTGCCCGACCTGATCATGCAATCGATGCGTTCCCACGATCAGTACAACACCACCATTTATGGCCTGGACGACCGCTACCGTGGGGTCAAGGGCCAGCGTGATGTGCTGTTCGTCAACGAAGCCGACATCATCCGCCTGGGCTTCAAGCCGGGACAGAAGGCCGACATCGTGTCGCTGTGGGAAGACGGTCGCGAGCGCCGCGTAAAGGGCTTCACCCTGCTGGCGTTTGATATTCCGGCTGGGCAGGCTGCGGCCTATTACCCGGAAGTGAACCCACTGGTGCCGCTGGAAAGCACGGGGGATGGCAGCCATACGCCGACGTCGAAGTTCGTGGCGATTCGTTTGGAAGCGGCGAGTGACAATGGCCTGATCATGGCTCGTTCGGCCTGATCAAGACTGTTGCGCTGGGCAGGTTTGTTGTAGTGAGCTGGCTGTTGTGGCGAGCGGGCTTGCCCCGCGTTGGGGGGCGCAGCCGCCCAATAAAACCGCCGCAGTCTGACTGAAAGAATCCGTGGCCTGTTTCAGGACTGCTTCGCAGCCCAACGCGGGGCAAGCCCGCTCGCCACAGGAATCCCGGGCACAAAAAAGGCCGCTTTTGCATAAAAGCGGCCATTCCGAAGTAGTTAAAGACTCACAAAAACGACTTAAGTTCCCCAACAAAAACAGTAACTTAGCGAATTGTGTACAACTCGTGTTACTGGTCGGATTTCTATTGTCACCACCCCGATACAGCCTCAGGATCGCGCCGTCATCCCCTTGAGGTCTCCCCTAATGAAGTTCTCCTCGATTCTCTTGTTGTCCCTTGGCCTGGTCAGTGGCGCAGCCATGGCCGGTGGCACCACCGAAGCCGGTGTGGGCGGCGCATTGGGCGGGGTTCTAGGTTCGGTAGTCGGCCAGTCGATCGGCGGCAACACCGGCTCGACCATCGGCGCAGCCCTGGGCGGCGCAGGCGGCAGCGCGGTGGGTGCGGACAAACGCAGCCGTGGCGAAGCGGCCATTGGTGGCGCCTTGGGCGCGGCCGGTGGCAACGTGGTGGGCCGCAGTGTCGGCGGCAGCACTGGCGCACTGATCGGCTCAGCGGCCGGCGGCGGTGCTGGTGGCGCGTTGGGTAACTACATGGGCAACAAGAGCGATGACGATGATCGTCGCTCCCGTGGGCGTGATAACCGTCGCTATGACCGCGATGATCACCGTGGCCGCGGTCATGCCTATGGCCATCGCAAGAACAAGCATCACTACCGTCACCGCTAAGGCCTGAGGGTGTAGGCGTTCGCGCCTACACCACCAACCGCTGCAACGCCTCGCGCAACATCCCCGGAATCGTCACCGGCTGGTTCGAACCCCGCTCCACAAACACATGCACAAAGCGCCCCGCCGCACAGGCCTCTTCTTCGCCCTGCTTGAACACCGCCAATTCGTACTGCACTGAGCTATTGCCCAGCTTGCCTACCCGCAAGCCGATCTCGATGCGTTCGGGAAAGGCAATCGACGCGAAATAATCGCACGCCGAACTCACCACGAATCCCACCACTTCACCGTCATGAATATCCAGCCCACCTTGCTCAATCAGGTAGGTATTCACCGCCGTGTCGAAAAAGCTGTAGTACGTCACGTTGTTCACATGACCATACACATCGTTGTCGTGCCAGCGCGTAATGATCGGCTGGAAGTGCGGGTAATCGGCGCGTTGTGGCACTGAATCAGACATGGGCAAGTCTCGTGAAATGGGTTTACAGGTCATTCAGATGGGCCTGGGCCCACTCGCGGACCTCGGCGTACGGATAATCCTCCAACGCAGCAAAACCCGGAATGCCCCGTGCTTTCAACTTGGTAAACAACGGCACGCTGATGCCGCCAAGGAAACGCGTCAGGCGTTCCGCCCCAGGCAAGTGGCCGGTGTGTTCATGATGCCTGTGGATAAAATCACCGCACAGCCCCATGAAGTTTTTATCCACAAGCGGCGGCAAACCTGGCGGCGGCGGAAGGTGCGCAACATGGCCGTGGCACACCGAGCAATGCCCGCAACGCTGGGGCGCGTTTTCATCGCCGAAATACTGCGCCAGGCGTTGACCCAGGCAGTGTTCGGTGGCGAACAGATCGAGCATGGCGTGAATCCGTGCGACCTCACCTACCTCATGCTGCTTGAAGCCTGTGTATAACTCTTTGCTCATGACATCAGGGTCAAACTCGGTATCAAGCAAGCTGTAGACCTCGGTCATCTGCTTGCTCTCAAGCTCGATCAGGCCTTGCTCCTGGAAGTAGTCCAGCGCTTTCACCACCCGGCTACGCTCGGCATTGTGCTGTTGATAAAGCGCGTCGAAATCCACCGTCGCCCAAGTCTTGGCCCGCTTGCACACCTGGATGATCGCCGCGACAAACTGCTGCCGCTCACCCGTAAAACGCGCGAGCAAAGCCTCGGGTTCGATCAGGTACTTGAAACGGTACTCGGCATAAAACGCATAACGCGGCGCAATCACGCCCTTGAGCTCCAACTGCACCAGCAGCGTCTTCAACGGCAGCTCGCGGATGTTGCTGTGGTCCGACAAAGACCTGAGCAAAAACTCCCACTGCCCATCGCCTCGCGCGGCCTGCAACTCGTCGAGCACCCGGCGAATGCCCTCCTGCTCCGGTGTATCGCCGTACACGAAGTTTTCCAGCACATTGAGGCTGTCGCGGTTGGCCAATACCAGGCAATCGGACGGTTGCCCATCACGCCCCGCGCGGCCGATTTCCTGGCTGTAGTTCTCGATGGACTTGGGCAGGTCGAAGTGCACCACATTGCGGATATCACTTTTGTCGATGCCCATGCCAAACGCGATGGTGGCGACGATGCAATTGGAGCGCCCGCCCATGAAACGCTGCTGGATACCCTCGCGTTTATCGTGAGGCAAACCGGCGTGATAGGCCTCGGCCTGGATGCCGTTGCGGTTCAAATGCTCGGCAATCTGCTCGGCGGTTTTCTGCAGGGTGACGTAGACGATGCTCGGCTGATCGGCACGCTCGCCCATCCATTGCACCAACCGTCGACGCTTGTCCGCACCGCTGACCGGCTCCACCAACAGGTTGAGATTGGGCCGGTAAAAGCCCGTGGTGACCACATCGTCCGGTGCAATGGCGAACTTCGCCTGCATGTCGGCAATCACCTTGGGCGTCGCTGTAGCCGTCAACAGCAGCGCTTGTGGGATATTGAACTGACGCTGGTAGTCCGGCAGCTTCAAATAGTCCGGACGGAAGTTGTGGCCCCACTCGGAAATACAGTGCGCCTCGTCCACCACCAACAGCGAGATCTGCACGCTTTGCAGGAAGTTACGAAAGCGCTCGTTCTTCAGGCGCTCAACAGAAATCATCAGGATCTTCAACTCGCCGGAACGCGCGCGGGCCATCACGTCATTGGCGTCCTCGCGGCTCTGGGCCGAATCGATACTGCCCGCCGAAATACCGTGGCGCTGCAAGAAACCCAGTTGGTCCTGCATCAGCGCCAACAGCGGTGACACCACCAGCGTCAGGTGCGGCAGCAGCACCGCCGACAGCTGATAACACAGGGACTTGCCCGACCCCGTTGGAAAAATAGCCGCTGCCGAACGGCCGGCCAGCACGGCGCTGACCGTCTCTTCCTGACCCAGGCGAAACTGTGGATAACCAAAAACCTGCTGGAGGGTGTCGTGCATAGGCTGTCACTCCGTTGACCGCTGAAGGAATCAAAAACATAGATCAGCGATCAAGAAAAGGTCGGGGATAAACGCTACAAACTGATACAGAGAAAACCAGCAAGCCCGCGCAAAAACGCAGACAGTAACACGCCAGATCACCTACCCCCGACAAGGAGTCGTGGATGTCTCGATGCACACTGTTTTCACTGCAACACCTCGTCGTGTTCACGCTGTCGTTATTGCTGCTGGGCTGTGCAAATGCCCCCGCCCCAATACCTGCCGAACCGGATACACAGCGTTTTGAAACACCCGAATACTTCGAGCAAAAAGCCCTGCCCATTGTCAAAGCCTCCTCCCTCTACGCGCGGGGTGGCACTGGCCAGGGCGTTAAAGTCGCGCTGATCGACTCTGGGCTCAACCAGGCATTGCCCGAGTTCTACGGCCGTGTAGCCGATCCGGGCTATGACTTTGTGACACAGCAGCCCGGCACCCTCGACATCAAGGGCCACGGCACCCAGATGGCCGGCATTCTCGCCGCCAACAAGAATGACCAGGGCATCCACGGCATCGCCTTCAACGCCCAGTTGATCCCCATGCGTTTCGGTGATGATAAGGAGCCGTTCTACTTCGACAGTGAAATCGCCCAGGCCTGGGAGCTGGCCTATAGCAAAGGGGCACGCATTTTCAGTAACTCATGGGCGAACCCCATTGAAGCCAACACCAACGAGGTTCCCATCTACGAACGCCTGATGGGTGACTCGTTGGGCGTGGCAAAAAAGCTAGTGGGCGAAGGGGCTGTATTCGTCTTTTCAACAGGTAACGAGGTCAAGCGTGAGCCACTCGCCGAACCCGGCCTACCCGCGCTGGTTCCGGAACTGGAGAAAGGCTGGATTGCCGTCATGGCCCTCAAGAACGACGGCACGGCCATCAATCTCAAATCCAATTATTGCGGCCTCGCGGCACGCTGGTGCATCGCGGTGCCAGGAGGCGATGGTGCTGCTGGGTTGCTGACCACCAACAAGGATGGCAGCTACGGACCCACCGCCGGCACCTCGCCGGCCGCGGCGTTGGTCAGTGGTGCCTTGGCGGCATTGCAGAGTCGCTTTCCCGAGATGACACCGCAACAAGTGCGTGAGCGCCTGCTCAGTACGGCGAATCGAACGGGTGTCTACGCCAACAGCGAAGCCTATGGCCGAGGGTTGATGGACCTCGACGCAGCCTCGCGTCCCGTAGCCATTGCGCAAACAGACAATGCCCCCACTGGGACGCGTTGATGTGATTTTTTCTCCGGCCTACCCTCTGAAGCATTGCGCTACAATAAAGCCTTGCTACCCAGGAGTACGCTGCCATGAGCGAACCGACGTTTGAGCAAAAACAGGATCACTACCACAAGATCCGCCGTTCCAATTACCTGGCCAGCCTGCGCCTGGAAGGGTTCGACACCCAACCCGCCGACGTCGACAAACCCCTGCCGACCCGCGAAGCCGTCCTCGCCAAGTACCGCAACACGCCACGCTGATGCTCGACAAATATGGGGTGGGCCAGGATCCGTACTGCTATCCCGGTAGTAGCGTGCTGCGCAACCGCCTCGATTTGCACGACGAGGCCCGCTTGCACCAAGCCGAGCGGGAATTATCCGAAATCGCCGTAGGCAACCTCCCGCTCTTCCCTCCGCCCTATGACCTCGACCGCCTGCAACACATCCACCGCACCCTGTTCAGCGACCTCTACGACTGGGCCGGCGAATTGCGCAGCGTCAACATCCAGAAAGGCGACACCCTGTTCTGCACCCCGGAACGCATCCCGCCGGAAGCGGCGAAGATCATCCGGCGCATGCAAGAGGCGAACTGGTATGTGGGTGTGAGTCAGGCTGAGCTGATCACACAGATTGCCGAGGCCTACGGCGACCTCAACGTTATCCACCCCTTCCGCGAAGGCAACGGCCGGGCGCAACGGATCTTGTTCGAACAGATCATCGTCAACGCCGGGTTTTCGGTGAACTGGTGGCTGGTGAAACACGCGGCGTGGATACCGGCGAATATTGATGCGGTGGCGTGTGATTACCGGGGGTTGGAGGCGATTTTTGAGCGGTGTGTGAGTCGGCCTGTTGGCAACTGACCACATGCCAGCTCGCCGCACACCACTCACCTGTTTCGCTGTTAAGTCACTGCAAGCCGCAAATCCCGGAAAGCCCTGTAAGAAACCTCCAAACGCTTCGACATCCCCTTCCGAAACTGCTTAAAACTCCTGCCCGCCCCTCTACAAAACTCACCTTTCTCTGACTGAAACTAGCGCCCTTTCAACAGCCCCCGGCAAATACCTTTGAACATCGAAAGGACTCAACATATCGGCGAGAGCTCTACAGCTCCAGAGCGGCCAAGACGATGAGCGAATACACCCAGTGGATCTATCTGCCCCTCCTCCTCGCACTGGTTACCATAATCGACAGGGCAATAAAGTCGCCCGTACTCAGAAGATGGGTTGGGCTCTGCCTCTTGGTAACCGGCCCAATACTTCTGTTGCATGCCACCTCATGGATGAGAGAAGCGCAGCTTGAAAGTCTGCCTATAGCGGTGTTTGTAACAGGCATTGGGTTATTGAGCACACAGAATATCTATTGCAAAGTAAAAGCTAATCACCCACTCCTGCGTGCCCCCACCATGAACCTCGCGCCCAACTTCCCCGAAGACCCCGTCATGCAGCAACTCCTGCAACTGCTGCACGAAGAAATCGGCCTGCCCAAACACAAGACGATCCGCCTGCAAACCTCGATCAACTTCGACCTCGGCTGCGACGGCAGTGAGGCCAAGCAACTGATGGAAGCCCTGGAGCAGGAATTCGCGCTCGACCTGGGCGACTTCGACACTTATCGTTACTTCAACCCGCCGGTGTTCGATGTGTTTCTCAAACGCCGCGCCAAGGGGCGCGGCGAAAAAGTGCCGCTGACCCTCGGCATGCTCTACCTGGCCATCAAGACTCAAAGCTGGGACACGCAGACGCTGGAAAACCTGAGCTGAAACACTAAGGACCTTACATGGACGTAACAATGGGCCTGCTGTCCGCCCTGCTCTGGGGTGGTACGGATTTTCTCGTGGGCCTCAACGCCAGAGCCGTGGGCGTTAAACGCGCGGTGTATTTCGGCCAAGCGCTCGGCTTCCTGATCATGACTGTGCTGCTGGTCATTCTCCCAAGCTTGCTGCTCAAATCCCTCGACGCCCCGCTGAGCGTGTGGCTGCTGGGCGTCGCCGCCGCCCTGCTCACCGTCTCCGGCGCCCTGGCGCTGTCCAAGGCCTTCGCCCTTGGCAAAGCCGCCATCGTCGCGCCGCTGGTGACGTCCTACGGCGTGGTGACCACCTTGCTGTCCTGGGCCAGCGGCGAGCACATCAGCCTGACGCAACTGGGCTGCATCGCCGTGTGCGTGATCGGCGTGATCCTCTCCAGCATTCATAAAGACAACGGCGTCCCCCACAACAACCCTCGCCAGTCGATCGCCTACGCCATGCTCGCCGCCTTGCTGTACGGCACCAGCTTCTGGCTGCAAGGCCGCTACACACTGCCCGCGCTGGGACCGATCACCACGCTGTGGCTCGGTTACCTGGTGGGGCTCTGCGTATTGGTGGTGATGGTGCTGAAGATCAAGGACGGCCTGAAAATCCCACCGCTGAAAAACTGCGCAACGCTGACCGGTGCAAGCTTGATGAACCTGGGTGGGTTCTCGGCGTTTTCCTGGGGGGCGATGGCGGGGTCGGTGTCGGTGGTGACGGTGATCAGTACGTTGTCAGGCGGGATTGCAGCGATTTTGGGGTTTGTGTTTTTCAAGGAGCGGTTGTCGGTGGTGCAGGTGGTGGGGGTTGTGCTGGTACTGGTCGGCGCGGTGGTTCTGCACATCGCCGACTAAGCGTTCGCGCACAAAAAAGCCGCCTGCAAGAGGCGGCTTTTTCACAACGCTCGAATCTTACAACTTAGGACCCGCAGCCTTGATCGCATCGCTCACTTCAAACTTCTTGAAGTTCTCGATGAACAGACCCGCCAGTGCCTTCGCCGCTTCGTCGTAGGCAGCCTTGTCAGCCCAGGTGTTACGTGGGTTCAACAGGCCGGTTTCAACGCCCGGTACGGCCAGTGGCACGTCGAGGTTGATGGTGTCTAGGTGTTCGGTTTCGGCACCGATCAACGCGCCGCTCTGGATCGCTGCGATGACGCCGCGAGTGGTCGGGATGTTGAAGCGGTTGCCGACGCCGTAGCCGCCGCCGGTCCAGCCGGTGTTGACCAGGTAGACCTTGGAGCCGAAGCCGCGGATGCGCTTGATCAGCAGCTCTGCGTATTCGCCAGCCGGGCGCGGGAAGAACGGTGCGCCGAAGCAGGTGGAGAAGGTCGACTTGATGCCGCCGCCGGAACCCATTTCGGTCGAGCCCACCAGTGCGGTGTAGCCGGACAGGAAGTGGTAGGCCGCTTGTTCTTCGCTGAGGATCGACACAGGCGGCAGTACGCCGGTCAGGTCGCAGGTCAGGAAGATTACCGCGTTTGGCTCGCCGCCCAGGTTCTTCTCGGAACGCTTGGCAACGTGCTCCAGCGGGTAGGCCGCGCGGCTGTTCTGGGTCAGGCTGACGTTGGTGTAGTCGGCGTGCTTGGCCTCGTCGATCACCACGTTTTCCAGCACGGCGCCGTGCTTGATGGCTTTCCAGATGACCGGCTCGTTCTTCTCGGACAGGTCGATGCACTTGGCATAGCAACCGCCTTCAATGTTGAACACCACGCCTTCGCCCCAGCCGTGTTCGTCGTCACCGATCAGGTAACGGCTTTCGTCGGCGGACAAGGTGGTTTTGCCGGTGCCCGACAGACCGAAGAACAGGGTCACGTCGCCTGCTTCGCCGATGTTGGCGGCGCAGTGCATTGGCAGCACGTCGGAAGCCGGCAGCAGGAAGTTCTGCACCGAGAACATGGCTTTCTTCATCTCACCGGCGTAACGCATGCCGGCGATCAGCACTTTTTTCTGGGCGAAGTTGAGGATCACGCAACCGTCGGAGTTGGTGCCGTCACGCTCTGGCACGCATTCGAAGTTGGCCACGTTGAGCACTTGCCACTCTTCACGACCGGCCGGGTTGTACTGGGCCGGGTTGATGAACAGGCAACGACCGAACAGGTTCTGCCAGGCAGTCTGAGTGGTCATTTTCACGGCCAGGTAGTGGTCTTCGGCAGCCCCTACGTGAACATGGGAAACGAAATGCTCTTGCGCGTTGTTGAAGGCCTCGACGCGAGCCCACAGGGCATCGAACTTGTCGGCCGGGAACTTGCGGTTGATCGGGCCCCAGGCGATGGAAGCCTGGGTGGAAGGCTCTTCAACGATGAAACGATCGACCGGCGAACGGCCAGTACGGTGACCGGTTTCGACGACCAGCGCGCCAGTATCGGCGAGCACGCCTTCACCACGCTGCAGGGCTTCTTTAACCAGATCGTCAACACTCAGATCGGTGTATACGGCGTTGTTGGCTTGCGTCATGAGGTTCCCCGTCGGCCTATGGCCGAGTGCTCCAAACGTTTTGTAGTAGAAAGTTGCGCACTACTACCGCGAAAAAAGTGGGCCGGATTATGCCAGAAAAGCCCAAAAAGAGTAGGGCCCTCCCGTCAGAACTGCGCTAATCCGGCGTTTGTCAGGTGATTTACCTGTGCTTAAACGTTTTAGTGGCGGGTGTCGGAAGGGGTGTCGATGCCTGCGCCGGCGAACAATTGGGCGACATCGGCCGCATCGAACAGGTAGCGCTCGTTGCAGAACTGGCAGTCGATCTCGATGTGCCCGCCGTGCTCTACCACCAGGTTTTGCGCATCTTCCAGGCCGAGGCTGACCAAGGCATTGGCCGAGCGCTCGCGCGAGCAACTGCAATTGAAGTGAAGGCCTTGTGCGTCAAACAGTCGCACGGCTTCTTCGTGGTACAGGCGATGCAGGATGGTTTCGTTGTCGAGGCCCAGTTGCTCTTCAGCGGTGAGGGTGCCGGCCAGGGCCGTCAGCTTGCGCCAGCTGTCGGTGCGCTCGTCTTCGTCCTTGATGCGATCTGGTGGCAATTGCTGCAACAGCATGCCGCGGGCGCGTTTGCCGTCAGCGTTGAGCCAGAACTTGGTGCCGACCTGCTGGGACATCACGAAGTAGTTGGTGAAACAGTCCGACAGGGTTTCGCCGTCCAGGTCGACGATGCCCTGGTAGCGCTGGCCTTCGGTGGGGTCGACGGTGATCGCCAGCACGCCGTTGGCCATCAGGTCGGACAAGGTGGCGTCCGGGGCAATCTGGTCGGCCTCGTAACGGGCCAAACCACGGATTTCGCGCTCGCTGGAGCACTCGATCATCAGCATCGGCACGGGGCCTTCGGAACGTGCCTGCAGGATCAGCAGCCCGTCGAATTTCATGGTACCCACCAGCAGCGCCGCCGCTGCCATCAGCTCCCCGAGCAGTTGCGCGACCGGCTCCGGATAGGGGTGCTTGGCGAGGACTTCGGCATAGCTGCGCTCCAGCGAGACCAGCTCGCCGCGGGCGTCGCTCTCGTCAAAGATGAAGCGTTGGGTGAAGTCGGTATCCGGTAGATCAGTCATAGGTCTGGGTATCTGAATTGATGACAAATTGATTACAAGGTTTATAGAATTAAACGCTTTAGCACCGTTTTGGTGCGGTTTTTTAGAGCCGTGGGGGACAGTTTATGAACAATCCGGGTTTGTTCCAAGCCAAGTGGAACCTCGGGCGATGGGCCTTTTGCAATCTACTCGCTATCGCACTGCTGTGTTTTTGGCTGTGGCCCACGGGCCAGATGCTGTGTGTGCTTTTCGACGAGTGGCTGTTTCATCTGCTCAATGACCCGCTGGCCAGCAACTTGACCTGGCTGCACGTGTGGGCGGTAGCCAGTTTGCGGCCGTTCGATGCGGTGGTCGGCGTGATTCTGCTGACGCTGCTGATTCGCGGCGACTGGGTATTCAAGGCCGTGCAGGTGCGCCAGGCATTGTTAGGTTTTGTCGGCATTCTGCTGCTGTTGCTGTTTATCCGCATGCTGTTTTCCAAGTTCGCGGCGCACATGGGTTGGCAACACAGCAGCCCGTCGATGGTGATCAGTGGCGCGATCCAGATGAGCGACTACTTCCCGGGGCTGGAGAAGACCTGGGAATTGAAGGACCGTTCGAGCCAGAGTTTTCCAGGGGATCACGCGTCGGTGCTGTTGATCTGGGGGATGTTCATGACGGTGTTCGCCAAGCGCATTGGTCAGGTGCTGGTGATCTGGGGCCTGGCGCTGCTGTTCATGATGCCGCGCCTGGTGGCGGGGGCGCATTGGGGCCAGGACGATTACATCGGTGGGGTGTTGCTGGCACTGTTGGCATTGGGATGGGGGTATTACACGCCGTTTGCGGCGAAGGTTTCGAGCGGGTTGTTGCGGGTGACCGCACCGGTGTTCGGCCTGCTTCAGCACATGCCGCTGATCAGTCGACTGAGTGTGGTTCGCCCAACGTGATGGCCAAGGGTGAGGGAGCTTGCTCCCCCACTGTCGCCGTCAATCATCATTGCCACTGCCGCGAAACTTGAACAGGTCGCGGCGCTGCTTCTTGCTCGGTTTGCCATCGGTGGTCATGCCCGTGGCGCCCGCCTTGCGCATCGCGGCCGCATTTTCACGCTTGGCGATGCTGGCTTCGGTCTCGGTGTACAACGCCTGCGCTTCAGGCGCACCACGGCGCACGATGGAAAGCGCCTGAACCACGACCGTCTTTTCATCAAACCCGACACGAATCTGGAACTCATCGCCGACACGCGGCTCCTTGCCCGGCTTGCAGCGCTCGCCGCGATGGTGCACCTTGCCGCTCTCAATAGCGGCCTTGGCCAAGGCACGGGTTTTATAGAAACGCGCGGCCCACAGCCACTTGTCCAATCGGACCTTTTCTTCCTCTTCCTGCTTTTGAGCCACTTGAATTCCTCGCTCTGAAAAATGTCGCAACCTTACTCTTGGAACCCTTCGACGCATAAACCTCAAGGCTCACCTAAGATACGCCAGACACCTCGAGTTTTGCGTGCCTTGCCCAAGCACTCACTGATTATTGAAGCTTGAGAGATATCTGTCGCCATTTGCCGATTATTCTGCGTGAATACCGCGAATTCGGCACCTAGCCTCAGTGATGGCAAGGGATTGTCACACTCCGTGAGCCGTTGGACGTTACTGTCCTCGACAACTACGAAACATTTCTGAAATGCCGGTTATCCATATTGAAGACATTTGACCATTTGACCGTTGTGGGTCTGCGTGAGTGGGTGGCACTTCCCGACTTGGGAGTGGCAGGGCCTGCGCGCAAAGATCGACACCGGTGCCAGCACCTCAAGCCTGCACGCTACCGATATCGAGCCGTTTGAGCGCGACGGTGAGAAGTGGGTGCGCTTTACCGCGCACCTGGGCAGCGTTGTGCAACTGCGTCACCGCCGCTGCGAAGCGCCCCTGGTGACGATGAAAACCATCAAGAGCTCCAACGGCCATGCGCAGGTGCGCTATGTCATCAGCACCACGTTGGCGCTGGGTGATCGGGTATGGCGGGTGGAATTTACCCTGGCCTGCCGCAAAGCCATGCGTTACCGACTGTTGCTGGGTTCCAAAGCCTTGATTGACGGCCAACTGGTGGTCAATCCCGGCATCAAGTACGTTCAAGACAAGCCGGTGTTCCCGGTCTCTACTCTTTCTGTCCCAGGTGCTGCATGAAGATTGCTGTGCTGTCGCGAAACCCGCGTCTGTATTCCACCCGCCGCCTGGTTGAGGCCGGCACCGAACGTGGCCACGAAATGGTGGTGATCGACACGTTGCGTGCCTATATGAACATTGCCAGCCACAAGCCGCAGATCCACTACCGGGGCAAGCCGCTGGAGGGGTTTGATGCGGTGATCCCACGCATCGGCGCCTCGGTGACGTTCTATGGCTGCGCGGTGTTGCGCCAGTTCGAAATGATGGGGGTGTTTCCCCTCAACGAGTCGGTCGCCATTGCCCGTTCACGGGACAAGCTGCGCTCGCTGCAACTGTTGTCGCGCAGGGGTATCGGCCTGCCGGTGACGGGCTTTGCCCACTCCCCCGACGACATCCCCGATCTGATCGACATGGTCAACGGCGCGCCGCTGGTGATCAAGGTGCTGGAAGGCACCCAGGGTATCGGCGTGGTGCTGTGTGAAACCGCGACAGCGGCCGAATCCGTGATCGAGGCGTTCATGGGCCTCAAGCAGAACATCATGGTGCAGGAATACATCAAGGAAGCCGGCGGTGCGGATATCCGCTGCTTCGTGGTGGGCGACAAGGTGATTGCGGCGATGAAGCGCCAGGCCAAGCCGGGGGAGTTCCGCTCCAACCTGCACCGTGGCGGCAGCGCCAGCCTGATCAAGATCACGCCGGAAGAACGCATGACGGCACTGCGGGCCGCCAAGGTGATGGGGTTGAGTGTGGCGGGTGTGGATATCCTGCGCTCCAATCACGGGCCGCTGGTGATGGAGGTGAACTCGTCACCGGGCCTGGAAGGCATTGAAACCACCACCGGGAAGGATGTGGCGGGGATCATCATTCAGCATCTGGAGAAGAATGGTGGGCCGAATATGACGAGGACCAAGGGCAAGGGCTAGAGAAGCAGATTGTAGCTTCAAGCTATAGGCTGCAAGAGAGGCAAAAGCGATCCGTTTTTCTCTTGCAGCTTTAAGCTTGGTGGTTGCAGCTGTTTCTAGACCGCATCTCTAGGCAACATCAACCCAAGCGGCAACCGCACCCGCGCCTCCAGGCCACCCTCTTCTCGGTTGCGCAACTCAACATTGCCGCCATGCATCGAGGCAATCCGCCGCACAATCGCCAACCCTAGCCCTGTGCCTTTGCCACCCCGGGCACGGTCGCCACGGGTGAACGGGTTGAAGATGCCTTCCAACTCGTCCGGGTCGATGCCTGCGCCCCGGTCCATCACGCTCAGCACCACATAAGGCGCAGCACTGTCGCCGGACACATAGGCCGCCACTTCCACATCGGAACCGGCGTGATGCAAGGCGTTGCCGATCAGGTTGTTCAACAGGCGCTTCATCGACACTCTACGCAACGCAAACGGCTGGATCGGCTCCAGGCGCATACGTACCTGCTCACCGTTCTGGTTGTAGGGCGCGACCACCTCACGCACCAGGTCCGTCAGGTCGACCTCCTCAACCACTTCATCACGGCCATCGCGGATAAACGCCAGGAACTGGTCGAGGATCGCGTCCATGTCCTCAATGTCGCGGACCATGTCGTCAGTGAGGTCGCTATGGTTGCCCATTAGCTCCAGAGACAAGCGCAATCGCGTCAACGGTGTGCGCAGGTCATGGGACACCCCCGCCAGCATCAACTCGCGTTCGCGCCCGGCCTGTTCGACGTCTTCCGCCATCTGGTTGAACGCGCCGTACACCTCGGTCATCTCACTCGGCGTATCGCTGACCGGAAGACGCACGCTGCGCCCCTGGCCCAATTGACGGGCGGCAAACACAAGGCGTTTAAGCGGCTGGTTGAGCTGGCGCACGAAAATCCACGCTGAGGCCGTTGAAAGCAGACCGATCGCCAGGAACCAACCCAATACGTTCCAAATCTTCTGCCCCCGCAGCGGGTGCGGGTACAGCGGTACTTTCAACCAATCTTCGCCCAGGCTTGGCGCGCGCACCCACAACGCTGGCGACACATGCATACGCAGCCGCACCTCAGTGTCTTCACCCAGTTCTGCCTGCATCTGGCGTTGGTAGATCTCACTGTAGGGCCAATGCTGCTCGCCCTCCGGCACACCTGCACCGGCGACGCGCACCAGGGTCGCGGCCTTGGCGATCTTCTCGCGGTTCTCCGGGTCTGCCGCCCAATAGGCGCGCAGCGTCAAGGCGACACCGTGGCTGTATTGCCGGTCCACCAGCACGTCCTCGTTCATCAACAGATAAACCAGTGTGAGTGCCTTGGAAAACAGAACGACGATCAGCACCAGCCAAAGGGTGCGGGAGAAAAAACTTTGGGGGAACCACAGCGGGGTTTTCATAGAAGACTGCTAGATACCTTGCAGAAACGAGCGGCGCTCGCAGAATTGCAGACGCCGGACATCCCGTCGACCCTCATGGAGTCAAACGCCAGGATGCCCGCCCCTGCAAATCACCGGTCAACTGGTTTTATTGCCGTCCGGCACAAACACATAACCCACGCCCCATACCGTCTGGATGTACCGTGGCTTGGATGGATCCGGCTCGATCATCCGGCGCAGACGGGAAATCTGCACGTCGATGGAGCGCTCCAGAGCGTCCCATTCCCGGCCACGGGCCAGGTTCATCAGCTTGTCGCGGGTCAACGGCTGGCGAGCGTTCATCACCAGGGCCTTGAGCACAGCAAATTCACCCGTGGTAAGCATGTGCACTTCATCGCCACGCTTGAGCTCACGGGTCGCCAGCGACAGTTCGTAGTCGCCAAAGGTGACACTCTCGTCTTCGCTGCCTGGGGCACCTGGAACCGGCGGTGCCTGGCGACGCAATACGGCTTTGACCCGAGCCATCAGCTCGTCGGGGTTGAACGGCTTGGCCAGGTAGTCATCAGCGCCCAGCTCGAGGCCCTTGATGCGGCTCAGCTCATCGCCCTTGGCGGTGAGCATGATGATGGGAATCTGGTTGTTCGCGCCGCGCAGGCGTTTGCAGGCGGTCAGGCCGTCTTCGCCGGGCAGCATCAGGTCGAGTACGACCAGGTTGAAGACTTCACGCCCCAGCAGGCGGTCCATCTGCTCGGTGTTCGGCACCGCGCGGGCACGGTAGCCCTTGGAGTTGAAGAAGCGCTCCAGCAGGCTGCTCAGCCCCGGGTCGTCGTCAACGATGAGAATTTTTTCGCCTTCAGCAGTTTGTGCAGTGCTGCTCATTAGATGCTCCTCTTATCTCGGCGCGCATTATGGCCTAGCTGCCGTTATACGCACCGTGTGCATTGTTAGCAGATTTTTCCTCAACTGCCAGCGAACCCGCGCCCTACAACCGTTGGCGCAATCCCCCCCAAGGACAGAACGCTGGTTATAATGCGGCGCCGTCGTGCAGGGCAACTTCAGATCGTTACCGTTTGCTGCCGAGGCTTTTTTTACCCGCTTGTGTGATTTTTTCGATTTCGAGGGTCAATAGGCTGCCTATTGACCCAGGCAGCGGCGCCAGTCGGGCCGCTCAACCAGCCTCCCAGGGCCTTGTTTTCCGGGCCTGCGAGCTGCTTTTCAGAATTTCAGGTGGTTTTATGGACAGCATCAACAGCCGCATCGCCGAGGAACTCGGTGTACGCCCACAACAGGTCGAAGCGGCCGTCGCTCTACTGGATGAAGGCTCCACGGTGCCTTTCATCGCCCGTTACCGTAAAGAAGTGACCGGCAGCCTCGACGACATCCAACTGCGTCACCTGGAAGAGCGTCTGCGCTACCTGCGAGAACTCGACGAACGGCGCATCAGCATCCTCGCCAGCATCGAGGAACAAGGCAAGTTGACTCCACAGCTTGAGCGCGACATCAAGCTCGCCGACACCAAGACCCGCCTCGAAGACCTCTACCTGCCGTACAAGCAGAAGCGCCGCACCAAGGGCCAGATCGCCCTGGAAGCCGGCCTGGGCGAGTTGGCCGACGGTCTGTTCAACGACCCGTCGCTGACCCCGGACACCGAAGCCGCCCGCTTCATCGACGCCGAAAAAGGCGTCGCGGACGTCAAGGCCGCCCTCGAAGGCGCCAAGTACATCCTCATGGAGCGCTTCGCCGAAGACGCCAGCCTGCTGGAAAAACTGCGCACTTACTTGAAACAGGAAGCCATTCTCAGTGCCCGCGTCATCGCCGGCAAAGAGGAGGAAGGCGCCAAGTTCCGCGATTACTTCGAACACGACGAACCGCTGAAAAGCATGCCGTCCCACCGTGCGCTCGCCATTTTCCGTGGCCGCAACGAAGGCATTCTCAGCTCCGCGCTGAAGGTCGGCGACGAATTGCCGGGCACCATGCACCCGTGCGAAGGCATGATCGGTCAACAATTCGGCATCCAGAATCAGAACCGTCCTGCGGACAAGTGGCTCGGTGAAGTGGTGCGCTGGACCTGGAAGGTCAAGCTCTACACCCACCTGGAAACCGATCTGCTGGGCGAGCTGCGCGACGGCGCCGAGACCGAGGCGATCAACGTGTTCGCCCACAACCTGCACGACCTGCTGCTGTCGGCCCCGGCCGGCCCGCGTGCCACCCTGGGCCTCGACCCGGGCCTGCGCACCGGCTGCAAGGTTGCCGTGGTCGACGCCACCGGCAAGCTGCTGGACCACGCCACCGTTTACCCGCACGTGCCGCACAACAAATGGGACCAGACCCTGGCCATCCTGGCTGCCCTGTGCGCCAAGCACGCGGTAGACCTGATCGCCATCGGCAACGGCACCGCCAGCCGTGAAACCGACAAGCTGGCCGCCGAGCTGATCAAGAAATACCCAGCCATGAAAATGACCAAGGTCATGGTCTCCGAGGCCGGCGCTTCGGTATATTCGGCCTCGGAACTGGCTTCCAAGGAGTTCCCGGACCTCGACGTGTCGATCCGTGGCGCAGTGTCTATCGCCCGTCGCCTGCAGGACCCACTGGCCGAGCTGGTGAAGATCGACCCTAAATCCATCGGTGTCGGCCAGTACCAGCACGATGTGTCGCAGCTGAAACTGGCACGAGGCCTGGACGCGGTGGTCGAGGACTGCGTAAACGCCGTGGGCGTGGACGTGAACACCGCTTCCGTCGCCTTGCTGGCGCGTATTTCCGGCCTCAACGCCACCCTGGCGCAGAATATCGTGACCCACCGTGACGAAAACGGCGCGTTCAAAACCCGTGCAGCGCTGAAAAAGGTCGCGCGCCTGGGCGAGAAAACCTTCGAACAAGCCGCCGGCTTCCTACGCGTAATGAACGGCGACAACCCGCTGGATTCTTCCGCAGTCCACCCCGAAGCCTACCCGCTGGTGCAGCGCATCGCCGCCGAGACCGACCGCGATATCCGCTCGCTGATCGGCGATGCTGCGTTCCTCAAACGCCTGGATCCGAAGAAGTACACCGACGAAACCTTCGGTGTGCCGACCATCACCGACATCCTGCAAGAGCTGGAAAAACCTGGCCGCGACCCACGTCCCGAGTTCAAGACCGCCGAGTTCCAGGACGGCGTCGAAGACCTCAAGGATCTGGAGCTGGGCATGATCCTCGAAGGCGTGGTCACCAACGTGACCAACTTCGGCGCCTTTGTGGACATCGGCGTGCATCAGGACGGTTTGGTGCATATCTCCGCGCTTTCGGAGAAGTTCATCAAAGACCCGCGTGAAGCGGTGAAAGCCGGCGACGTGGTCAAGGTCAAGGTGATGGAAGTCGACATCCCGCGCAAACGCGTTGGCCTGTCGATGCGCATGAGCGACACCCCCGGCGAGAAAATCGACGGTGCCCGTGGAGCTCGTCCGGGTTCGGCACCGCGCCAGTCGCAGAACAATGCACCGCGCAAAGAAACCGCCACCGCAGCGCCAAGCAACAACGCCATGGCCTCGCTGTTCGCCAACGCCAAACAGTTGAAGAAACGCTGATGGAAATCCCAGCCGGTTTGACCCAGAGCGCGTTCAGCGAACTGATCGGCTGCCGCCTGCAACGCCTTGAAGAAGGCGTTGCCGAGGTGGCCCTGACCCTGGAGCCGCAACTGCGCAACCGCGCGGGCAAGCTCCATGGCGGGGCGATTTTCAGCCTGGTGGACATTACGATGGGACTGGCCTGTTCCAGCTCCCATGGTTTCGACCAGCAGAGCGCGACTATCGAGTGCAAGATCAACTATATCCGCGCCGTGTCCGACGGTGACGTGCTGTGCACCAGCCGGGTGATTCATGCCGGTCGCCGCACGCTGGTGGTCGAGGCAGACGTGTATCAAGACGAAAGACTTGTCGCAAAAGCACAGGGCACCTTCGCTGTCCTATAGCTCCCCACCCCCGATTTGAGTTAATTTCGGCGCTGCAATCACGGCGTCGGAATTTTCTCGCTGCGCTGTAGCCAAATTCATGGAGTGAAGTCGGCATATTCAGAGCGGGTTAAATCGACTCTAAACCAGGCGATCACGCCAGTTTTAACTTCACCCTTGTAGACCGTCCTGCCCACCCCCATATTGGGGCGACTGACGCGTGAAGGAATCCAACTTGAGCGAACTTCTCAACCGCCGCCTGGCCCTGCTCGGCAAGCGCGAACACCTCTCCCTGCTAGAGCAGTGCTTGCACGGCATCGAGCGCGAATGCCTGCGTGTCACCGGTGAGGGTCGACTGGCGCAAACGCCGCACCCTGAAGCCCTGGGCGCCGCGTTGACCCACGAACAGATCACCACCGACTACTCGGAATCGCTGCTGGAGTTCATCACTCCCGCCCTGCCCAACCCGGCCGATACCCTGAGCAGCCTGGACAAGATCCATCGCTTTGCCTACACCAAGCTGGGCAGCGAATACCTGTGGAGCCCCTCAATGCCGTGCCCGTTGCCGGCTGAGGAAGATATTCCGATTGCCTACTACGGCACGTCCAATATCGGACAGCTCAAGTACGTGTATCGCAAGGGTTTGGCCCTGCGTTATGGCAAGACCATGCAGTGCATCGCTGGCATCCACTACAACTTTTCGTTGCCGGAAGCGCTGTGGCCGTTGCTTAAAGAGACTGAAGGATTTGTCGGCACTGACCGCGACTACCAGTCCACCGCCTATATCGCGCTGATTCGTAACTTCCGCCGTTACAGCTGGCTGCTGATGTACCTGTTCGGTGCATCCCCTGCCCTGGACGCCGGTTTCCTGCGGGGTCGCTCGCACCAGCTGGAAGTACTCGACGCCGACACGCTGTACTTGCCCTACGCAACCAGCCTGCGCATGAGCGACCTGGGTTACCAGAGCAACGCCCAGGCCGGCCTCACGCCTTGCTACAACGATTTGAGCAGCTACACCGACAGCCTGCGTGAAGCGGTAGCAACGCCCTACGCACCGTACGTCGAAATCGGAACCCATCAGGACGGTGAGTGGGTACAGCTCAACACCAACATCCTGCAGATCGAAAACGAGTACTACTCCAACATCCGCCCCAAGCGTGTGACCTACACCGGCGAACGGCCGATCCAGGCGCTGGTGGCCCGTGGCATCCAGTACATCGAAGTGCGCTGCCTGGACATCAACCCGTTCCTGCCGATGGGCATCGACCTGCCGGAGTCGCGTTTCCTCGACGCCTTCCTGCTGTACTGCGCGTTGAACGACAGCCCGCTGTTCGCCGACAACGAGTGCGGCAACGCCACCTCCAACTTCCTCAGCGTGGTCAAGGAAGGTCGTCGTCCCGGCCTGCAATTGCAGCGTCTGGGCCAGCCTGTGGACATGAAGGAGTGGGCTGCCGAGCTGCTGGAGCAGATTGCGCCACTGGCCGCCTTGCTGGATGAAAGCCACGGCATCACCGAGCACAGCCAAGCGCTGGATGCCCAACTGGCCAAGGTCAAGGATTCGTCCCTGACCCCGTCGGCCCAGGTGTTGGCGGCGATGGCCGAGCGCAAGGAAAGCTTTGCGCAGTTCTCCCTGCACCAGAGCCAACTGCACGCCGAGCATTTCCGCAGCGAACCGCTGCCGGCCGAAGAGCAAGCGCAGTTTGAAGAACTGGCACGCAAATCGCTGGCACAGCAGGCAGAGCTGGAGCAGAACGAAGTGGGTGATTTTGACGTGTTTGTTGGCTCTTACCAGGCCAGCATCCTCGCCATCAGCAACTAAAAAAATGTTGGGGTAATTTACTGTGGTGAGCGGGCAAGCCCGCTCACTACAGGCAACATTTTTCTCCTCATAAGCTAATTCGAAAATGTTATTTATTTTCGGATTCTTAGATCATTTAGTCTCCTCACACGCCGACCCTCGGCCGCCTGATTGAGGAGCTTCCCCTTGAAACTGCTTACCCCTCTGCGCCTCTTGGCCGCATTGTCCCTGGCCGGTGCCAGCCTGTTTGCCCAGGCGGCGGATGTGACCATCGCTTACCAGACCACCGTGGACCCGGCCAAAGTCGCCCAGGCCGATGGCGCCTATGAAAAAGCCACCAACGCCAAGATCAACTGGCGCAAATTCGACAATGGCGCCGATATCATCGCCGCCATCGCGTCCGGCGACGTGCAGATTGGCTACCTCGGTTCCAGCCCCCTGACCGCCGCGATCACCCGCAAAGTGCCGGTGGAAACCTTCCTCGTTGCCACCCAGATCGGCGGCGCCGAAGCCCTGGTAGCGCGCGACGGTTCGGGGATCAACAGCCCGCAGGACCTGATCGGCAAAAAAATCGCCGTGCCATTCGTGTCCACCGGTCACTACAGCCTGTTGGCCGCGCTGAAGCACTGGAACATCGACCCGTCCAAAGTAACCATCCTCAACCTCGCACCACCGGCGATCATCGCCGCCTGGAAGCGTGGTGATATCGACGCTACTTACGTTTGGGACCCTGCCCTGGGCGTGGCCAAGGAAAACGGCAAGGTGCTGATCACCTCCGGCGAACTGGCCAAGTTTGGCGCGCCTACCTTCGATGCCTGGATCGTGCGTAAGGATTTTGCCGAGAAGCACCCGGAAATCGTCACGTCGTTTGCCAAAGTCACCCTGGATGCCTACGCCGCCTACCGTAAAGACCCACAAGCCTGGCTCGCCGACAAAGGCAACGTCGAAAAACTGGTGAAACTCTCCGGCGCCAAGGCCAGCGACATCCCACTGCTGCTGCAAGGCAACGTCTACCCGCTGGCCGCTGACCAAGTGACCCTGCTGGGCGCACCGACCACCAAGGCCGTGACCGATACCGCCGCGTTCCTCAAGGAGCAAGGCAAGGTCGACGCCGTGCTGCCGGACTACGCCCCGTACGTCAGCGCCAAGTTCATTACTAATTGATCAGGAGTTCATCGCGATGGCCTTGCTACAACTGGAGCGCATCAGCGCACAGTACCCAGGCGCCACAGAACCGGTACTGTCAGACATTTCAATCGACCTGGGGCCCCAGCAATTGCTGGTGGCCCTCGGCCCGTCCGGCAGTGGCAAGACTTCGCTGTTGAACCTGATTGCCGGCTTTGTCGAACCGTCGGCCGGGCGCATTACGCTTGATGGCGTGCCGGTCAAAGGCCCGAGCGCCGAACGCGGCGTGGTGTTCCAGGACGACGCCCTGCTGCCCTGGCAGGATGTGTTGGCCAACGTCGGCTTCGGCCTGGAGCTGGCCGGTGTGCCCAAGGCGCAACGTGAAGTGCGCGCTCGGGAAATGCTCGCGCTGGTAGACCTGGCCGGTTTCGACAGCCGCCGCATCTGGCAACTTTCCGGTGGGCAGAAGCAACGTGTCGGCCTCGCCCGCGCGCTGGCGGCCGACCCTCGCGTGTTGCTGATGGACGAACCCTTCGGCGCCCTCGACGCCTTCACCCGCGAACAGATGCAGGAGCTGCTGCTGCAAGTCTGGCGGCGCACGGCCAAGCCGGTGTTCCTGATTACCCACGACATCGAAGAAGCGGTCTTCCTCGCCACTGACCTGATCCTGCTGGCGCCCAACCCTGGCCAGATCGTCGAACGCCTGAGCCTGGACTTCGGCCAACGCTACGCCGCCGGTGAGTCGGCGCGGGCGATCAAGTCCGACCCGCGCTTTATCGAAACCCGCGAACACGTGCTGGGCAAAGTGTTCTCCCAACGGCAGGTGTCCGCATGAGCAGCTACGAACTCGCCGCCAAGCCGGTGGTGCATACCGTTATCCCGCTGCGCCGCAGCTTGAGCACGCGCTGGATCAGCCTGCTGACCCTGGTCGCGTTGCTGGTTATCTGGTGGGCCGTGACCGCCACCGGTTTGATCGAACCACTGTTCCTGCCGCCGCCGTCTGCCGTGCTGCAAAAAGGCTGGCTGCTGGCGACCACGGGCTACATGGACTCAACCCTCTGGCAACACCTGGGCGCCAGCCTCAGCCGTATCGGCCTGGGCTTGGGCTTTGCCGTGCTGACTGCCGTGCCGGTGGGGATCGCCATCGGCTCCAACCGTATCGCCCGTGGCATTCTCGACCCGCTGATCGAGTTCTACCGCCCGATCCCGCCATTGGCCTACCTGCCGCTGATCGTGATCTGGTGCGGCATTGGCGAACTGTCCAAGGTGCTGCTGATTTACCTGGCGATCTTCGCGCCGATTGCCATCGCCACCGCGACCGGTGTGCGCACGGTCGACCCGGCCAAGCTGCGCGCCGCACAGTCGTTGGGCGCCACCCGCGCCCAGTTGATTCGCCATGTGATCCTGCCAAGCGCGCTGCCCGACATCCTTACCGGCGTGCGCATCGGCCTGGGCGTGGGCTGGTCGACATTGGTCGCCGCCGAGCTGATCGCGGCCACCAGCGGCCTGGGTTTCATGGTGCAGTCGGCGGCGCAGTTCCTGGTCACTGACGTGGTGGTGCTGGGCATCCTGGTCATCGCCCTGATCGCCTTCGCCATGGAAATGGGCCTGCGCGCCCTGCAGCGTAAATTAGTGCCGTGGCATGGCCAGGCACATTGAGTGAGAACCGCATGAGCAGCCTGACCGTTACCCCCATCAGCACCGCATTGGGTGCCCTGATCAGTGGCGTCGATATCACCCAGCCGTTGAACATTGAAGAGCGAGATGCCATTGAACAGGCGTTGCTCACCCACTCGGTGCTGTTCTTCCGCGATCAACCGATCAACCCGCAACAGCAAGCGCGATTCGCGGCGAATTTTGGTGACCTGCATATCCACCCGATCTACCCCAATGTGCCGGAACAGCCCGAAGTGCTGATCCTCGACACCGCCGTCACCGACGTGCGTGACAACGCCGTGTGGCACACCGACGTGACCTTCCTGCCCACCCCGGCGTTGGGCGCCGTACTCAGCGCCAAGCTGCTGCCGGCGTTTGGCGGCGATACGCTGTGGGCCAGCGGGATTGCGGCGTATGAGGCGTTGTCCGAGCCGTTGAAGCGCCTGCTCGACGGGCTGACCGCGACCCACGACTTCACCAAATCCTTCCCGCTGGAGCGCTTTGGCAACACCGCCGAAGACCTGGCGCGCTGGGAAGAGACCCGCAAGAAGAACCCGCCGTTGTCGCATCCGGTGGTGCGCACGCACCCGGTGAGTGGGCGTAAGTCGCTGTTTGTCAGTGATGGGTTTACCACCAGGATCAACGAGCTGGAACCGGCGGAGAGCGAGGCGATTCTGAAGCTGCTGTTTGCCCACGCGACACGCCCGGAGTTCACCATTCGTTGGCGTTGGCAGGAAAACGATGTGGCGTTCTGGGATAACCGCGTGACGCAGCATTACGCGGTGGATGATTACCGGCCGCAGCGGCGGGTGATGCACCGGGCGACGATTTTGGGAGATGTGCCGTTCTAAATCCCGCCGAGGATTAAATGTGGGAGCGGGCTTGCTCGCGAAGGCGGTGGATCAGTCAGTACATCTGTTGACTGACACTCCGCATTCGCGAGCAAGCCCGCTCCCACAATTTGATCGAGTGGCGTCAGATTATTCAGCAGTGGACGGCTTTTCCCACAAGTTAATCCCACCTTCCAGCGCAAACCGATCAATCTCCGCCAATTCTTCTGCACTGAAATGCAGATTTTTCAACGCCCCGACGTTCTCGATAATCTGCTCCGGCCGGCTCGCACCGATCAGCGCACTGGTCACCCGTGGATCACGCAGAGTCCAGGCCAATGCCAGTTGCGCCAGGCTCTGGCCACGGCGTTGGGCGATTTCATTCAGCGCACGCACGTGGGCGATGTTGGCTTCGGACAGGTGCTTGGCCTGCAACGAACCACCACCCGGACGGTTCACCCGTGCATCCGCCGGCACGCCGTTGAGGTATTTGTCGGTCAGCAGACCCTGGGCCAGCGGCGTGAACGCGATCACCCCGGCGCCGAGCTCTTCGGTGGTGTCCAACAGGTCTTTTTCCACCCAGCGGTTGAGCAGGTTGTAGGCCGGCTGGTGAATCAGCAGCGGCACTTTCCACTCTTTGAGCAGCGCGGCGATTTCGCGGGTTTTCACGCCCGAGTAGGACGAGATCCCGATGTACAACGCCTTGCCTTGCTGCACGGCAGTGGCGAGGGCGCTGGCGGTTTCTTCCAGGGGGGTGTCGGCGTCAAAACGGTGGGAGTAGAAGATGTCCACGTAGTCGACGCCCAGGCGTTGCAGGCTCTGGTCGAGGCTGGCCAGCACGTACTTGCGTGAGCCGCCGCCCTGGCCGTAAGGGCCGGGCCACATGTCCCAGCCGGCTTTGCTGGAGATGATCAGTTCGTCGCGGTAGTGCTTGAAGTCTTCGCGCAGCAAGCGGCCGAAGTTGATCTCGGCGCTGCCATAGGGCGGGCCATAGTTGTTGGCCAGGTCGAAGTGGTTGATGCCCAGGTCGAACGCGGTGCGCAACAGAGCGCGCTGTGTGTCGATCGGGGTGCTGTCGCCAAAGTTGTGCCACAGGCCCAGGGACAGTGCAGGCAGCACCAATCCACTGCGGCCTACGCGGCGATACGGAATAGATTCATAGCGGTTTTCGGCAGCAATGTAAGTCATCGAATCCTCTCTTGGACGTCGGCAAATAAGGCCTGGGAATAAGGTTATTCCCAGGCCTTTTAACCAGCTGAATCGCTTAAGTCTGCCGTTCCGTTCTACAGCAATTGCCTACCAGAGTGGAACGACATAACTCACATAGAAGCGGTTTTCGTCTTGCACGGTGGCACCGCTGATGTCCGGGCTGGCGTGGGCGTTTTTCCAGGTCACACCCAGGCCCTTGAGAGTGCCGGTGGGCACTTGATAAGCCACGGCGACGTTACGTTCCCATTCGCTGGTAGTGCCTTGAGCCGTGCGGATGTCATCGCCGTGGGCATAGGCAGCGGAGAACGTCAGGCCCGTGAGGCCAAGCTTACCGAAGTCATACTTGTACTGCGCAAGCCAAGTGCGCTCACCGGCGTGTTGAAATTTATTCAACTGCATGTTGGTCAGCGCCGGGGTGTCGGCGCCTGAGCCTGGGCCCTGGCGGTTGTCGCCGCTGTTCAGGCCGGAGTCCAGGTACGGGAAGTCGCTGTCGCCGCTGTTTTTCTGGATACCCAGGCCGACGGTGTGGCCGTCGAGGCTGTAGCTCTCAAGCAAGCTGGCGGTGGTCTGGTTGATGCGGCCTTTGTTCACGCCGTCGCCGTACAGACCACTCGCGGCGTAGTCCTTGTCACCGTCGGCGTTGCCGCCCACCCCCAGGCTGCGGAATACACGCAGGTCGGTGTCGATGGCACCCACGGATAACGCGTCATGGCGCTTGGCACCGAGGAAGAACTGCTGGTAGTAATCCTCAAGGTTGGAATACCACAGGCTGACCGTGGTGTTCTGGATGCCGGTGTAATCCGCACCGCCGAACAGGAAGCGATCGCTCTCTTTGGTGCCGCCGGCGGTGATCATGCCCTGGTCGCCGGTTTCGTTGCGAATCTTGGTCTTGAAGATATCGCCGCCGGTGAAGGTGAAGTCGCTGAGGTCTTTGGACACCAGTTGCACACCGGTGTTGGTCTGCTGGTACAGGCGCCCGTCGGTGTTGGCGAGTATCGGGTTGTTGCCGTAGAGCGTGCCGACACGCAGTTCATCCTTGGCGAAACGCATCTTGAACGTCGGGCTCAACACACCGAACTGGTCGGCGGATTTGCCGTTGTCCAGCGGGAACATGCTGCCGGGGTAGCGACCCTGGTGTTCCTTGTCATTGAGGTCACCGCCGGAGTCCAGCTTCAACCCGTAGAACGCCTGCAGGTCCAGGCCAAAACCCACCGGGCCTTCGGTGTAGCCGGACTTGAAGTTGAACTCGAACCCCTGGCCCCAATCGCGAATGCTGTGGGCCTTGGCGTTGCTGTTCACCACATCACGCCCCTGCTGGTTGAGGTAGCGGTTGAGCAGGGTCACATCGGCGTGGCTGTCATCGATAAAATCGGCGTGGGCGGACAGCATAAAGCTCGCCATGGCGGCACCCACCATAGGGCTTATCAACGTCTTCATTGTTACCGGTCTCCGTCACTGTTCTGAAATGAAAGCGTCAAACGCTTCACACAATTACGCAGTGGCCAGATGACAGTTGCGCGTCAAAACGCGATGTAGGCGGATGAAATTAAATTTATGAAACCCTTTAACTACGCGGGTTATCGGGCATTTTCGAAGATTTCCGCGAGCCAGTCGACGAACACACGCACCCTCGGCGACATGTGTCGATTCTGTGGATACAGCACCGATACCGGCATCAAAGGTGGCGGTGTTTCCTGGAGAATTTCTCGCATCACGCCCTGCTCGATCAGCTCGGCCATGCGGTAATGCGGGCACTGGATAATGCCGAGTCCGGCCACCGCACTGGCCGAATAAATCTCCGCGCCGAACACCGACAATGCACCTTCGATACTCACTTCCTGCAACTCGCCATCGACCATGAATTCGAACGGAAACAGCTTGGCCGTGGTGCGTGAAACGTAGTTCACCGCGCGGTGTTCACTCAGCTCGGCCAGGCTCTTGGGTTCTCCGAATTTGCGCAGATAGGCGGGGCTCGCGCAGGTCACTTGGCGCAGGTTGGCGACGCGCCGACCAATCAACGCGGAATCCCCCAGGGTGCCGGCACGCAGCACGCAATCGACGCCCTCGGCGATCAGGTCGACAAAGCGATCCGCCTCACTGATGGACAGCTCGATATCCGGGTAACGCGCCATGAACTCCGGCAGCGCCGGTACCACAAAATACTTGGCCAGCGTGCCGTGCAGGTCCACGCGCAAACGCCCCTTGGGCGCCACGCTGCGGAACGCCAGCTCGGCCTCTTCCAGCTCCGCGAGCAGCTGCACGCAACGTTGGTAATACGCCTCGCCATCGAGGGTCGGGCGCACACGCCGGGTGCTGCGTTCCAACAAGCGCGTGCCGAGCCAGGCCTCGAATTGATTGAGGGTGTGGGTCAGGGTCGCACGGGGCAGATTCAGGTCATCGGCCGCCAGTGTGAAGCTGGAACGCTCGTAAATCCGCACGAAGACCTTCATGGCTTTGACTTGATCCACGCTGCACTCCTACACGCCGATTGTTGGCGATTATTGAACAGTCAAGGCAACTCTGGCGCATTTATCGGCCTGGGTAAACATGTGAATCTGCTTCCACACCCCGTTCAAGGAACCCAGATCATGACGACTCAAGTAGCAATCATCACCGGCGCCTCCCGTGGCATTGGCGCCGTCATCGCCAAGCAACTCGCTGCCGACGGCTACGCCGTGGCCATCAACTACGCCAGCAGCGCCACCGAGGCGTCGAAGCTGGTAGTGGAACTGCGCCAGGCCGGCCACCAAGCCATAGCGATCCAAGGCGACGTCGCCAAACCCGCCGACATCAAGCGCCTGTTCGACGAAACCGAGGCGCAATTGGGCAAGGTGGATGTGCTGATCAACAACGCCGGCATCCTCAAGACGCTGCCCCTGGCCCAGCACAGCGACGAACTCTACGACCAGAACTTCGATATCCACACCCGTGGCACCTTCAACGCCCTGCGCGAAGCCGCCACCCGCCTGAATGACGGCGGACGCATCGTCAACTTTTCCAGCAGCACCGTCGGCCTCAACTTCCAAGGTTACGCGGTGTATATCGCCAGCAAGGCGGCGGTGGAGTCCCTGACCCAAGTGTTCGCCAAAGAGATGCGCGGGCGCCGGATTACTGTCAACGCCGTGGCGCCAGGCCCGGTCGCCACCGAATTGTTCCTGCACGGCAAAAGCGAAGAGCAGATCCAGGGCATGGCCAAGATGCCGCCGCTGGAACGCCTTGGCCAACCGGAAGATATCGCCCGCGTGGTGGCGTTTCTGGTGAGCCCGGCCGGTGGCTGGGTGAATGGGCAAATCCTGCGCGCCAATGGCGGGCTGGTCTAAGTCACACATCCGGGCCAGCGATGTTCTCTTTGTGGAGCTCCATCATGCCAACCTTGTTGATCCCCGCACTTGCCCCGCTTTACCGCTACGCCGAACCCCTGGCCTATGCGCTGCTGCGCGCAGGTTTTGGGGTGATCATGCTCACCCACGGCCTGCCCAAATTGCTGGGCAACGCCCATGGTTCGATGGCCGATCCGATGGCGGCTTCCATCAATCTGATCCAGAACCGCCTGCACTTGCCGCAGGCGGAGTTGATCGGCCTGCTGGTGGCCTTGCTGGAAGCAGTCGGTGGATTGCTGTTGATACTCGGCCTGGGCACACGGCTGATCGCGGCCATGATGACCGTGCAGATGCTGACCATTGCTTACTTGCTGGGGCCGACGTGGCCGTGGATCGACCGAGGCATCGAGTACCCGGTGCTGATGGCGCTGCTATCGTTGTACCTGGTGTTTCGCGGTGCTGGCCGCTATTCCCTGGACAACGCACTGGGCAAGGAGCTCTGAACATGCACACCACCCTGGTGATCACCGTCGGCTTGATCCTGCTGGTACTGATGCTGTTGATCGGGCAGAAGCTTGGCGTGAGCCGGCACATTCTGGCCTACAGCTTTGTGGCGATCTGGTTGGGGGTGGCGGTGGTCAATGGCGCTGTAGGGGGCGTCACTGCCGGCCAGCCCCTGGTGTCGGAACTGGTGATCGGCAGTGGCGTGTTCGGCGTGCCCCTGGTGGCACTGGCCCTGTACCTCAGGGCCTGAGCCTCAGCGCACCAAGTGCAGGAACTGCAGGTGACGCTCGTACTGGTCGAGGATGTCGTTGATGATCTGTTCCTTGGTATAGCCCACCAAGTCATAGTCCTGGCTACCCTCGGCCAAGTGCACTTCCGCCCGGTAGTAGCGACGGTTGTTGAGCTCCTTGGAGCCCATCCCACCACGGGCAAATGACGGCGTGAAGTAGCCGCGCATCTGCACCTGGTAGATGAACGGTCGCTCCTCGCCATGGCCGATTTCCAGGCTGACACTGTCGTTGGCGGGGTCAGGTTGCGTCACGACATTCAAACCCTTCTCGACAAACACCGCCGTCACTTCTTCAATCGCCGGGCGCACCGTCGAGTCAAGGAAACGGTACACCTCGTCTCGCGACGGGAAGTGCACGGCCTGGCTCAAACGCTGGCGCCAGCCGCCGCGCCCCTTGCGAGCCGTCGAAATCGGTGCCAATGAATGCAACTGGGCGATCTGCTTTTGCGACTCCAGATAGAACGCCTTATGCAGCCCCCACATCATCAGCAGCAGGATCATCGAGAACGGCAACGAGGTCAGTACCACCGCCGACTTGAGCGAATCGATGCTGCCGGCAAACAGCAAGGCACTGGTGACCAGCGCGGTCATCGCACCCCAGAACACCCGCAGCCATTTCGGCCCGTCTTCATCGGCGTTGCCGCCTTTGGACGACAGGGTGGACAGCACCACGGTGCCCGAATCGGCGGAGGTCACGAAGAACACGAAGCTGATAAACACCGTGACCGCGATGACGGTTTTGCTCCACGGGTAGGTTTCCAGCAGCAGGTAGAGGCTCATCGACGGGTTATCGATGGCCGACTGACCGAGTGCGGCCATACCGTGGTTGAGCACCTGGTCGATGGCGCTGTTGCCGAAGATCGACATCCACGCCAGGGTGAAGCCCAGCGGGATCAGCAGCACGCCAAACACGAACTCACGGATGGTGCGGCCACGGGAAATGCGCGCGATAAACAGGCCCACGAACGGCGACCATGCAATCCACCAGGCCCAGTAGAACACCGTCCAACCACCCAGCCAGTCGCTGGGTTTGTCGTAGGCGTACACGTCGAAACTCTTGGTCGGCAAGGCGCCCAGGTAGTCGCCGATATTCTGGATCAAGGTGTTGAGCAAGTGCTGGGTGGGCCCGGCGAACAACACGAACAGCAGCAACGCACAGGCCAGCAGCATGTTGATGTCGGACATCACGCGCACGCCTTTATCGACACCGGCCACGGCGACGATGATCGCGGCGCCCATCATCAGCGTGATCAGACCGACCTGGATCCACTGGGTATGGGCAATGCCAAACAAGTAGTCCAGCCCGGAATTGAGGTGCAGCACCCCAAAGCCCATGTCCGCACCAAGCCCGAACACCGTGGCGATAATGCCGAAGCCATCCACCGCATAACCGATAGGACCGTTGATGCGCTTGCCGATCAGCGGGTACAGCGCCGAACGCAACGCCAGCGGCAGGTTATGCCGGTAGGCGAAATACGCCAGGGCCATGCCGACAAACGCGAACACGCCCCAGCCGTGCAGGCCCCAATGCAAAAACAGGATCTGCATGGCCTGGCGCGCGGCATCGGCGTTCATCGGCGCGCCTTGCGGCGGTTGCACCAGGTGCGTCAGCGGCTCGGAGACGCAGAAGAAAAACAGCGTGATGCTGATCCCGGCGGCGAACAGCATGCCGGCCCAGGACAGGTAACTGAATTCGGGCTCGTCGTGGTCGGCACCGAGTTTTATCTTGCCGTAGCCCGATAACGCGGTGACCACCACGAAGACCAGATACAGGGTCATCGCCAGCATGTAGTACCAGCCGACCGTGTTGGCCGCCCAGTTTTGCGCCGCCAGCAGCCAGGCACCGGCCTGTTGCGGGATAGCGATGACCGTGATGCCGAACAGCAGGATAAACGTCGCGGCGAAGTAGAAGACCGGCGCGTTCATGCGCACCTGGCCGCTGGTAGGGGTGGACGATGCACTCATGAACGATGCACCCCGAGGGAGTGAGATGTGGCTGTAAATAACGGACTCAGCAAAGGTAAGCCTCCTGTTGTGAGCGGGCAGCGAACCACCGGGTTTAACTTGAACGAGTATTCAAGTTAAACATGGATGGGCGGTCTGGGACTAATCGCAGGGCTGAGTGGTAGACATTTCCTACGCCAGCCCAAGGCAAGCTTAGTCCTCAGCGCTCACGGGAAGTGCCATCACTTTTGCGTGCCGTCATCATGTTGCAGGTTGGCCTGGGTGATATTCGCCCCCGCCGGTACGCTGCGCGTCAGCCACACGTTGCCGCCGATGGTCGAGCCCTGGCCGATGGTGATACGCCCCAGGATCGTCGCCCCGGCGTAGATCACCACGTCATCCTCGACAATCGGGTGGCGTGGATGGCCTTTCTGCAACTGCCCGTCCTCGTCTGCCGGGAAGCGCTTGGCGCCCAGCGTCACAGCTTGGTAGATGCGCACGCGCTCGCCGATAATCGCGGTTTCGCCGATCACTACGCCGGTCCCGTGGTCGATGAAAAAGCTCGGTCCGATCTGCGCGCCGGGATGGATATCGATACCGGTGGCGGAGTGGGCAATTTCCGCGCTGATGCGCGCCAACAGCGGCAGGCCGGCACGGTACAGGTGGTGGGCCAGGCGGTGGTGAATCACCGCCAGGATGCCCGGATAGCACAGCAGCACTTCATCCACGCTGCGCGCCGCCGGATCGCCGTGGTAGGCGGCCAGCACGTCAGTGTCCAACAGACTGCGCAGGGACGGCAGGGCCAGGGCGAAATCCTGGATCAGGCGGATGGCAAGCGTGTCGACTTCGCTGTCGTCTTTAGCGCCTTGGCGTGCAGCGTAGCGCAACTCCAGGCGGGCCTGGCCGAGCAAGGCATTCAGCGCCACATCGAGGGTGTGGCCAACGTAGAAATCTTCACTCTCTTCACGCAGGTCCACCGGGCCCAGGCGCATGGGGAACAGTGCGCCGCACAACGACTCTAGAATCTGCGCCACCGCCTCGCGGGACGGCAACTCACGACCGCCATGCTCTCCACTCAAGCGCCCATTGCGCGTTCGCCACTGGTCCCGGGCGCTGCGCAGTTGGCTGACGATGGTCTGTAATTGCCAATGACTGGAACGCTCACTCACGGTATTCACTCCTGACGAAATGGCCATCACTTTACGGTATGCACCCTGGCCGCCCTTAAGAACCAATGGTGTGATGCTAAGAACCGTCCGGAATAAGCGATTGACGGTTGCCCGATGAAAAGTGCCTGCCTATAGTCGCCCCATACTCATCAACCGTGCGTAGCCATGATCAAACAACAGCTCGACCGTTTTAACCGCCTGGAACTGCTGGGTGGCGCCACTGCCCTGGAAAAACTCGAGCGGCTGTCGGCCTGGTTGGGCAGGGATATCTACGTCAAGCGCGACGACACCACGCCGCTGGCCATGGGCGGCAACAAGCTGCGCAAACTCGAATACCTCGCCGCCGATGCCATCGCTCAAGGCGCCGACACCCTGGTGACAGCCGGCGCGATCCAGTCCAACCACGTGCGCCAGACTGCCGCGCTGGCGGCCAAGCTCGGTCTGGGCTGCGTCGCCCTGCTGGAAAATCCCACCGGCACCGAAGACCCCAATTACCTAAGCAACGGCAATCGCCTGCTGCTGGAGTTGTTCGACGCCAAGGTGGAATTGGTCGAGAACCTCGACAACATCGACGACCAGCTCAACGCCCTCGCCGACCGCCTGCGCAGCAACGGCAAGAAGCCCTACCTGGTGCCGATCGGCGGCTCCAATGCCCTCGGTGCATTGGGTTACGTGCGCGCCGGGCTGGAGCTGGCCGGGCAGATCGAAGACAGTGGCATCGAGTTCGCCGCCGTGGTCCTGGCCTCCGGCAGCGCGGGGACCCACAGTGGCTTGGCGTTGGCCTTGAGCGAAGTGTTACCGAGCCTGCCTGTGATCGGCGTGACCGTCTCGCGCACCGAAGAAGCCCAGCGCCCAAAAGTAGAAGGCCTGGCCGAACGCACTGCCGAATTGCTGGGGGTAAAAATTCCAGAGGCCTTCAAGGTGATCCTGTGGGACGAGTACTTCGGCCCGCGCTACGGCGAACCGAACGCCGGCACCTTGGCGGCGGTCAAGCTGCTGGCGAGCCAGGAAGGCCTGCTGCTGGACCCGGTCTACACTGGCAAGGCCATGGCCGGCTTGCTGGATGGCATCGGGCGTCAACGGATTGAGGACGGGCCGATTATTTTCCTGCATACCGGTGGCGCGCCAGCGTTGTTCGCCTATGACTCGGCGTTCTAAAAATGCTGACCATGTTATTCCATAAAAGAATAAACGAATGATTTAATATTATTTTCAAGTCTTAAAAACCGGCTTTATCATCGCGCCGTAGGCGAAGACGCGCTACGCGCTTTAAGGCAGGATACGACTACCGCGTCACCTGCTTCGCACAACACAAAAAACACAGGGGCTCTTCATGACTATTTCCGTATTCCGTCGCACGTTGTTGGTTGGCACTTTGGGCCTGGCACTCGGCGCTGGCCTGATCGGCCAAGCAGTCGCTGGCGAACAGCTGGACAGCATCAAGAAAGCAGGCGAGATCAAAATCGGCCTGGAAGGCACCTACCCACCGTTCAGCTTCGTCGATGAAAGCGGCAAGCTCAGCGGTTTCGAAGTGGAGCTGTCCGAAGCCCTGGCCAAGGAGCTGGGCGTGAAGGTCAAGCTGCAGGCCACTCCATGGGATGGCATCCTCGCCGCCCTGGAATCCAAGCGTCTGGACGCCGTGGTCAACCAAGTGACCATCTCTGAAGAGCGCAAGAAAAAGTACGATTTCTCCAAGCCTTACACCGTCTCCGGTATCCAGGCACTGGTCCTGAAGAAGAACGTTGACGCGATCAAGACCGCCGACGACCTGGCCGGCAAGAAAGTCGGTGTGGGCCTGGGCACCAACTACGAACAATGGCTCAAGGACAATCAGCCTAAAGCCCTCATCAAGACTTACAACGACGACCCGACCAAGTTCCAGGACCTGCGCATCGGCCGTATCGACGCCATCCTGATCGACCGCCTGGCCGCCCTGGAATACGCCAAGAAAGCCCCTGACACCGCCGCAGCCGGCGACGCCTTCTCCCGTCAGGAAGCCGGTATTGCCCTGCGCAAAGGCGAGCCAGAACTGCTCGACGCGGTGAACAAGGCCCTCGACAAACTGCGCGCCGACGGCACCTTGAAGAAGCTGTCTGAGAAGTACTTCAACGCTGACGTCACTCAATAATGGAAGCAGGTTTCCAACTCGCGCTGGACTCCGCGCCCTTTCTGCTCAAGGGCGCGTACTACACGGTGATCCTCAGCCTCGGCGGGATGTTTTTCGGTTTGCTGCTGGGCTTCGGCCTGGCCTTGATGCGCCTGTCGCGCTTCAAGCTGGTGAGCTGGCTCGCCCGAGTCTACGTGTCGTTCTTTCGCGGCACGCCCTTGCTGGTACAGCTGTTCTTGATCTACTACGGCTTGCCGCAAGTGGGCATCGAGCTGGATCCGATCCCGGCGGCCATGATCGGCTTTTCGCTGAACATGGCCGCCTATGCCTGTGAAATCCTGCGCGCCGCCATCGGTTCCATCGAGCGCGGCCAATGGGAAGCTGCGGCCAGTATCGGCATGACCCGTGCGCAGACCCTGCGCCGGGCCATCCTGCCGCAGGCCATGCGCACGGCCTTGCCGCCGCTGGGCAACAGCTTCATTTCGCTGGTCAAGGACACGGCGCTGGCCGCTACCATCCAAGTGCCCGAGCTGTTCCGCCAGGCGCAACTGGTGTCGGCACGGACCTTCGAAATCTTCACCATGTATCTCTCCGCTGCCCTGATCTACTGGATTTTGGCGAGCATCCTGGCGCATTTGCAGAATCGCCTGGAAGACCGGGTCAACCGGCATGACCTGGAGTCCTGAAGCATGATCGTGGTTGAAAAACTGACCAAACAATTCAAGGGTCAGGTGGTCCTCAACGGCATCGACCTGGAGGTCAAGGAAGGCGAAGTCATCGCCATCATCGGCCCCAGCGGTTCCGGCAAGACCACCTTCCTGCGCTGCCTGAATTTCCTCGAACAACCCACCAGCGGTCGCATCAAGGTGGGCGACATCGAGATCGACAGCAGCAAGCCGATCAACCAGCAGGCCAGCCTGGTGCGGCGCCTGCGCCAGCACGTGGGTTTTGTGTTCCAGAGCTTCAACCTGTTCCCCCACCGAACGGCGCTGGAAAACGTCATCGAAGGCCCTATCGTGGTCAAGAAGATGCCACGGGAGGCGGCTGACGCCCTGGGTCGCAAGCTGCTCGCCAGGGTCGGCCTGGCGGGCAAGGAAGACGCCTATCCACGGCGCCTGTCGGGCGGTCAGCAACAACGCGTGGCGATTGCCCGTGCGTTGGCCATGGAACCGGAGGTGATTCTGTTCGACGAGCCCACCTCGGCCCTCGACCCGGAACTGGTGGGTGAAGTACTGGCAACCATCCGCAGCCTCGCCGAAGAAAACCGTACCATGGTCATCGTCACCCACGAGATGAGCTTTGCGCGGGATGTGGCCAACCGGGTGATCTTCTTCGACAAGGGCGTGATCGTGGAACAAGGCGACGCCAAGGCGTTGTTTGCCAACCCCAAGGAAGAGCGCACCCAGCAGTTTCTGAGCAAATTCCTCGCCCACTGAAGCTTTGTATGGGAGCTGGCTTGCCAGCTCCCATACAAAGCCTGTTCCTACACGAAGTCCTCATTCCAACCTGCAAAACACCCCACCACACCCGCGCGAATATCCCCGCACCAGTCAGACCCTTCTGAATATCTCCAAACCCGCCGTTTAGCCCTTTGCCGCCATTGACGCTCCGCGCCCAACCCTCTTATCTAGCGCCCAGAGGATTGGATCCTATCCCGGCTATTCACTGAATCGTTCTGTTCGGCCCACCGCGCTTGCCTGCGCCAAGGGGCCGGAGCGATTGCTGCTGGCTGCATCAAGGAGATTATTTATGACGCCCCCCCTGCTCACCGCCCCGACGCTGCCCCAGGCCATCGGCAATGGCATCAATGCCCTCGCCGCCGCCCACCTGCAGGTCGACATCGCGCCGTATCCCGGCATGGATGAAGGCGACCTGATCGAGCTGTTCTGGAACAATTGCTTTGCCGCTTCGCGTCGGGTGACCGCCTGCAAGATCGGCACACTTACCCATCTACGGGTGCCGGAGAGTTTTGTGCTGGACGGCCCGACCCAAGTGCATTACCAGGTCATGCAAGTGGGCCACGCCCCTGCCCGTTCGGCCGTGACGCGCGTGCAGGTGAAGACGCTCTTTCCGGGTGGCCAGCCCTCGTCGCTGTGCGGCAACGAAAACCAGAATCTCGCCCCCGTGGGGTTGCCCGACACCATCCGCCGCTTCGGCGTCAACGCCAGCCAGGTGCGACGCGGTATCCCGCTGACCATCGCGCCCTATCTCAACATGGCCACGGGCGATGCCATCACCCTGCGCTGGGGTGATGTGCGCCTTGACTTGCCAAAGATCCAGGCCGTTGAAGTCGGCCTGGCGATGCAGGTATGGGTGCCCTCCTCGATCATCACCGAAGCCGGCGACGACTGCCGATTGGAAGTGACGTACTGCATTCTGGATCGCGTCGGCAACAACTCACGCTGGGCACCCGCCCGCATGTTACGCATTGCCGCCGAGGCGCCGCCCCGTCTGGCCGGGGCGGCGCTGATCTATCAACCGCGCCCACTGGGATCGCCCTGCGAACCTGGGTGACAGACCTTCTATGCATATTCCCAAAAGTTAGTTTATTTATATATTTAACACGCTTAGGGTATATGCACCGGACCACCGGACATCGCTGATTTTTCTGTTTTTATTTCATTGAATGCGAGGTCGGTATGGTCAGGATTACCCCGGTGCACAACGCCAGGGCATTACGTGCAGCCAAGGAGCGGCGCTGATGTCTAACTTGGCTCAAACACCCCCCCAGAGCGATCTGGACATTGCCCCCCTGCTGTTGCCAGCCGCCGTGCTGCGCAACGACGCAGAGGCGCTGAAGGCTGCCCATGAACTCGCCCAGGCTGCGCGCCTGCAAGCCGCCAAGCGCGACCAGCAGCGCAAGCTGCCATGGGCACAGCTCGAACAGTTCACCCGCAGTGGGTTGGGCAGTATTTCCATTCCCCGTGAATACGGCGGCCCGCAGGTGTCTTTCGTGACCCTGGCCGACGTGTTCGCGATCATCAGTGCGGCGGACCCGGCCCTCGGGCAGATTCCGCAGAACCATTTCGGCATCCTGCACCTGTTGCAAGGTGCCGCCACCGAGCGTCAGAAAAAGCAGCTGTTCCAGAGCGTCCTCGACGGCTGGCGCATCGGCAATGGCGGCCCGGAACGCGGCACCAAAAACACCCTGGAACTGAAGGCGCGCATCACCGCTGAGGGTGACGGCTATGTGATCAGCGGCCAGAAGTTCTACTCCACCGGCGCGCTGTTTGCACATTGGGTCGCGGTCAAAGCGCTGAACGATGACGGCAAGCAGGTCATGGCGTTTGTGCGCCGTGGCACCGAAGGCCTGCGCATCGTCGATGACTGGTCCGGCTTTGGCCAACGCACCACCGCCAGCGGCACCGTGTTGCTGGACCAAGTGCAGGTCGATGCCGAGTGGGTCGTTGAAAACTGGCGCATCGGCGAAACCCCGAATATCCAAGGCGCGGTCTCCCAATTGATCCAGGCAGCCATCGACGCCGGCATCGCACGCGGCGCGCTCGATGACACCATCGCCTTTGTCCGCGAGCGCTCGCGCCCATGGATCGATGCCAAGGTCGAACGCGCCAGTGATGACCTGTATGTGATCGCCGATATCGGCAAGCTGAAGATCGAACTGCATGCCGCCGAAGCCCTGCTGCGCAAGGCTGGCCAGGTGCTGGACCAGGTCAACGCTGCACCGATCACCGCGCAGTCCGCGGCCCGTGCGTCGATTGCCGTGGCTGAAGCCAAGGTGCTGACCACCGAGGTATCGCTGCTGGTCAGCGAAAAACTCTTCGAGCTGGCCGGTAGCCGCGCCACCCTCGCCGAATTCAACCTCGACCGTCATTGGCGCAACGCCCGCGTGCACACCCTGCACGATCCGGTGCGCTGGAAATATCACGCCATCGGCGCCTATCGACTGAACGGCACGTTGCCTGCCAGGCATTCCTGGATCTGACCGACCAGACCTCTGGAGAACACCTATGACTTTCTCTGCAAACGTCGCGGTTATCACCAGCGACGAACAAGCCCTTATTGTCGCCAGCGACCTGGCCGAAGACTTCCGTCGCGACAGCGCCCAGCGCGACCGTGAACGCCGCCTGCCGCTGCCTGAGCTGGATGTATTCTCGCGCTCCGGCCTGTGGGGTATCAGCGTGCCCAAGGAGTACGGTGGCGCGGGCGTGTCCAACGTCACCCTGGCCAAGGTCATTGCGCTGATTGCCCAGGCCGATGCTTCCCTGGGCCAGATCCCGCAAAACCATTTTTATGCCCTGGAAGTGCTGTGCGTAAACGGCAGCCCGGCGCAGCAAAAACGCCTGTACGCCGAAGTTCTTGCAGGCCAACGCTTCGGCAACGCCCTGGCAGAGTTGGGCACAAAAACGGCTCATGACCGCGTCACCAAAATCACCCGTGACGGCGACGGGTTTCGAATCAGCGGCCGCAAGTTCTACTCCACCGGCGCGATCTACGCCCAACGCATCCCCACGTCGGTGGTGGATGAACAGGGCGTGCAGCAACTCGCTTTTGTGCCGCGCGACAGCGAAGGCCTGAGCGTGATCGACGACTGGAGCGGCTTCGGCCAGCGCACCACGGGCAGCGGTTCGGTGGTGTTCGATAACGTGTGGGTCGCCGCGCAAGACGTGATCCCGTTCCAGAGCGCCTTTGAACGCCCCACAACCGTCGGTCCGCTGGCGCAGATCCTCCACGCCGCCATCGACACGGGCATCGCCCGCGCGGCCTTTGAGGATGCGTTGCACTTTGTGCGCACCAAGACCCGCCCATGGATCGATTCCGGCAACGACAAAGCCACCGAAGACCCACTGACCCTGAAAAGCTTCGGTCACCTGAGCATCCGCCTGCACGCCGCCGAGGCGCTGCTGGAACGCTCGGGTGAATTCCTCGACCGCGCCCAGGCCGACAGCAACGCCGAAACGGTTGCAGCCGCCTCCATCGCCGTCGCTGAAGTACGCGCCTTGAGTACCGAGATTTCCCTGGCCGCCGGCAGTACCTTGTTCGAACTCGCCGGCAGCCAGGCGACCCTGGCCGAGCACGGCCTGGACCGCCACTGGCGCAACGCCCGCGTGCATACCCTGCACGACCCGGTGCGTTGGAAGTACCACGCGGTGGGCAATTACTACCTCAACGATGAAAACCCGCCACTGCGGGGGACCATCTGATGGCCAAGAAGAAAATCCTGCTCAATGCCTTCAACATGAACTGCATCGGGCACATCAACCACGGCCTGTGGACCCATCCACGGGATACATCAACCCAGTACAAGACCATTGAGTACTGGACAGATTTGGCGCAAACACTTGAGCGCGGGTTGTTCGATGGCTTGTTCATCGCCGATATCGTCGGCGTGTATGACGTCTATCAGAACTCGATAGACGTACCGCTCAAGGAGTCGATCCAGTTGCCGGTGAATGACCCGTTGCTGCTGGTCTCGGCCATGGCGGCCGTCACTAAAAACCTCGGCTTTGGCCTCACCGCCAACCTCACCTACGAGCCGCCGTACCTGTTCGCCCGGCGCATGTCCACGCTGGACCACCTGAGCCGTGGCCGGGTCGGCTGGAACATCGTCACCGGCTACCTCGACAGCGCCGCCAAGGCCATGGGCCTGACCGAGCAGGTTGAACATGACCGTCGCTACGACCAGGCCGATGAATACCTGGAGGTGCTGTACAAGCTCTGGGAGGGCAGCTGGGAAGACGGCGCGGTACTCAACGATCCAAAAGCGCGGGTGTATGCGCAGCCGGGCAAGGTGCACAAGGTCGAGCACCACGGCGAGTTCTACCAGGTGGAGGGTTATCACCTGTGCGAGCCCTCGCCGCAACGCACGCCGGTGCTGTTCCAGGCCGGCAGTTCCGATCGGGGTTTGCTGTTCGCAGGCCGGCATGCCGAGTGCGTGTTTATCAGCGGGCAGAACAAGGCGGCGACCAAGGTGCAGGTGGACAAGGTACGCGCCAGCGCCGTGGCAGCCGGGCGCAACCCGGATGACATCAAGGTGTTCATGGGCCTCAACGTGATCGTGGGCGCTACCGTAGCGCTGGCCTGGGAGAAGCACGCCGAGTACCTGAGCTACGCCAGTCCGGAGGCGGGCGTGGCGCATTTCTCGGCGTCTACTGCGATTGATTTCGCCCAGTACACGCTGGACGAACCTATCCAGTACGTGAAAAGCAACGCGATCCAATCGGCCACCAAAAATCTGCAGAACAACGACTGGACCCGGCGCAAGTTGCTGGAACAGCACGCCCTCGGTGGCCGCTACATCACCTTGGTCGGCTCACCAGAGCAGGTCGCCGACGAGCTGGAATCCTGGATCAGCGAAACCGGCCTGGACGGCTTCAACCTCACGCGCATCGTCACGCCGGAAAGCTACGTGGACTTCATCGACCTGGTGGTGCCGGAGCTGCAAAAGCGCGGGTCCTACAAGACCGCGTACGAGACCGGCACGCTGCGCGAAAAAGTCTTCCACGGCAACGCCCGCCTGCCCGAACAACACACCGGCTCCACCTACCGCCAAACGGCTTCTCTGACTGGAAATACCCTATGAAAAAGACATTGCTCGCTCACCCAGTCAAAGCACTGGCCCTGGCTTTCGGACTGTTCAGCTCGGCGGTATTCGCCGCCGATGCGCCGTTGAAAATCGGCACCACGGCGGCCTTTGCGATTCCCCTTGAAGCCGCCGTCGCCGAAGCCGGCAAGCAAGGCCTGAAAGTCGAACTGGTGGAATTTACCGACTGGATCGCGCCGAACGTCAGCCTCGCGGCCGGCGATATCGACGTGAACTATTTCCAGCACATCCCATTCCTGGAAAACGCCAAGGCCGCCGCCGGTTTTGACCTGGTGCCGTACGCGCCGGGGATCATCAACAACGTCGGCCTGTATTCGAAGAAGTACAAGAGCATCAACGACCTGCCCCAAGGCGCCAGCGTGGCGATTGCCAACGACCCGATCAACAGCGGTCGCGGCCTGCAACTGCTGGCCAAGGCCGGGCTGATCACCCTCAAGCCGGGCGTGGGCTACAAGGCCACCGAAGAGGACATCGTTTCCAATCCGAAGAAGATCAAGATCCTGCAGGTCGAGGCCGTGCAACTGGTACGCGCCTACGACGACGCCGACCTGGTGCAGGGCTACCCGGCATACATCCGCCTGTCCAAGACCTTCGATGCCGAATCGGCGCTGCTGTTCGACGGCCTTGACCACCCGGAATACGTGATCCAGTTCGTGATCCAGCCGAAAAGCAAAACCGACCCACGGGTGATCAAGTTCGTCGACATCTACCAACATTCGCCAGTCGTGCGGGCTGCGCTGGATAAATCCCTGGGCAAGCTCTACCAGGTCGGCTGGGAAGATAAAAAATGACCGCCGCCAACGCCCAACTGCGCGACCTGGGCCTGCCGCCCAGGGACGCCGAGCAGACCGAACTGCACCCTGACCTGAACCGCGCCCATGTGCGTTTTATCAACCTGGGCAAGACCTACGACGGCACCGTGCATGCCTTGCAAGGCATCGACCTGGCGATCCAGCGCGGTGAAGTGTTCGGCATCATCGGCCGCAGCGGTGCCGGCAAGTCGTCGCTGATCCGCACCATCAACCGCCTGGAGCAACCCAGCAGCGGGCGCGTGCTGATCGATCAGGTCGACATCGGTGACTTCGATGAAGACCGTCTGGTGGAGCTGCGTCGGCGCATCGGCATGATCTTCCAGCACTTCAACCTGATGTCGGCCAAGACGGTGTGGCAGAACGTCGAGTTGCCGTTGAAAGTGGCAGGCGTACCGAAGCTGCAACGCGAGCAGAAAGTACGCGAGCTGCTGGAACTGGTGGGTTTGCAGGACAAGCACAAGTCTTACCCGGCGCAGCTGTCCGGCGGGCAGAAACAGCGGGTGGGCATCGCCCGTTCGCTGGTGCATGACCCGCAGATTCTGCTGTGCGACGAAGCCACGTCGGCCCTGGATCCGGAAACCACCCAGTCGATCCTCGGCCTGCTGCGTGAGATCAACAAGCGCCTGGGTTTGACCATCGTATTGATCACCCATGAGATGGCGGTGATCCGCGAAATCTGCGACCGCGTGGTGGTGCTGGAACACGGGCGCATCGTTGAGCAAGGCCCGGTGTGGCAGGTGTTCGGCAACCCGCAGCATGACGTCAGCAAAACCCTGCTGGCACCGCTGCAACACGGGCTGCCGGACGAGTTGCAGAGCTGTTTGCAAGCCACACCGGCATCCGCCGACGCCGCCGTGGTGCTGCGCTTGCAGTTCACCGGCAGCGACACCGACGAGCCGGACTTGGCCGCGCTGTTCAGCGCACTCGGCGGGCGCGTGCGCTTGCTGCAAGGTGGCGTGGAACGCATCCAAGGGCATGCCCTGGGGCAACTGCTGCTGGCCGTGAGTGGATCGACCCACGACGCTAGCGAGTTGCGCAACCGCGCCGGCAATTGGGCACAACAGGCAGAGGTGCTGGGCTATGTGGTTTGATCGTTTAGTGCAGGGCGCCATCGACACCTTGTTGATGGTCGGCGTGTCGTCATTGATCGCGCTGCTGGTGGGCATTCCGCTGGCGGTGTTCCTGGTGACCAGCGACAAAGGCGGTATCTATCAAGCCCCGGCGCTTAACCGCGTGCTGGGGGCGTTCGTCAATCTGTTCCGCTCGATTCCATTCCTGATCCTGATGGTGGCGTTGATCCCGTTCACCCGGCTGATCGTCGGCACCACCTATGGCGTATGGGCCGCCGTCGTGCCGCTGACCATTGCCGCCACGCCGTTTTTTGCACGCATCGCCGAAGTGAGCCTGCGCGAGGTCGACCACGGTCTGATCGAGGCTGCGCAAGCCATGGGCTGTCGTCGCTGGCACATCATCTGGCATGTGCTGCTGCCGGAAGCGCTGCCGGGGATTGTCGGCGGGTTCACCATCACCTTGGTCACCATGATCAACTCGTCGGCCATGGCCGGTGCGATTGGCGCGGGCGGCTTGGGCGACATTGCCTACCGTTATGGTTATCAGCGCTTTGATACGCAGATCATGCTGACGGTGATCGTGTTGCTGGTGATGCTGGTGGCGGTGATTCAGTTGGGCGGTGATCGCCTGGCGCGGGTGCTCAACAAGAGGTGAGGTATAGTCGGGGCATCTCAGTGCCCGGTATTACTTGCCATGCCCCTCAAGCCCGACGACCTCGACCAGATCACCTCCACCACCCTTGGCCACTACAACAAGGTGGCCGAGGACTTCCGTGAAGGCACCCGCGATCATGATGTGAGCCAGAACATCGACGCCTTGCTGAGGCATATCCAGGGCACAGGGCCGTTTACCGTGCTGGATTTTGGCTGCGGGCCGGGGCGGGATTTGCAGACGTTTACGCGTATGGGACACGTCGCCGTAGGCCTGGATGGCTCGGAGCGGTTTGCGCAGATGGCGCGGGAAGACAGTGGTTGCGAGGTGTTGCAGCAGGACTTCCTTAAGCTGGACCTGCCTGCCGAGCGCTTCGATGGGATTTTTGCCAATGCCGTGCTGTTTCATATTCCCAAGCAGGAACTGCCGCGAGTGCTCAAGCAGTTGCAGGGGACGTTGAAGCCTGGGGGCGTGTTGTTCAGCTCCAATCCTCGGGGTGAGAATCAGGAAGGCTGGAATGGGCCGCGCTATGGGTCTTATCACGACTTGGCGGCGTGGCAAACGTTGCTCACCCACGCAGGTTTTGTGGAATTGGAACACTACTACCGCCCCGCCGGACTGCCGCGTGAGCAGCAGCCTTGGCTGGCCAGCGTGTGGCGCAAACTCTGACGGCTTTTGTGGCGAGGGAGCTTGCTCCCTCGCCACAGGTTATTTCACCTGATAAACCTGGGCTTCTTCACCCTTCAGTAGCGCCGTCACACTCCGAGCGACATACCCTGCTTTTTCCTGACTGGAAAAATTCGCCACCAACCGCGTCCCATCGGCAAACGTGGTCTCCTGCACCCGCCGATCCGCTGTCAGCCACCGAAAACCGGTCATTTCCTGCATGGCCAAACGCTGATGCAGTGGGCGGAAAAAGGCGTCTTGGCGTTGGATCAATGGCAGTCGCTGCTTCAAGGTCGCAGCACTCAAGTGATACAGCGGCGGTACGTTGTAGAGCAGTTGGGTCAGCTCATTTTCAACCTGCACATTGCTCAGCTTCAGGCTGTCGAACAACCAGTGATGGGTCGTGATCACCGAGCCATGGAACACCGCCTGATACAACGGCAGGCGCATCGTCGGTTCGAAATACACCGTGCGAAACGGCTCCTTCAATGGCACCGGCTTGAAGAACACCGCCGGCTGCTCCGGTGGGAACCAGTTACCGACGTAATAGGGTGACTGCTTGTCCTTGGTCATCGCGTGATCACCCCAGCCCATCACTGGCGTCTGCATGCCATGAGCAAACAGAATGCCCTGGGCCGTGATGGCGTTGCCGTCTTCAGAACCGGTGGGCAACTTGCGCGCGGTATTGATCCAGCGAGAGGCGTCGATGTTACCTTCGGCGTTTTGCGCCTGGGTCATCGGTGCACTGCCGCGGTAGCTGTCGAACACCATGCTGGTGGCGTAGGCATCCAGGAACCAGGCGTTGAAGCCAGCCTTGGCTTGTACGGCCTGCACCCGCGCTTCCAGCAACGGCCGTACACAGCGCGGGTCGGTGTAGTGCCCGGACTGCTGAAAACCGGTCTTGAGCTTGCCGCCCTTCAACACAATCGCGCAGTCGCGGTAGGCATTGCTGCCAAGGTGGGCGGTGGTCCAGTCGGGGTTTTCCGTGGCGGATAACGCGGTTTCATAGGAGTCGTAGGGCGCCATCAGGAAGCCCGCATCGACACCGGCGCGAATCGCCTCGGGGTGCCAGAGCCCGCCTTCCCAGCCTTCGCCCAGGGTCAGCAACACACGGGGCAAGCCGGCGTTGCTCAGCGATTGAATCACCGGGTTGCCCCAGGCTGTCGGGTTTTCACTGAGGGCGCCGGCAAAGTCCACGGCCAACTCGCCACGCAATTCACCGTAGCGCGCAGCGAGCCGTGTCATATCAGGCTCTGCTACCTGCCAACTCTGCCGCGCTTTCTTGTTGATCGCCGCGTTCAGCCCTCGTAGCAGCACCGTCTGCTCATAACGATTCAACGCCGTGGTCTGCGCCAGTACCTTGGCAGACTCCTTGTCCAGCAAGCCTTTGAGTTCATGTCTACGCAAGCGCTGGAGCAACAGCGGCCAATCCCGCACATCCTCCAACGCCAGCAGGTCATTGCCCCACAGGTAGACATGACTGGCGCCCAGCAACTTCTGCGCTTCGGGCGTCTGTCGCAGTTTGTCCGCCAAAGGCTCGTACCGCCCCTGCTCGACCAACCACTGGCGATAGCGCTTGGCGCCGGCCAAGGGATCGCCATCGCCCAGGTGCAACCGCAACGTCATCGGCGCATCAGGGTCGAGCGAGGTGAATTCATGGGCCAAGGACAGGGCCCTGGTCCGGTTGCCAACGCAGGCGATTGTTATAGGGATTGGTCAGCAACCAGTTGAGCGTAAACGCGCCGTGGTCGACACCCCACAGCGGCAGGCTGAGATCCTGGGTGGTGTTGAAGTCACCTTGCTCCAGCAGGAACGCCTTCCAGATGGCGTTATCGGCGGGTACGTAATGCCCTTCAGCCAAAGGCCACATCACGCCTTTGCCTAAGGCACTGGCCGGTTGTTGAAGAATGGGGATTTCACCCGGCGCACGCGCACGGATGGACAACGCCAGGTCGCGCTGCTCAAGGGTAGCGCTCACACGGAAGGCGCCATCATCCCATTGCCAATCGGCCTGCTGATCGCTGTGGGCAAGCTGGCTGACGGCACGGGCCGCTACGCCGCTGGAAGCTTGTATCGTCGGTTGCCCGCTGGGGGTCACGCGGATCGCAAGGGTGGCCGGGTCGAGTTCGACCCGCCACAGCGCGTTTTCCAGAACGGTGCCGGCAAAAGCCACGGGTGACAGCAACAGCGTGCAGATCAACAAACCGTGGCGCAGGAGGTGGGGCATGTTCAGCTCTGTTCGTGTTTGGGCTCGCGGATCTTGTACCAAGCCACATACAACGCAGGCAAAAACAAAAGTGTAAGCAAAGTCGCAATGATGATCCCGCCAATCATCGCGTAGGCCATTGGCCCCCAGAACACCTCACGCGCGATGGGGATCATGCCCAGGCTTGCAGCGGCTGCCGTGAGCAGGATCGGCCGGCGCCTGTGCTCGGTAGCCTCCACCACCGCATCCCACGGTGAATAACCTGCCACTTCATACTCGTGAATCTGCGTCACCAGAATCACCGAGTTACGGATGATGATGCCGATCAGCGCCAAAATCCCCAGGATCGCCACAAAGCCCATGGGCGTGCCCGTGGGGATCAGCGCCAGCACCACGCCGATCAAACCGAGCGGCGCGACACTCGCCACCAGGAACATCTTCTGCACACTGTGCAGTTGGATCATCAGGAAGGTCGCCATGAGGAACAGCATCAACGGCACCACGCTGGCAATCGGGCCCTGGGCCTTGCCGCTTTCCTCCACGGTGCCGCCGGTGGCGACCTTGTAGCCCACCGGCAAGCCGGCGCTGAACTTATCGATCTCCGGCTTGAGCTGTTTCACCAGGTCCGTCGGCTGCATCTCATCACGCACCGACGCCTTGATGGTGATCGTCGGTTTACGGTCGCGGCGCCACACCAGCGGCTGCTCCAGCTCGTAGCGCACCGTGGCGAACGCCAGCAGCGGAATCGAGGTGCCGTTGGGTGTGACGATCTGCAGGTTCTGCAAGGTTTCCGGCGTACCGCGTTCGGCATCTTCGGCGCGGCCGACCACGTTGATCAGGTAGATATCGTCATGCACCTGGGTCACCGAGGCACCGCTGACCACGCTGTTCATCAACTGCGCCACGTCTTCCGACGACAGCCCCAGCTGGCGCGCCTTGTCCTGGGCGATGTCGATGCGCAGCACTTTGCCCGGCTCGTTCCAGTCGTAGATGATCTCGCCCAGGTGGGTGTTCTTGTCGAGCAAGGTCGCCAGTTCGATGGCGTGTTTGCGTACTTGGTCGGTGTCTTTGCCCGACACGCGATACTGAATCGGCCTACCTACCGGCGGGCCCATTTCCAGCGGCTGCACAAAGCTACCAATGCCGACGAAGTCATCGCGCAGGCGCTTTTGCAAGCGTGCGATCAACTCGCCGCGCTCTTCCAGGCCATTGCTCACGATGACCAACTGCGCGTAGTAGGGATTTTCCAGTTGCTGGTCCAACGGCAGGTAGAACCGAATCGCGCCCTGACCGATATAGGTGCTCCAACGCGCGATGTCCGGGTCGTCCTTGATGATCGCTTCCAGGCGGTCGACGGCCTTGCGCGTCTCGTTGATCGAGGCGTTTTGCGGCAGGTTCAGGTCAACCAGGATTTCCGGGCGGTCCGATGACGGGAAGAACTGGTTCTGCACAAACTGCATGGAGAACACCGACGCCACAAACAGCGCCACGGTGATGCCAATCGCCCACCAACGGTTACGCATGGCCCAGAGCATGCCGCCATTGAACGCCCGGCCAATTCGCCCCGGCTCGGCATCGTGAGGCTTCACCTTGGCACTGAGGATATGCACGCCGATTACCGGCGCAAACAGCACCGCCACCACCCACGACACCAGCATCGCCACGGCAATCACCGCGAACAGAGTGAAGGTGTACTCGCCCGCCGAACTGGCGTTGAGGCCGATGGGCACAAAACCGGCGACCGTCACCAGCGTACCGGTCAGCATCGGGAACGCCGTGGAGGTGTAGGCGTAGGTCGCTGCCTGCTCCTTGGTTTCGCCTTTCTCCAGGCGCGTGATCATCATTTCGACGGTGATCATGGCGTCGTCCACCAGCAGGCCAAGGGCGATAATCAGCGCGCCCAGGGACACCCGCTGCATGGTGATGCCGCTGTATTCCATGAACACGAACACCAACGCCAGCACCAACGGAATCGAACACGCCACCACCAAGCCGGCGCGCATGCCCAAGCTGATAAAGCTCACTACCAGCACGATGATCACCGCCTCGAACAACGCGCTGGTAAAGCCGCCGACAGCCTCTTCCACCACTTCCGCCTGGTCGGACACCTTGTGCACGCCGACGCCCACCGGCAGGTCGGCGGTCAGCTCGTCCATTCGCGTATGCAGGGCCTTGCCGAACGACTGGATATTGCCGCCCTTCTGCATGGCAATCGCCAAGCCGATGGCCGGCTTGCCGTTGAACCGGAACATCGGTCGCGCCGGGTCCACATAGCCACGACTGATATCGGCAATGTCCGCCAGGCGATAGAAACGGTCATTGAGCCGCAGATTCACATTGGCGAGGTCTTTCTCCGAAGCGAACTGCCCCGACGTGCGCACGGAAATCCGCTCCGGCCCGGCCTCAATCACCCCGGCCGGCGTCACCGCATTCTGCGACTGCAGGCTCTGCACCACCTGGCGCTGGTCAATCCCCAGGGCCGCCAGTTTGCGCGTGGAGAAGTTCAGGTAAATCACTTCGTCCTGCTGGCCGATCATCTCGACCTTGCCCAGCCCCGGCACCGAACGGATCTCGGCGCGCACCTGCTCCACGTAGTCGCGCAGCTGGCGCATCGACAGGCCGTCGCCGGTAAAGGCGTACACCGAGCCGAACACGTCACCGAACTCATCGTTGAACGATGGGCCCTGCAAGCCCTGGGGGAAGGTGCCGCGAATGTCGTCGATCTTTTTACGGACCTGGTACCAGATCTCCGGGATGGCCTTGGCGCTGGTGGTGTCCTTGAGGAACACGAACACCGTGGACTCGCCTGGCCGCGTGTAGCTTTTCACGTAGTCGAGGGAGTCGAGTTCTTCGAGTTTTTTCTCGATGCGGTCGGTGACCTGCTTGAGGGTTTCTTCCTGGGTCGCGCCTGGCCAGCGGGTCTGGATCACCATGGTCTTGATGGTGAACGAAGGGTCTTCCTCCCGGCCCAGGTTCATGTAGGAAAACACGCCCATCAGCAGCGCGACGAACATCAGGTACCAGACGAAGGACTGATGCTTGAGGGCCCAGTCGGATAAGTTGAAGCTCCCTTTCATCGCGGGCTGTCCTCGTCGATTTTGACTTTTTGCCCAGGCTTCAGGCTGTTCACGCCAGCAGTGACGATACGCTCGCCGGGTTTGACGCCGCCATTGAGCAAGGCGCTGTTGGCGTCACGGCTGATCAGGCTGATGTCGCGCGGTTGCACGGTCTGGCTTTGGGTGTCGAGCAGCCAGATGCGGGTCTTGCCGTCGACCTCCTGCAAGGCACTCAAAGGCACTTCGATGCGTGGCGCAATGGCGGTGCTCAAGGTCACGCTGATCGCTGTGCCGAGGCGGAACGCAGGCGGTGTTTCCGCCAGGGTCAGCCGCGCGCGCCGGGTGCGCGTGGCGCTCTGGGCCTGGGGTTCGATCTCGCGCACGATGGCGGTGGTGTTGACACTTGGGTCGAGTTGCCCGGCGACCAGGAACACCACGTCATGGGGCAGGCGCTCGGCCAGGCCGGCGGGCAGGTCGATCACCGCTTCCTTGATATCCGGGCGGGCCAGGGTCACCACTTGCTGACCGGCACTGACCACCTGGCCGGCTTCGGCATTCCACGCGGTGACAATGCCAGCGTGGTCGGTGCGCAGTTCGGCGTAGTTGAGTTGGTCCTTGGCTTGGTTGACCGAGGCTTGTGCCTGGTCAAGAGAGGCCTGGGTGGTTTTAAGGTCGGTCTGGGCAATATCCAGCTGGGCCTGCGCGCCGACGCCACGGTTGAACAATTCCTGCTGACGGCGGGCATTGGCCTGGGCGTTGATGAATTGCGCCTGCACACGAGCCAGATCGCCCTGGGCGGCGCGCAATTGGTTCTGTTGGTCGGTGGGGTCGAGGACGGCAAGCAAGGCGCCCTTCTCCACCTCGGCGCCCACGTCCACGGCGCGGCGGGCAATGCGGCCGGGCACGCGGAAGCCCAGGTTGCTTTCATAACGCGCCTGGATGGTGCCGGCAAAACGGCCGAGGTTTTCCTGGTCCTCGGCTTTCACTTCCATCGACAGCACGGGGCGCACAGGCTCGGGTGGCGGTTCTTCCTTGGAGCAGGCCACCAGCAACAGGCTGGCGGCGAATATTCCCGTCAGGCGCTTCATGGCTGGGCTCCCTGCTGGGCAATCTCGACAATCATGCCGGGGTGCAGCAATTGCCCGCCGGCCACCACGACTTTTTCGCCACCTTTGAGGCCATCGCCAATGATGACTTTGCCGGTGAGATAACGCGCCACGCTGACTTTGTGTAGTTGGGCCTTGCCGTCGCTGTCGATCAACCACACGGCGGGTTCGCTGAGGTCCTTGGTCAGCGCGGCCCAAGGCAATTCGATGCTGGCCTTGGCCGGGCCGTTGGCGGTGGCGCTGACCACCGAGCCCAATTCCATGCCTTTGGGCAACGCTTGCAGGGCGATTTTCACCTGCACGGTGCCGGTATTGGCGGCCACGGCGGGCGTAACTTCACGCACCTTGCCCACGGCCTTGATATTCGGGTTATCCAAGAGGCTGACGGTGATCGGCGCCTCCGGCGGCGGCTCCACCAACAGCGACTCATAGACGTTGAATACCGCATCGCGCTCGCCATCCCGGGCCAGGCTGAAAATCGGCACGGTGGCCTGCACCACCTGGCCGACTTCGGCTTGTCGCGCAGTAATCACGCCGGGGGCTTCGGCGATGAGCGAGGTGTAGCCGAGCTGTTCGCGGGCGTTGGCCAACTGGGCCTGAGCGGCGGCCAAGGCGCTTTGGCTGCTGCGCAACGCGGCCTGGGCGGAGTCGTATTCGCTGCGGCTGGTATAGCCCTTGGGCAAGAGCTTTTCCTGGCGCACGAAGGCGGCGGCCGTCTGTTTGACCCGCGCTTGCTCGGCCACGACCTGGGCCTGGGCGGAATCGACGTTGGTCTGCAAGTCCTTGGGATCGAGCTTGGCCAGCACTTGCTTGGCGCTCACCCGATCACCGACGTCGACCATGCGCTGGATGATCTTGCCGCCGACGCGGAAGGACAGGTCGGTTTGCACACGGGCCTGGATATCGCCGGTCAGCGTGACCGCCGCGGCGAAGTCAGCCGGCTGCACGGTCTGCACGAATACCCGCGAGTGCTGCTTGGGCTCAGCCTTTTCCTCGCCACAGCCGCTCAGCAGCGCGAGTAGGCCAATTCCGAAAATACAGGTGCAAATGCGACCGCCCATGCAGGCTCCTTGTGCGTGATGCCGACGTGCCAGTGTGTATGCGACTGTGAGCTTAGTTCAGGGTTCCTTATCTGCATGGAGGCTCCCATACTCCAATGGTTCCCACGCCGACTGAATGCCCATGCTCAAGACCCTCGCGGTGGCCAATTACCGCTCGATCAATAAATTGGTAGTGCCCCTGGACCGACTCAACCTGGTCACCGGCCCCAATGGCAGCGGCAAGTCCAACTTGTACCGCGCCCTGCGCCTGCTGGCGGAAACCGCCCAGGGCGGGGTGATCAATGCGCTGGCCCGCGAGGGCGGGCTGGACTCGACCTTCTGGGCCGGGCCGGAAAGTATCAGCCGGCGCATGCACAACGGCGAGGTGCCGATTGAGTCCACCGTGCGCCAAGGCGTGAAACGCCTGCGCCTGGGGTTTGCCGGGGAGGATTTCAGCTACGCCATTTCCTTGGGGCTGCCTGAACCGAGCGAGTCGTTTTTCTCTCTCGACCCCGAGGTCAAGAAGGAATGCATCTGGGCCGGCCACCTCTACCGCCCGGCCAGCCTGCTGGTGCAGCGTTCCGGGCCGATGGTGCGGGCGCGTGAGGGTCGCGCCTGGGATGTGCTGGCCCAGTACACGCCGAACTACCACAGCCTGTTCGATCAGGTCGGCAACCTGCGCGGTTCACCGGAGGTGTTGCTGTTGCGCGAAAGCATCCGTGGCTGGCGCTTTTATGATCACTTTCGCAGTGATATGGACGCGCCGGTGCGTCAGCCACAACTGGGCACACGCACGCCGGTGTTGCATCACGATGGGCGCGACCTGGCGGCGGCGTTGCAGACCATCCGTGAAATCGGCGATCCCGAGGCCTTGCAGCGTGCGGTCAGCGATGCTTTCCCCGGCGCGCGCCTGAATATCCAACCATTGCAGGGTGGGCGCTTTGCGATTGAGTTTTATCAGGAAGGTTTGCTGCGGCCATTGTCGGCGGCGGAGCTGTCGGACGGCACCTTACGTTACCTGCTGCTGATCGCAGCGCTCCTCACACCTCGGCCACCGACCATGATGGTACTGAACGAGCCGGAAACCAGTTTGCACCCGGACCTGCTGCCGGCGTTGGCGCGCTTGATAATCCAGGCGTCCCAGCAGTGCCAGGTGTGGGTGGTGTCCCATGCCAGCCGCTTGATTGCAGCGTTGCAGCAGGATGCGGGGTGCAATTCGATTGTGTTGGAGAAGGTGCTGGGGGAGACCCGGATTGTGGGCCAGGGGATTTTGGATGCGCCGGCGTGGCATTGGCCGGAGTAATGCTCGTTCCCACGCAGAGCGTGGGAACGAGCAAATAGAGATCAGCCCTGCCACTTCCCGCCTTCAACAATCACACTCTCAGGCTTGGTGTCATCGCTCAGCTCTTTACGCACATATTGGTCGTACAGCTTGAGCAGGAATTTCTCCTCGCCCAACTTGGCCAGTTCGGCATTCACCCAGTCGCGCAACTCGATGTTGCCCTTCTTCACGGCCGGTGCAATCGGCGCTTCATCACCCAGTTTTTCTTCCAGCACACGGTAACCCGGGTTCTGCTTGGCCCAGCTGAACAGCACCAGGTTGTCCTGGGCGTAGGCATCACCACGGCCGGCGGACAGCGCTTGCAGCGACTCGGAGTTTTTCTCGAACTTGAGCAGTTTCCAGTCCGGGTGGTTCTTGGTCAGCCAAATATCGGCGGTGGTGCCGGTGGTGACGATGGTGGTGCGGGTAGCCAGGTCATTCAGGCTTTTTACGGCGCTGTCGTTCGGCACCAGGGCCTGCACCGCCACTTTCAGGTTGGGGTTGGTGAAGTCCACCGCTTCCTTGCGTTCCGGGGTCACGGTCATGTTGGCGAGGATCAGGTCGACCTTGTCGCTTTGCAGGAACGGAATGCGGCTGGCCGGCTCGACGGCCACGAACTCGACCTTGTTTTCATCGCCCAGCAGGTCCTTGGCGAATTGGCGACCGATGTCGGTATCGAAACCAACGTAGCGGCCGGCTTCGTTCACAAAACCAAACGGCGGTTTGTCGGTGAATACGCCGACGATCAGCTTGTCGCGGGGCCTTGATCTTGTCGATGTAACTGACAGCGGCAGGTTTTACAGGCTCTTCGGCCTTTTTATCGCAGCCGACCAGTAAAGCGACGGCAAACAGTGGCAGCAGTAACTTTTTCATATCAGCGCAAGTTCCTTAGGTTTTTTGGGCAGTGTTGAAACAAAGGAGAACTTCTCCAGGAACTGCTGCGCGCGTGCGGTTTGCGGGTTCGTAAAGAATGCCTCGGGGGTGTTCTGTTCGAGGATGCGACCGGCTTCCATAAACACCACGCGGTCAGCGACGGCGCGGGCGAAGGCCATTTCGTGGGTGACGATCAGCAGGGTCATGCCATCGCGGGCCAGGCCCTGGATCACTTCCAGCACTTCCTTGACCATTTCCGGGTCGAGGGCGGCGGTGACCTCATCAAAGAGCATGACCTGAGGGTTCATGCACAGTGAACGGACGATGGCGATGCGTTGCTGCTGGCCGCCGGAGAGCTGGCGCGGGAAGGCGTCGCGCTTGTCGGCCAGGCCTACGCGTTCCAGCAGTTTCTCGGCCTGTTCGCGGGCTTCGCGCGGGTCGCGCTTTTGCACTTTCAACGGGCCGAGCAGGATGTTGTCGAGCACGCTCATGTGCGGGAACAGATGGTAGCTCTGGAACACCATTCCGACGTCTTGGCGCACCTGCCGCCAGTCGGTTTGTTTGCCCAACAACTCCTTGCCGGCAAACCGCAGGCTGCCGCTGTGGGCCACTTCCAGGCCGTTGAGGCAACGCAGCAAGGTGCTTTTGCCGCAACCGCTGGGGCCGAGGATCACCACCACTTCGCCGCTTTGCACGCTCAAGTCGATGCCCTTGAGCACCTGAGCCTCGCCGAAGAATTTGTTGAAACCCTGGAACTCGATCAATGCGCTCATGCTTGGGCCCAGCGCCGTTCCAGCACCTTGGAGGCGGCCGACAACGGGTAACAGATAAAGAAGAAAAACAGGAACAGCACGCCGTAGATCAATACCGACTCATAGGTGCGTTCGATGATTTGCTGGCCAACCTTGATCACATCCACCACGCCAATCAGCACCGCCAGGGAGCTGGTCTTGATGATCCGCGTGTAGACGTTGATGGTCGGCGGGGTCATGCGTTTCAGGGCTTGGGGCAGCAGCACATAGCCGTAGAGTTGCGGGTCCGAGAGGCCAATCGACAGCCCCGCTTCACGCTGGCCACGGGGCAACGAATGCAAGGCGCCACGCACTACCTCGCCCACTTCGCTGGCGCCCCACAACGAGAGCACCAGCACTGCACACCAGAAGCTCGGAATGCTCAGTCCGAAGAAAATCGGCAGGCCGAAAAACAGCAGGTACAACCACACCAGCACCGGGATCGCGCGGAACAGCTCCAGGTACACCCGCAGCACCGCGTTGATCAACCGGTTGTTTAAGGTGCGCAGCACGCCGTACAGCACGCCGCCGACAGTGCTGAAGGCGATGCTCAAGAATGAAATCGACAAGGTTTGCGCAGCGCCTTTGCCCAGTTGCGGCAACGACACCCACAGCAACTCAAGACCCGAACTGGCCATGCTGGAGCCTCCTTTCCAGGCGGCTGAGCAACAGCGACAGCGGCAAGAACAGCAACACGCAGATCAGCGTCAGTACGGCGAGCATTTCGTAGGTCTTGTAGTAGAGGGCGATGTAGCTCTTGGTGGTGTAGAGAATCTCCGGCACCGCCACGGCGGAGACCACGGTGGTCTCTTTGAGTAGGAAGATGAAATTGGCGAACAGCGCCGGCAGGCTGAGGATGCCGGCCTGGGGCAGGATCACATGGCGCAACAGCTGCCAGTCGGACAGGCCGATGGACTTGCCCGACTCGATCTGCGCCAGCGGCACCGCTTCCACACCGGCACGCAGTACTTCGGTGAGGTAGGCACCGCCGAGGAAGGTCATGGTGATGATCGCCGCCCAGAACCCGGAAATATTGAAGCCCAGGGCCGGCAGCGCGAAGTACACGAAGAACAGCTGGATCAGCAGCGGCGTGTTACGCGCCAGCTCCACATACAACGCGACCAGGCGCGACAGGTACGGCGTGCGAAACACCAGCAGCGCCGCATTGATCAGCGCCACTAGCAACGAGGTGGCAATGGCGATCAGGCCCACTTGCAACGTCACGCCCACGGCTTTGAGGAAAGCCGGCAGGGTGCTGAGGATAAAAGCGAAATCGAAGGTCATTTCCAGTCCATGACGCCGCAAGGGTAATGCAGCGGGCGCAATCCGATCCGGCGTGGGTAACGCCGGGTAGCGCGAACTTTAAAGGTATAAAAAAGAAAATTTAAATACCAAAATGGCATATTGATATCACCCAAAAAGATAACCACCGGATTCGCGGGTTTGCCGGGTGGCAGCTATGGTTGGGGGGTCTGAGATTCGAGGGATTGAACCATGCAGGAAGTGAAACCGATGGATCCGCAGGAGTTGGTGAAGTGGTTGATGGCGCTGCGCAGGGCGATCAATAGTCAGGCGCTGTAAAAAAACAGCCTCACCGTAGTGAGGCTTTTTTTCATAGGCTCAACCTTGGGTGGAAGGCTGCCGATCAGCACCTCCCGCCATGGCTTTGGTGGCGCTGTTTTGCTGTTCTTCGGTCTCAAAGTTGACGTAGTTGTCCGGGAATTTGAAGTGGGAATCCACCAGGCCCCAGTACTCTTTATTCTGTGGCTTTGCCATGTCCCAGATACGTTCTGCAGAGGAGGCGGCGTCGTTACGGATCAGGTCCGGTCGTCCTTTGGCTTCTTGTATCACCCTGTCAACATGCCCACGTAGTGCATTGGGCCCGGTGGTTTCGATGGTACTTTTATTCGGACGGCTGAAGTAACGATCGCCGGCGTATTCATTGCCGTTCATCGAACGGTATTTGTCCCCGATGTCATCAATCAGGCTCTTCAGCATCGCGCTCTGGGAGTGGCTGGAGAACAACGCGTTGGCAAAATAGGGGGTGGCGTTGCCACTTGCCTCACTCTTGCCTGCAGCCATGCCGACCAGCATCAGGTCTGGGTGGGCATTTAAGGCGCCGTCAAGCGGGCGCACGCTTTCCAGGTCAATATCCGTGTAGGTGCCGCCATAGTGATTGACGATTTCATACCGGGCGACGTCGGAAGCTGCGGCGTAACCGCCGTTGCGGCCCATGATTTCATGCTGATACACGTCCTTGTTTTGCAGGCGTATGTCGGCAGGATTGCTCAAGTCACGTATCTGCACGTTCTTCAGATCGCTGAAACGCTCCTGTAAAGCCGCCAGGGTCGTCGTGTCACGGGGAGGGTTACTGGCGTAGCGGTCCCAGGACTTTGTCGTCTGGTCAAGAATGGTGGCTTCTGCTTGATGAAACTTGTCATCGGTACGTGAAGCGTGACGCTCAAAAGCACTGAGCACTTGAGAGGCGTTCTGGGGCGTAACTTTTCCACCCTCTGGCAGCAATGCTTCCTTCAATGCTTTGTTACCTGAAGACAAAAGTTCTTTATTAAGTTCTGCAATAACTTGCTTCTGCTCGATTTGATTGCGAGGCCATTGCAGCGGGTTATTAATTGCTGTCTTAAGCTGACTGAACAACCCTCGAACGGGTCTTTCTGACTGGTAGTTTGGGTAAACACTTTCGGCTTTTGCCTGAGCCGACTGATTAGTTGCGTAGGCATCAAACTGAGTAGAGTCAACCCATAACATTATTTTATGGTTCGGATTCTTTGTGGCCCACTGCCTTAAATAAGCATCCTGGTTTGAACCGGGCTTGGACCCCACCCAAACCATGTGAATATTATTGGTGACTGGCTTGAACTGATTTGCAGGGTATTTTGCTTCAAATCCTGCAGCAGATGGCGAATGAGTAGCCTCATTCGCATAGCCAGCCACAAGGATTCGTACATCGGAAGGAGAAAGGGAATTGATCATAATGACATTGGCTTCCAAAAGTTGGTAGAACTCACGGGCGCCTCCATGCGATGACTCTTACAACACGCGCAAGCTTGGCCCTACTAAACCAACTAAGCAAAACGTAAAATGTAAGACAATTTAAAGATACACTCAGACACAATCCATCAGGCCCGCCGATGAACTCAACGGTGACCTTCAACCAATAATTTATTTAACGCCTTTAATCTAAGTTCTCTTCTTTATCAAAAAACCGGAATAAAAAAACGCCGACGCAATGCAAGCCGTCGGCGTTCAAACCTTGAAGGGGGTTTTGAGTTACATCAGAACGCAGGCACGACCGCGCCGTTGTACTTCTTCTCGATGAAGGCTTTGACTTCCGGGCTGGTCAGGGCCTTGGACAGTTTCTGGATAGCGTCGCTGTCCTTGTTGTCCGGGCGAGCCACCAGGAAGTTCACGTACGGCGACTTGGCGTCTTCGATGATCAGCGCGTCTTTGGCTGGGTTCAGGCCAGCTTCCAGGGCGTAGTTGGTGTTGATAACGTCAAGGTCAACCTGGTCGAGCACGCGTGGCAGGAGCGCTGATTCCAGTTCCTTGAACTTCAGGTTTTTCGGGTTGCTGGCAATGTCTTTCGGCGTGGACAGGGCATTGGTCGGATCTTTCAGCGTGATCAGGCCATTCTTTTGCAGCAGCAACAGGGCACGTCCGCTGTTGGAGCCTTCGTTCGGGATGGCCACAGTGGCGCCATCCTTGAGCTCAGAGATGTTCTTGATCTTTTTCGAGTAGCCGCCGATGGGTTCAACGTGCACACCGACCACGGTCACCAGATTGGTGCCCTTACCCTTGTTGAAGTTTTCCAGGTACGGCAGGGTCTGGAAGTAGTTGGCATCCAGGCGCTTTTCGGCCACCTGCGTGTTAGGTTGAACGTAGTCGGTGAAGACTTTGATCTGCAGGTCCACGCCTTCTTTGGCCAGGGTCGGCTTGATCAGCTCGAGGATCTCGGCGTGGGGGATCGGGGTCGCGGCAACGACCAGTTTCTCGTTGGCCTGGGCGAAGCTTGCAGTCAGGGCAGCCGCCAGTGCGGTAAACAACAGAACCTTTTTCATGCAGTGTCCTTATCGGAATTCCGGGGCGTCTCTGACGACCATTTTTATGAGGTGTGCCAGCGAAGTGCTATCGCGGCGTGGAAGGGACAATACCTAGATTTTTTATTCCCGAACAATATCTTTTATTCACGTTGATATTCCATTTTGTTCATGTAGGAATTTACGCAGGGTTTCTTGCTCGACGGGGCTGGCGCGGTTGAAAATCCGCCGCACCTGCTCCAACGGTGAACCTGCGACCGGCAGGTTCAAATGCTCGGGCAGGATCTCATCGCCGCTGCTCACCAGCAACGCAAAGTGAATGACGTTTTCCAGCTCACGCGTATTTCCCGGCCAGCTGTGGTGTTCAAGCACGCGCTGGGCGGCATCGCTGATCAGCGGCACCGGCAGGTCCAGACGCTGGCTGTAGATACCCAGGAAGTACTCGGCCAATGAGAGGATGTCACCGACACGCTCGCGCAAAGCGGGCAAGTCCAGCCGCCCTTCGCTCAAGTAATGGAACAAGCGCTCATGGAACTTGCCGGCGGCCACAGCCTGGGCCAGGTCGATGCTGGTGGCGGCGACCAGGCGCACATCCACCGGGCTGGGCTGATGGGCGCCGACGCGGGTGACTTCGTGGTTTTCCAGGGCGGCCAGCAGTTTTACCTGGATCGGCAGCGGCAAATCGCCGATCTCATCCAGGTACAACGTGCCGCCATTCGCCGAACCAAACCAACCGGCCCGGCTGCTGACCGCGCCGCTGTGGCTACCGGCGGCATAGCCAAACAATTCGGCATCGGCGTAGGTCGGGCTGATGGCGCCGCAATTGACCGAGACAAACAAACCGGTACGGTCGCTGCCACGGTGAATGTGGCGCGCCAGCAGCTCCTTGCCGCTGCCGGTCTCGCCGCGAATCAACACGGGCAAGGCGCGTGGTGCAAGGCTTTCGAGGTCTTCGCGCAGTTGACGCGAACGGGGATCGACAAACACCAATGCCTTGGCGCGAATGCTCAGCGGGCTTTTTTCGGCGTCGGGGAAGGTCAGCAACGGCTGGCCGTAGGTTTCATGCAGACTCATGGCAGGCTCCCGCCCCCAATCCACTTAAGGGACGGGGCGTTGAAAAGTGTTCAGGCAGTGCGCCGGGCGTGATGCTCAAGGCGGCTTTGCAGGCGGTACAGGTAAGCAAACCCCTGCTCCCAGCGTTGGTGACCGGACTTCACATTGATATGCCCGGCGCCGGACAGAATCCCGGCTTCAGCGCCCCAGTGACGGGCCAGCTCAAGGGCCCGAGCCGCGCTCACGGCACTGTCGTTGTCGGAACTGACCACCTGGCTCGGAAACGGCAGCAGGTCGGTGGGGATGGGCGCGAAATTACGCAAGGCGGGAGCACAGGCAGGACGCTCGACATCGGCCGGTGCCACCAGCAAGGCGCCGCGTACCTGGCGCAGGAACTGCACCGGCGCGGTGGCCGCCCAATGCGCCACGGTGATGCAGCCCAGGCTATGGGCGATCAGGATCACCGGCGTGCTGTCGGCCGCGATGGCCTCGGCCAGCGCGGCGACCCAGTCTTCGCGACGTGGCGTCAGCCAGTCATCTTGCTCCACGCGGGCGCTGTTGGGCAGGCTGTTCTGCCAGTGACTTTGCCAATGATCTTCTGGCGATCCTTGCCAGCCCGGCACGATCAGGTAACGAATCGACTCGCTGTGCATGGGTGTGCCCTCCTGCAGCGTTTAACGTTGCTGAACAGTATAGGGACGGGGGTTATATTCGTTAAGGAATAAGAAGCTATTTATTAATAACCAAAATCACAAAAGGATTTTACGCAAAAAAAAGGCCGCACCCTGCCAAGGAGACGGCCAAAAAATTGTCGAGGCTTTTGCAATTAACGTGCGGTAATCACCGACAGCTTGGTAATCCCCGCGCGCTCGATAGACGCCATGGCTCGCGCCACTTCGCCGTAGTTCACACCATCGTCAGCCTGCAGTTGCACCCGCACATCGGGATCCTTGGCCTTGGCCGCCTGCAGGTTGAATTCCAGCAGGTCCGGCTGGATTTCATCCTTGTTGATAAACAGTTTGCCGGCGCCGTCGATACTCACCACCAGCGGATCCTTCTGCTCCACCGGCGCGACCGCCTCGGTCTTGGGCAGGTTGATCGGGATCGCGTTGGTCAAGAGCGGCGCGGTGACGATAAACACCACCAGCAGCACCAGCATCACGTCCACCAACGGCGTCACGTTGATCTCGCTCAGCACCTCATCGCTGTCTTGCGTGGAGAAGGCCATCTCAGGACGCCTCCTTCACTTTCTGCGGGTTGCCGGCATTGGTTTTGTTCAGGGCCGGGTGCAGCAGCACGCGGAAGGAGTTCTTCTGGGCCAGGCTGTAGAAGTCGTGGGCAAAGTCGTCCAGGTCGGCAGCGGTCAGCTTCAGGCGACGCAGGAAATAGTTGTAGACCAGCACCGCAGGCACCGCGACGGCGATACCCACACCGGTCGCGACCAGCGCCGCACCGATCGGGCCGGCCACGGTTTCGAGGCTGGCGGAGCCCGCAGCGCTGATACCCTTGAGCGCTTCCATGATGCCCCACACGGTGCCGAACAGGCCGATGAACGGCGAGGTGCTACCGATACTGGCGACCACGGCCAGGCCGGTTTCCAGGGAGCGGCGTTCACGCACGATCTGCTGGCGCAGGGCCCGCTCGAGGCGGTCCTGGTGGTTGATCGCCTGGCTCAGGTCGGCCGCATGCGGGGTTTCGCCCACCTGGATCGCGGCGTAACCAGCCTGGGCCACCCGAGCAGCAGCGCCCGGCTGGGTTTCCGCCAGCTCGGCGGCCGAGTCGAGACTCGACGCCGCCCAGAACTGTTTGTGGAACTTGCGATCCTGCGCTTTGAGGCGACCGAACTGCACGCCCTTGAGCAGGGCCAGGCCCCAGGTGGCGACCGAAAAAACCACCAGCAGCCAGATCACCGCGCTTTCGATGGATTCAAGTGGAGATGCTAATGCCATGATGTTTTCCCTCTGTGCAGGTCGCGGCGTGTGCAACACACCGCAGCCGAATAGTTAGTGAATCTTGAAATCGATCGGTACGCTGACCCAGCCGTTCTGGGCCACATCGCCCTGCTTGGCCGGTACAAAGCTCCAGCGCTTCACCGCTGCCAGCGCGGCGTCGTCGAGTTGCTGGCGACCGCTGCTTTTCTGGATCTGGATCTCACCCGGCTTGCCACTGGCCAGTACCTGCACCCTGAGCAACACCGTGCCTTCCCAACCGCGCCGCTGAGCCAGTGACGGGTACTCCGGCGCCGGGTTCTTCAGGTACGCGGCGTTGGCCGAAGCGGGTGTAACCGGGGCCGGCGCCGGTGGTGCTGGCGGCGCAGGTGGTGCCGGTGTCGGTGGCGCGGGCGGCTGCTCGACCGGCTTCGGTGCGGGCTTGGGCTCAGGCTTTGGAACCGGCTTAGGCTTGGGTTTCGGAATCGGTTTAGGCGGCGCTGGCTTGGCGGCCAATTCATCCACCACCGGCGGCGGTGGCTCGACAACAGGCGGCGGTGGTGGCGGCGGCACGGGAGGCGGCGGTTCCACCACGGGAGGTGCCGGTTGGGAAAACTCGATCGTCATCGGCGGAATTTCCGGCGGCACGATCGGCAACACCGGGGTCGGCTTCTGGCTCACCCAGTAGATCACCGCGCCGTGCAGGGCCAGCACCAGCAAACCCAGCAGGATCCCTTCGCGACGGCTGGAGAAACGCTTCGGCGTTTTCTGCGTGCGCAACTGCCCCAACGGCGCGCGGTGCGGCCGGCCAAGGTCGACCAACTCACCACCCGGTGCCTGGCGCCATTGCGCCTCATGTGCACTGGCGGCGGTCTGGACATTGCCCATTGATTCACTCCCTACGGTTTTGAAACAAAAAAACCGACAGGCCTGCGTGGAAGGCCGTCGAGGGTTGAATCATCGGGGCCAGACGCTTATCTCTTAAAGTAATCTTTAAAGTTATACATAGATCTAAATTGAATAAATGAAACACTTGGATACGGCAAAGCCCCGTCCTGCGGGGGCTGGCGCAAAGGCGTTGTTTTTGAATGCCTTTCAGGCATAAGAAATATTCAGTAAAGGCATTGATCAGGCAGGGCTGTTTGCACACAAATCAAGCAATTGGCGTTGTAGGCTTTGCCCAGCCGCGCCCAAGCCACTGCGGCCATACAACGCCAGACGCACGCCCTGCACCCTGGGCAAGCCGCTGTCCGGGCCCAGCACGCTATGCCCTGCCTGTACGACGCGACGGGGTAACAAACTGATGCCCAACCCCGCCGCCACCGCCGAACACACACTCGCCAGGCTCGCGCTGGAGTACCCGATGCGCCAGCGCCAGCCGCCCACTTCCAAGTGTTGCAGCATTTCATTGCGGTACAGGCCGCCTACGGGAAATGCCACCAACGGCAGAGGATCGCGCCCCAGGGACGGCGTGCTGCGGCTGTCCACCCAGCACAAGGGCTCCGGCCATGAGGCCAGGCAGTCGTCGCTGTCGCCCATCTGCTTGACCAACAACACGTCGAACTCTCCGCTGCGGTACTGGCGCTGCAACTCGGGGCCCAGGCCGCTGGTGACTTCCAGACGCACCCTTGGAAACGCCAGTACAAAGGCCGAGAGCAGCGGCATGAGGCGTTCGGATGCAAAGTCCTCCGGCACACCCAGGCGCAACACGCCGTCGCTTTGCTGGCTGATCAACACATCGGCGGCTTCTTCATGCAGCGCCAGGATGCGCCGCGCATAGGCCAGCAAGCGCTCGCCTTCCGCCGTAGCGACCACGCGGCGCTGATCGCGGTCCAGCAACTGACATGCCACCGCCTCTTCCAATCGGCGGATCTGCTGGCTGACCGTGGATTGGGTCAGGTGCAGACGCTCGGCGGCGCGGGTGAAATTGCCGCAATCCACGACGGCGACAAAGCTGCGCAATAATACGGGATCGAACATGGGCGCTTACCATTCCATTTGCCACTGGTTGGCATGGTTATATTTAATTTCAGAATACTCTGACGGCTACCCATACTTCACCCTCCAATCATGCCCGGAGGGATTTCCATGACCGACGATCACCAGCACCTGCAACGCGCGATCCAACTTGCCCAGACCAACGTCGCCCAGGGTGGCCGACCGTTTGGCGCGGTGTTGACGCAAGGCGGCGAAGTGCTGGTTGAAGCGGTGAATGAAATCCATCTGACCCAGGACCCTACCGCCCACGCCGAATTGTTGGCGATCCGCGCTGCCAGCCAGCAACTCGGCACGCGCCTGGATGGCTGCGTGATCTACGCCAGCGGCCAACCCTGCCCGATGTGCCTGAGCGCCATGTATCTGTGCGGTGTGGAACGGGTGGTGTTTGCCGCCAGCAACGAAATGGCCGAGCCCTTTGGCCTGTCGACAGCGGCGATCGGGCAGCAGGTGGGCCTGCCAGTGAGCGAGCAGCGCCTGCCGATCCAGCATCTGCCGGATGCGGCCATGACCACGCTGTACCAGCACTGGAAAAACCTGCATGCCCCTGAATAAATCCCTCGCTGGCTGGGGCCTGTTGGTGGTCCTGGGCCTCAACCTGCGGCCGATCCTCAGCTCCATCAGCCCGTTGCTCGGTGAGATTCGCCTGGCCACCGGCTTGAGCTTCCAGAGCAGCGCCCTGCTCACCAGCCTGCCCGTGGTGTGCATGGGCCTGGTGGCGCTGGTGGGCGTGCGGGTTGAAGCGCAACTGGGTGAACGCCGTGGCATTGCCCTGGGCTTGATGATGATCCTGCTGGCGTGCCTGGCCCGCTGGCTGATGGGCCAGGGTTCGACGCTGCTGGTGACCGCGTTGCTCGGTGGCGCCGGTGTCGCGTTGATCCAGGCGTTGGTGCCAGCGATGATCAAGCGCGAATTTCATCACCGCGTGCCGGTGGCGATGGGGGTTTACTCTGCCTCGCTAATGGCCGGTGGTGGGCTGGCGGCGCTGATCAGCCCAGTGGTGGCCACGCATTTTCAGCGGTGGGAAGCCGGGCTCGGTGTGTGGTTGCTGCCGGCCTTGGCCGCGCTGCTGTTGTGGGCCTGGTTGCCACTGGGCGCGGCAAAAAGCGCGAACGTCATCCCCGCCTTCAAGGGCCTGCGCAATCGCCGCGCCTGGCTGCTGGCGCTGTATTTCGGCCTGGTAAATTGCGGCTACATGAGCATGGTTGCGTGGCTGCCGGCCTACTACCAGCAACTGGGATGGGATGTGTTGCCCAGTGGCTCGTTGCTGGCCTTCATGACCATCTTCCAGGTAATCGCCGCGCTGTTGATGCCCGTGCTGGCGCAACGAGGGATTGATCGGCGGCCACTGCTGTGGATCAGCCTGCTGGCCCAAACCATTGGCTATCTCGGCCTGCTGATGGCGCCGTTGCAGTTTCCCCATCTGTGGGTGGCGCTGTGTGGCTTCGGCCTGGGCGCGTGTTTTGCCCTGAGCCTGCTGCTGACCCTCGACCACCACCGCGACCCGCGCCAAGCCGGGCAACTGGCGGCGTTCGTGCAGGGCGTGGGCTTTTTGATCAATGCGATTTCGCCGTGGCTGACCGGTTGGCTGCGTGAACTCACCGGCAGTTTTATCAGTGCCTGGGTGGTGCTGACGGTGACAGCGGTGGCGATGCTGGTGGTGACCCGGGTATTCAGCCCCGCCACTTACCGCACGGCGCCCGCTCTATAGATATGCATTTAAGATCTAGATAAAACAAGAATGCTTAATTGACGGAATAAGCAACCCCCTTAAAATCCCGGTTCCCCCAAAGGATGCCGGGCATACCATGGACCTTCGCCAACTGCGCTACTTCATCGCGCTCAACGAGCACCGCAGTTTCGTGCGCGCGGCGGATGCCATGGGCATCACGCAGCCGGCGTTCAGCCGCAGCATCCAGGGCCTGGAACAGGAGTTCGGCTGCGTGTTGGTGGACCGCGCGAACAAAGACCTGCGTCCCACCCCCGAAGGCCAGGTGGTGCTGCAACACGCATTGAGCCTGGTGCAAGGCGCGGCGTTGCTGAGCCATGAAGTCACGCGCATGACCAAACTCGATGCGGGCGAAGTGCGCTTGGGCAGCGACGCCGTGGCCGCCGTGAACCTGGTGCCCCAGGCGATGGCACGCTTTGTCTCCACCTATCCCAAGGTGCGCACTGCCTTGCAGGTGGATAACTGGGAGAAACTCGGGCGCAGCCTGAACCGTGAAGAGATCGAGTTCTTTATCGCCGACGTGCGTCACTTTGAGGCTGACCCGAACTTCCAGACCCAGGCCCTGACGCCTCGGCGCAGCGTGTTTTTCTGCCGCGCCGGGCACCCGCTGCTGGCCAAGGACAGCCTCTCCACCAACGACCTGTTCGGCTACCCGCTGGCCACGCCACTGATTGCGCCTGGCATTCGCAAACTGCTGGCCAACCTCAGTGGGCGCATCGACTTTGCGCCCGCCATAGAGCTTGAACAATTTGCCGCATTGGCCACCATCGTGAAGCAATCCGACGCCATCGGCCTGGGTGCCGAGGAAGCCTTCGTCGACGCATTCGCCAGCGGCCAATTGCAGGCGCTGCATTGGCGCAATCTGCCCCACGCGCTTGACAGCCTCAGCAACCGTTGCGGGGTGATCAGCCGCGCTGGGGTGCGTTTGTCGCCTGCGGCGAAGGCGCTGATCGAAACCCTGCTGGCGGTGGAAAACCCAGCCGATTGGCCCGCGCAAACGTCCCGAAATCATTGAACCGCACGCCCATCTCAGCCATCACCTTGTGGGCCACCCTGGCGGTCATCTGACGGATGTAAAACGGTTCCTTCACCACAAAATGGTGGATGCCGTGGGTACTGCCGAAGTTAAAGCAGAACGCCTGCAGCGGCCACATCCACCAGGGGTTCAATACCTGGGTCTGCTGGATCACGTTGCCCAGTTCCACATCGCCGTAGTAGTGCATGTTGGAGCTGACAAAGTGCAGGCAAAAGGTGCGCAATACGTTAGGGCCGATGATCACCACGGCGGCGATATCGATCACTTGCATCATCTGCAAGGTGCCGGCAGACCACACGATGGGCGCACCGAACAGACTGGCGACGCCATTGGCAGCATGAAAACCGAGGAACACATACCACGCGCCCCAATGCAGCAGCGCCAGCGGCGCGTACACCAGCAGCGAGCGCTTGAGGATCGCCAGTTTATGCTTCCAGGTCTTGGCCCGCAGGATGCGGATGAAGGCCGACATGACGTTATCCCCCACCATCAACAACCGCGCAAAGCCCCAGGGCTCACCGTTGGTGATGGCGCGCTCTTCCATATCGGTCTCGGTGCCGGAGACCTTGTGATGGTTGAGGTGCAGGTGGCGGCGCACCCACGGGTTGATCGTACTCGGCCGCGCCAGCCACACCAGGCCCATCATCAGGTTGTGGGGCAGACGCTGCTTGCGAAAATACATGCTGTGGATCAGGTCGTGTTCCAACTCATGGGTCAGTGAAGCCAGGAACGCGTTCAGCAACAAGCACACCCACCAGGCCATATGGCCCGTGATATAGAGCGCCGCCGAGCCCAGCATGCCGAGCAGCGCAAACGCCAGGATGCCCGCGCCCAACGCATCCTGATGCAGCAACCAAGGGTGTTGCTGGCGCAGGCGCACGCCTTCGGCCAGCACCACTTCACGGATATGCGCCGAGCGCTGTTGTGCGTTCATCTGTTGGGGACTTGCAGAAGTACCGTCCATGCTCCCATCCTCTTGTGTATTGATGCGCCCATCCTGCCCCAAGCGATCTGGCAGGACGCTAGCCCCGGACGCCAACCTGTTGACCGCAAGCGCCAATCGTCATGACCGAACCCACTTCCCTCGCCAGCTGGACCCGCGCCCTGCGCAAGCAGCTCGATGCCTTGGGCCTCGACAGCGCCGCGTTGTGCCAGCAAGCCGGGCTCGACCCGCAGCAGATGGACGATCCCAACGCCCGCTACCCGCTGTCGGCCACCACGCGTCTGTGGGAATTGGCGGTGCAGGCCAGTGGTGATCCGGCGATTGGGCTGCGGGTGTCGCGATTTGTCAGCCCCACCACCTTTCATGCGCTGGGTTATGCGCTGGTGGCCAGTGGCAGCTTGCGGGAAGTGTTCGAGCGCATCGTGCGTTATCACCAGGTGGTCAGTGATGCTTTGACGCTGGAACTGAGTCGGGAGGGAGAACGTTACCGCTTTCGCTTGCTGCGACCGGCCCAGAGTCCGGCACCGGCGTTCGAGGCCATCGATGCGTTTGCGGCGATCTATGTGCGTACCTGCCGCAATCGCCTGGGGCGCGAATACGCGCCGCTGGCGGTGTACCTGCGAAGGCCGGAACCGGCCGATCCCAAGCCATGGCACACAGTATTTCGCGCGCCGGTGTTTTTCGGCGCGGAGGAGGACCGCCTGGAGTTCGCCGCGCAGGATTTCGACAGCCACCTGGACGATGCCAACCCCGAACTGGCCGAACATAACGAAACCGTGCTCAAGCGCACCCTCGCCCAACTGCAACCGCTGACCTGGGAGCGCAAGGTACGCCGCGTGATTGAAGCGCAGTTGCCCGACGGCGAACCGAGCGCCGAGCGAGTCGCCCAAGCGCTGCACCTGAGCCTGCGCAGCTTGCAGCGGCACCTGGCGGATGAGGGGTGCCGATTTGATGCGCTGCTCAATGAGTGCCGTGAGAACCTGGCGCTGTTGCACCTGCGGGACCCGCAGTGCTCACTGGCGGAAATCAGCCATCTGCTCGGTTTTGCAGATACCAGCAGCTTTAACCGTGCGTTCAAGCGCTGGACGGGGATGACGCCGGGGCAGTTCAGGGATGGGTTACGATAGCGATCGCTCAAACAACTCAGCGCCCGCGATCACGCCGCAACAATTTCTTTACCCGCACAACAAGAACCTTGGCTTCGAAGGGTTTGAGCAAATAGTCTTCCTCATGCAGTTCCAACCCACGCAGGCGGTCTTCAATACCCCCAGGGGTCGTCAGGAACAACATCGGCGTCTTGCCCTTCAAGCGAATCGCCTGCTGCAACTTCCAGGCATTCAATCCCGGCAACATCACATCCAGGATCACCAGGTCGTATTCGGTGCTTTCCACCAGCCGCAACGCCACCATGCCATTGGCCGCCACTTCCACGGTGTAACCGGCTTCGTTCAGGCCCCAGGCCATCCGCTGTGCCTCGTCGGACTCATGTTCCACTAACAGCACGCGCATAACACACCTCGATTGATCAGGCGTGCAGGCTAACACCCTCAGGTGTGCCCCGCCTCCCGCAGCCGATGCGCGTCGAGGATTTCGATCTCTCCGTACCCCAAACGCACGATGCCCTGGGCTTGCAGGTCCTTGAGCAAGGCGTTGGTGGTCTGACGCGACAGGCTCAACATTGCCGCCAGGTCTTCCTGGGGCAATTGCAGCACGCGTTTTGAATGGTCGATATCGCCGTAGCCCTCGACGATCATCAACAAGCGATGGGCCAACCTGACCGAGGCCGGCATCAGGCTGAGTTGTTCGAGGCCGATAAAACTCAGGCGCAATTTCTGGCTCATCAACAAGGCCAGGTCACGCCAGTACCGGGGATTTTCATCCAGGATGTTCAGTAGCGCCTGCTGCGGCACTTGCAACAATGTGCACGGCCCGACGGCGCAGGCATCGTGGGTGCGTGGCAGACCGTCGAACAGGCTGATTTCACCGAACCAGTAGGGCGACTCGACCAGGCTGAGGATGGCTTCTTTGCCCTGCTCATTCACCGCACTGACCCGCAGGCTGCCGTCGAGTACCGCATACAAACCACAAGGCGGATCACCCCGTTTGAACAGGTACTGCCCAGCCGTAAGCTGCCGCAGCCGGGCATGGGCCAGCAAGCTATGCTGAAAAGGTCCCGGCAGGCGGCTGAACCAATGACCGGTGGCCAACCGCGCGTGCCATTGCTCTGCGTCCATGAGAACTCCGAAGATTGTCGCCCAGCTGACAGTTCGCCACCGGGTGACAGGGCATGATCAAGCATCCTACAGGAGGAACAACAATGAAAAGCCTCGTCGACCACCTCAGTCAATACGCTGCCTACCACCGCGACCCGCGCAATATTGCCAGCCACTTTATCGGCATTCCGCTGATTGTCGTCGCGGTGGCCGTGCTGCTGTCACGCCCGGAGTGGGCCGCAGGTGGCGTGTGGATCTCACCGGCCGTTATGCTCGCGCTGTTTTCGGCATGGTTTTACCTGCGACTCGAACTGGCGCTGGGCGTGCTGATGACGGTGTTGATGGGCTTGTCGGTGTGGGCCGGGCATGTGCTGGCGGCGCAGAGCACTTTAGTGTGGCTGAGCAGCGGTATCGGCATGTTTGTGGTGGGCTGGGTGATTCAGTTTGTCGGGCATTACTACGAAGGCAGGAAACCGGCGTTTGTGGATGATGTGTCGGGGCTGATCGTCGGGCCGTTGTTTGTGGTGGCGGAGTTGGCGTTTTTGCTGGGGTTGCGCCATGACCTCAAGCAGCAGATCGAGGAGCGTTCGGGTCCGGTGGCCGCAAGAGAAAAACGTGCCACGGTTTGAAGATTAATGAAGATCCACTGTGGGAGCCGGGCTTGCCCAGCTCCCACAGGGTTATGCAGTGTTTTTAAGCTTAGGCTTTTTGCCAGACCTTTGGCTTGAAGAACAGCGTCTCGCCGCGCGCCAGACCGGTCAGGCTATCGTGGTCTTTCACCACTTCGGCTTCGATCAGTTCGTTCTGGCCTTCGACCTTCAAGGTCACACGCGTGGTCGCACCCAGCGGGCGAATATCACGCACTTCAGCCGCGTGATGGTCTTCCAGCTCATGCCGCGACAACGACACTTCATGCGGGCGGAACAGCACGTGTTTATCTTCGCCCAGGTGCAAACGGTTCGAATCACCCAGGAAGTGATAAACGAAATCGCTGGCCGGGTTTTCGTAGACGTCACCCGGTGAACCGATCTGCTCAATCACCCCCTTGTTCATCACCACGATGCGGTCAGCGACTTCCATGGCCTCTTCCTGGTCGTGGGTCACGAACACCGAGGTCAGGTTGATGTCTTCGTGCAGACGCGCCAGCCAGCGGCGCAATTCTTTACGCACCTTGGCGTCGAGGGCGCCGAAGGGTTCGTCGAGCAGCAGCACTTTAGGTTCCACCGCCAGGGCACGGGCCAGGGCGATACGTTGGCGCTGGCCACCTGACAGCTGCTCCGGGTAGCGATCCGACAACCAATCCAGCTGCACCATGTTCAACAGCTCATGCACCTTGACCGCGATCTGGCTTTCGCTCGGGCGCTGGTTCTTCGGTTTCATGCGCAGGCCGAACGCCACGTTGTCGAACACGGTCATGTGGCGGAACAACGCGTAGTGCTGGAACACGAAGCCGACGTTGCGATCACGCACGTCGTGGCCGGAGACGTCTTCACCGTGGAACACGATGCTGCCGTCATCCGGGGTTTCCAGGCCGGCGATGATACGCAGCAAGGTGGTCTTGCCGCAGCCGGACGGGCCAAGCAACGCCACCAGCTCGCCACTCTGGATGTCCAGGTTGATGCTGTTCAGGGCCTTGAAGGCATTGAAGTTCTTGCTGACATTACGGACTTCGATCGACATGAATTATTCCTCAGCCGCACCGGCGCGCAGGCGGTTTATACGGTTCTCGCTCCACTGCTTGAGCAGCAGGATGAAGAGCGCCAGGATCAGCAACAGACTCGCCACCGCAAACGCGGCAACGTGGTTGTATTCGTTGTAGAGAATCTCGACGTGCAGCGGCAGGGTGTTGGTTACGCCGCGAATGTGGCCGGACACCACCGACACCGCGCCGAACTCACCCATGGCCCGTGCGGTACACAGCACCACGCCGTAGATCAAACCCCATTTGATGTTCGGCACGGTCACATGCCAGAACATCTGCCAGCCATTGGCACCGAGCAGGCGCGCGGCCTCTTCTTCCTGGGTGCCCTGCTCCTGCATCAGCGGGATCAGTTCACGGGCCACGAAGGGCACGGTGACGAAGATGGTTGCCAGCACGATGCCGGGCAAGGCGAATACGATCTGGATGTCATGGTCCTGCAGCCACGGGCCAAAGAAGCCCTGGGCGCCGAACATCAGCACATAGACCAGGCCGGCGATCACCGGCGACACCGAGAACGGCAAATCGATGAGCGTCACCAGGATGCTTTTGCCACGGAACGAGTACTTGCTCACGCACCACGCGGCGCTGACGCCGAACACCAGGTTGAGCGGCACCGAAATCACCACGGCGATCACCGTGAGCTTCAGCGCCGACAACGCGTCGGGCTCAAGGATCGCGGTAAAAAACGCGCCGAGGCCGTTCTTCAGGCCTTGGGTCACCACGATAAACAGCGGCAACAGCAAAAACAGCGCAAACACCAGCCAGCCAAGGCCGATCAGGATACGTCGCGATGCAGCACTGCCACGACGGGCGGCGTTGGCCGAGGACGCGGCGGAAATAGACGATTGGGACATGTTCCGCGCCTCCTTATGGACGTTCGATGCGCCGCTGCAACAAGTTGATCAGCAGCAGCAGGACAAAGGAAACCACCAGCATCAACACGCCGATGGACGTGGCGCCGCGGTAGTCGTATTGGTCGAGCTTGACCATGATCAGCAGCGGCAGGATCTCGGTTTTCATCGGCATGTTGCCAGCGATGAAGATCACCGAACCGTACTCACCGACGCCACGGGCAAACGCCAGGGCGAAACCGGTCAACCAGGCGGGCAGCAACGCGGGCACCAGGATGTGACGGAACACCTGCAACGGCTTGGCGCCCAGGCAGGCGGCGGCTTCTTCGACTTCCCGGGGGATATCGGCCAGTACCGGCTGCACCGTGCGCACCACGAACGGCAGCGTGACGAAGGTCAGCGCCAGGGTGATACCCAACGGGGTGTAGGCGATCTTGAAGCCCAGGTCGGCGGCGAACTGGCCCACCAGGCCGTTAGGCGTGTACAGCGCGGTCAGCGCGATCCCGGCGACAGCGGTGGGCAAGGCGAATGGCAGGTCGATCATCGCATCGATGACCTTGCGGCCGGGGAAGGTGTAGCGCACCAGCACCCAGGCCAGCAGCGTACCGATCACGCCGTTGATCAACGCGGCGTACAGCGCGGTGCTGAAGCTCAGTTGCAACGCCGCCAGCACGCGCGGTGCGGAGATGATGTTCCAGAACTGATCCCAGGTGAGTTGAGCGGCGTGTACAAACATCGCCGCGAGGGGGATGAGTACGATCAGGCTGAGGTACACCACGGTGTAGCCCAGCGTCAGCCCGAAGCCGGGTATGACGGGGGAGATACGACGCGACATAAGAGTCCTTGGTTAAGGGAACTGACACACAAAACCCGCAGGTGAATGCGGGCTCCGTGGGCGGGTTGTTGCTCGGCTTACTGCGCGGTGTAAATCTGGTCGAACACGCCACCGTCGTTAAAGAATTTCGGCTGGGCAGTTTTCCAGCCGCCGAAGTCTTTGTCGATAGTCACCAGGTCCAGTTTCGGGAACTGCTGGGCGTATTTGGCGGCCACTTTTGCATCGCGTGGGCGGTAGAAGTTCTTCGCCGCAATCTCCTGGCCAGCCGGGCTGTACAGGTGTTTCAGGTATTCAGTGGCGATTTCGGTGTTGCCCTTTTTCTCGGCGTTCTTGTCGACCACGGCCACTGGCGGCTCCGCGAGGATCGACAGGGACGGCACGACGATATCGAACTTGTCAGCGCCACCATCTTCTTTCAGAGCCAGGAACGCCTCGTTTTCCCAGGCCAGCAACACGTCACCCTGACCGTTGTTGACGAAAGTGATGGTTGAACCGCGAGCGCCGGTGTCCAGCACAGGTACGTGCTTGAACAGTTCTTTCACGTATTCCTGGGCCTTGGCTTCGCTGCCACCGGCTTTCAGGCCGTAGGCCCAGGCGGCGAGGAAGTTCCAGCGGGCGCCGCCGGAGGTTTTCGGGTTCGGGGTGATCACGGACACGTCTTTCTTGATCAGGTCGCCCCAATCCTTGATGCCTTTAGGGTTGCCCTTGCGCACCAGGAACACGATGGTCGAGGTGTACGGCGTACTGGCGTCCGGCAAGCGGGTCTGCCAGTTTTCCGGCAGGGTCTTGCCCAGCTTGGCGATTTCGTCGATGTCACCGGCCAGGGCCAGGGTGACCACGTCGGCGCGCAGGCCGTCGATCACCGCGCGGCCTTGCTTGCCCGAACCACCGTGGGATTGCTGGATCTTGACGTTGTCACCTGGGTGGGACTGTTTCCAGAAGTTGGTGAACTCAGCGTTGTAGTCCTGGTACAGCTCACGGGTCGGGTCGTACGAGACGTTGAGCAACTCGTAGTCCTTGGCAACGGCGGAACCTGCAAACACGGCGCTGGCCAGGGCGGCCAGGGCATAACGGCGAATCGACGACATAGAAGCTCCTGAAAATTCTGGGGTGTTGGCTTTTTCTTATTAAGTGCGGGTCTATCGCCGTCAGTGCTTAGCTCGGTTTGTTACCCGGGTTCTGCAAACGGAATTTTTCTTTGCGTTCGATCTGTACCACTTGCGCGTTGTGCACAGTGATTTCCACCGCGCCAAACCGCAGATCGCGCAAGGCGCTCTGGATCTCACGCAAAATGGCTGCTTCGTCCTGGCCGTCGACGCTACGTAGAGATGCGCTCATGGTCTCGCTCCTGAAATGAATAGTGCCTCGCAGTGGCGGCACTGCTTGCGGCGTGAGAGCGATAGTAGATAAGCGCGGATATTCTTAAAAATACTATTTAAGAATGTTTATATAACCAGAAAGAATTTTCTGGTGGGGCGTGGGGTTGCAACAGCTTTCAGCTCGAAAATACTTCTTTATGGGTGCCACTGAACCCTGTGGGAGCCGGGCTTGCCCGGCTCCCACATTGATCGCGTCATGCCTGTCCGATTACGGGGGCCCGCGACCAATCAATTTCCTGCGCCGGCATCGGCCGGCCAAACCAATACCCCTGCCCCATATCGCAGTCCTGATCCAACAGAAACCGCGCCTGTTCGACCTGCTCGATCCCCTCGGCATGCACCTGCATGCCCATGCTTTTAGCCAGGGCGATCACCACGCGCACGATGGCCGCGTCATCTTCGTCCCCGGGCAACCCGGCAACAAAGCCCTGGTCGATCTTGAGCTTCTGCACCGGCAGGCGCTTAAGGCGCAGCAGCGACGAATAACCCGTACCAAAATCATCGATCGCCAGGCGCAGCCCCAACTCCCGGAGACGGTGCATCTGCTCCAGCGCGACCTCCGGGTCTTCCATCACCGCGCTCTCGGTGACTTCCAGCTCGAGGAAGGCCGGATCCAGACCCGTGTCATGCAGCACCTGGGCGACCTGTTCATACAGCTCACGCCGCGCAAACAGACGGCTGGACACATTGATGGCGATAAAACTCAGCGGGGCGCCATCAGCCAGCCATTGGCACATCTGCCGACACGCCTGGTCCATCACCCACGCATCGATCTCGGCAATCAACCCGGTGCGCTCGGCGATCGGGATAAATTCCCCCGGCGGTACCAGGCCGCGCTCCGGGTGCTGCCAGCGCACCAGCGCTTCGACGCCGATCAGACGGCTGCTGTGCAGGTCGTGCACGGGTTGGTAATAGACGCAGAGCTCCTGCTGTTCGAGGGCGCGGCGCAGCTCGCTGGCGACTTCCACGCGATTTTGCGCGTGGGCAGTCAGCTCCTCGGTGTACAAGGCGTAGCCTTCGCGGCCGGCGCTCTTGGCCTTGAACAGCGCGGAATCGGCGTTACGCAGCAACTGCTCGGCGCTCAGGGCATCGTTGGGGAACAGGCTTATCCCGATACTGGCGCTGATAAACAGCTGGTGGCCGTCGAAGATAAAGGGCTGTTTCATCGCGTCCAGCATGCGCTGCGCCAGGCCCGCCGCCTGGGCCACCTGTGGACAACTTTCCGCCAGCACCGCGAACTCATCTCCCCCCAGGCGCGCCAGCGTAACGCCAGGGCCAAACAGCGCCTTGAGGCGTTCGCCCACCAGCTTGAGCAACTGGTCGCCGACGTTATGGCCCAGGCTGTCGTTGATGATCTTGAAGTGGTCCAGGTCCAGCAACAGCAGGGCGCAACCGCGCTTGTGGATCTGCGCCGAGGCCAGCGCCTGCTCGGCGCGGTCGGTGAACAGCAGGCGGTTGGGCAGGTCCGTCAGCGGATCGTGGTGCGCGAGGTGGGCCAGTTCGTGCTCGGAGTCCTTGATGGCGCTGATGTCGGAAAACACCGCGACGTAATGGCTGACCTGCCCTTGGTCATCGTGAATGACCCGAATGGTCTGCCACTGTGGATAAATCTCACCGCTTTTACGGCGGTTCCAGATTTCACCGCTCCATTCGCCGGTGCGCTCCAGGCTCTGGAACATCTGTTGATAGAAATTCGACGAATGGCGACCGGACTTGAACAGGCTGGGCTGATGCCCCATGACGTCTTCGCGGCTGTAGCCGGTGATCTCCATGAACGCCCGGTTGACGTGCACGATCAGCCCCTGTGCGTCGGTGACCAACACGCCTTCGCGGGTGCAATCGAACACGGCGGCGGCCTGGCGCAGGCGTTCACGGTTTTCTTTCAAGGGCTGTTGCAGCTGATGGGCCCGGGCAAACCGAGCGCAGATCAGGTAAATCGCCAGAGCGCTGAGCGCCACCCATACATAGCCGCGCACCTGCAGCCAGTGGTTCAGCTCACTCGGGTTATCGAGAAACTCGATCAATAGGCGCTGGGTTACGCCGATCCACAGAACGGAAACCAGCAGGTATACCAGCCCCGCACGTAGGGCACCTCGGTATGAAAACAGCATATGGTCAGTAATCCTTACCAAAAAAACAGAATCGCCCTACAAAGGCTGCGGATTATAGAATAAGAAACATCCAGTCACTCCTATCTGAAAGGGCGGCTGGTTTTCTCTGTAGGCTTAGTGATAATGCGTGAGCTGTTCTTTTCTTTATCTGAGGGCCATACAGCCTATGTGGTACAACGGTTTTCTTGACCTGTCAGCCTGGCAACTGGTGGCGGTCACTCTGTTGATGACCCACGTGACCATCGTTGCGGTCACAGTCTATCTGCATCGCTATTCAGCCCATCGCTCCCTGGAGCTCAATGCCGGCCTGAAACACTTTTTCCGCTTCTGGCTGTGGTTGACCACGGCGCAGAACACCCGCGAGTGGACCGCCATCCACCGCAAGCACCACGCCAAGTGCGAAACCGTCGACGACCCGCACAGCCCGGTCATCAAGGGCCTGTCCACTGTGATGCGCAAAGGCGCCGAGCTGTACCGCGCCGAGGCCGAAAACCCCGAGACCCTGCGCATCTACGGCAAGAACTGCCCGGAAGACTGGATCGAACGTAAAATTTACACGCCCTACCCGCTGCTGGGCGTGGCAATCATGGGCGTGATCGACCTGCTGCTGTTCGGCACCATCGGCATCACCATCTGGGCGATCCAGATGATGTGGATTCCGTTCTGGGCCGCTGGTGTGATCAACGGTCTGGGCCATGCCGTGGGTTATCGCAATTTCGAATGCCGTGACGCGGCGACCAACCTGGTGCCATGGGGCATCATCGTCGGTGGCGAAGAGCTGCATAACAACCATCACACCTACCCCAACTCCGCCAAACTGTCGGTGAAGAAGTGGGAATTCGACATGGGCTGGGCCTGGATCAAGGTCTTTAGCTTCCTGCGCCTGGCCAAGGTGCAACGCGTCGCGCCCATCGCCCACCGCGTGGAAGGCAAGGGCCACCTGGACATGGACACCGCCATGGCGATCCTCAACAACCGCTTCCAGATCATGGCCCAGTACCGCAAGTTGGTTATCGGCCCACTGGTCAAGCAGGAGCTGGAAAAGGTCGATCACTCCGTTCGCCACCAATTCCACCGTGCCAAGCGCCTGCTGTCGCGGGAAACCAGTTTGCTGGATGACCGCCACCATGTGCGTATCCAGAGCATGCTGGAACACAGCCAGGCCCTGAAAGTGATCTACGAAAAGCGCCTGGCGCTGCAGCAGATCTGGCTCAAGACCAGTTCCAATGGCCACGATATGCTCGCGGCGATCAAGGAATGGGTGCATGAGGCCGAGGCCAGCGGCATCCAGTCCCTGCGGGATTTTGCTCACCAATTGAAGACTTATTCGCTGCGTCCTGCGGCGGTCTGATGGTGCGGTGGGAGGGCTTGCTCTCCCACCTATCAGCTTTTTGGCGTCATTTACCGGGCACCGGCAATCGGTCCTGTTGACGGAACTTCACTGCAATTCCCCTCTCTCAATGAACACTTCGCCATCATGGTGGCCCCTTGTAGTGACCGCTGCTCCAGCCTGCGGCGCGCCCAGAGAGAGTTGTGCCGATGGTTCACGAAAATCCCTACTTGCCCGATCCGCCCACCGCTGAACATCCGCGTCCGGCTGCCGCCGCGACCCTGTTGGCGCTGGTGCATGCCCAGGGTGAAGTCGAGCGGTTGAGCGAGCGTGAGCAGCTGTTGAGTTCGATGCTGGTGAGCGTGAACGCCGTGCTGTGGGCCATCGATTGGGAAACACGCCGCGTGCTGTATGTGAGCCCGGCCTATGAACGCGTTTTCGGCCGTTCCGCGGGCCTGCTGCTCGCCGACCATCGTGAATGGCGCAACAGCATTCACCCCGAAGACCTCGACTACGCCGAGCACAGCCTGGCCCGCGTGCTGGAACAAGGCGCCGTGGAGGACCGCGAGTACCGCATCATCACCGCCGACGGGCAGATCCGCTGGCTGAGCGACAAGTGCTACATCAACCAGCAGGTCGAGCCCGGCGAGCCGTTGATCGTGGTGGGCATGGCCGAAGACATCACCGATAAGAAACAGATGGAGTTGGAGCTGCACCGCCTGGCCACCACCGATGTGCTGACCCAGAGCAGCAACCGTCGGCATTTCTTCGAGTGTGCCAACCAAGCCTTCGATACGGCCTGTGCCCAAGGTGCGCCGCTGGCCTTCCTGCTGCTGGACATCGACGACTTCAAGGACGTCAACGACAGCTATGGCCACCTGGAAGGTGATCAGGTGTTGCGCCGTATCGCCGAGAGCGGCCGCGGGGTATTACGCCGTGGCGACCTGTTCGGGCGCATTGGCGGCGAAGAGTTCGCTGCCGTATTGCCCGGTTGCGCGCCGGAGATGGCCTTGCAAGTGGCGGAGCGGCTGGGCAGGGAGATACAGGAGCTGAGTTTCAGCTATGAGGGCCAGGCGTTCAGCGTGACCATCAGTCAGGGCCTGGCCAGCCTCACGGAGCAAGACTCGACCCTGGACAGCCTGTTCGCCCGCGCCGATGCGGCGATGTACGAGGCTAAGCGACTGGGCAAAAATCGCGTCGTTGCGGGCTGACGCTACGCCTTACGGATCCGCGTCAGCTCCGCCAAGCCGACCTTGAGCAATCGCGCAGTCTTGCCCCTGGCCAGCTCTTCCAAGCCTTCATGTTCCGTCAAACGCGCCATCTGCGCCGCCAGGTTCACCACCAGTGCATCCCTGGCATACACACCGCCCTCCAACGAATAAATCGCCGCGATCAATTGGCGCAGTTCCAGCGGCAAACGCCAACGCGCGCGCAGTGCCGAACCATAGGCGGCACCAAAGGTGTAGAGCGATTCACCAATCGCTTCGTCATCCAGCGCACCGCCGCCCTGGCGCCAGTCTTCCAGGCAGCGCAACAACGCCAGGTCACCGAGCCGATGGAGGATACCGGCGCTGTAACAGCGTTCGTGGTCCAGCTCCAACATGCGTGCCAGGCGCCGGGCGTAGTCGGCGGTGTCCTGGGACAGTTGCCAATGGCGCTCGGCATAGGCCACCAGAGCCGGGTCACCTAGCACCACGTTGTGCTTGAGCGCCAGACCAAGAATCAAGTTCATGCTTTGCCCCGGCACCAGCTTTTGCAAGGCAGCAGGCAGGGTTTGCACGGGGTTGCCGTGATGGCCGGCGCTGTTGGCTGCGGCGATCAGCACGGCGGTGATTTGCGGGTCCATGCGCACCCGGTCTTCCAGGCGCGTGAGGTCCAGGCCTTCGGGCCCGAGGCTGTGTTGCACGGCGGCTTTCACATCGACTCGCAAGGGTGCGCCATCGGACGCTTCGCGGCGGCGCTCAAGGAACACCGGCAAGGTTATGCCCGGTGACAACGGCGCAATCTCGCAGTACACCGTTTCGCCTTCATTGAGCAGCAGGTCTTGCAGGCGCTGGGTCAGCCCTTCCATATTCAGGGGTTTGGTCAGGTACGCCGTGGGCGCCAGGGGCAAGGCTTCGCGCACGCTGGCGCTGTCATTGCGACTGCTCAGCAGAATGAACGGCAGCGCAGGCGAGCGGCGCTTCTGGCGCACATTACGCAGCAGGCTCAAGCCGTCAATGCCCGGCAGCTCCCAATCGGCCAGGATCAGGTCGTAGGCTTTCTCCCGCAGCAACGTCGCCGCCTGTTGACCATCGGCACACACATCCAGCCGCGCGTCGCAGCGCACATTCAACAACACTTGCTTGAGCAGGTCCCGCGACCAAGGGTCCGCCTCGGCAATCAACACGCGGGGTACAGCGGGTAAATCAACAGCAGTCATCCAGCACGCTCCATCGGCAATGCTTGCACCTTAGTCAATGCAGACGCCTACGTACAATGAACACGGCCTGAATGTGCGGCGATGGGCATAAAAAAACCCGCCGAAGCGGGTTTTTCCTGTCGATCAGGTCAGCCTCCGCTTACAGCTCGGAGAAGCACTCTTCGATGATCGCCAGGCCTTTGTCCAACTGCTCGTCCGGCGAGGTCAGCGGGACCAGCACGCGCAACACGTTGCCATAGGTGCCGCAGCTCAGCAGGATCAGGCCCTTGTCACGCGCCTTGGCCACCACGGCGGCAACGGCAGCGGCGTTTGGCTTGTGGCTGTCGCCACCTTCGAACAGCTCGACCGCGATCATCGCGCCCAAAGCACGCACTTCGCCAATCACCGGGTACTTGGCCTGGATAGCCTTGAGGCCAGTCACCAGACGCTCGCCGACAGCCTTGCAGCGGTCCAGCAGGTGCTCTTCTTCGAACACTTCCATCACGGCCAGGGCCGCGGCGCAAGCGATCGGGCTACCGGCGTAGGTGCCGCCCAGGCCGCCTGGCGCGATAGCGTCCATGTACTCGGCCTTGCCGCACACACCCGCCAGCGGGAAACCACCAGCGATGGACTTGGCGAAGGTGGTCAGGTCGGCGGCAACGCCCATCTGTTCCATGGCGAAGAAGGTGCCCGTACGACCGGCACCGGTCTGCACTTCGTCAGCGATCAGCAGGATGCCGTGCTTGTCGCACAGTTCACGCAGGCGCTTCATGAAGGATTTAGGCGCGACGTAGAAACCGCCTTCGCCCTGCACCGGCTCGATGATGATGGCAGCGATATCACGCGGCTCGGCATCGTTCTTGAAGATGCGTTCGATGCTGGCGATGGAATCGTCGTCGCTCACACCGTGCAGTTCGTTCGGGAACAGCGCGCGGAACACGCCGCCTGGCATCAGGCCCATGCCGGCCGAGTAAGGCACGACTTTACCGGTCAGGCCCAGGGTCATCATGGTGCGGCCGTGGTAGGCGCCGGTGAAGGCGATCACACCAGCACGGCCAGTGGCGGCACGGGCGATTTTCACGGCGTTTTCGACGGCTTCGGAACCGGTGGTGACCAGCAGGGTTTTCTTGGCGAAATCACCTGGGACCTTGGCGTTGATTTTTTCGCACAGTTCCACGTAAGGCTCGTAGGCCAGTACCTGGAAGCAGGTGTGCGTCAGCTTGTTCAGTTGCTCGGTCACGGCCGCGATGATTTTCGGGTGCACGTGGCCGGTGTTCAGCACGGCGATACCGCCGGCGAAGTCGATGAACTCGCGACCTTCAACGTCGGTCACGGTGGCGTTCTTCGCGGATTCGGCGAAGATCGGGTGAATCTGGCCAACACCGCGGGGTACAGCGGCTTCGCGGCGTTTCATCAGGGATGCGTTGGTCTTGCTCATAAAGTCCTCATTCGCCACTCATCGGGTGGCGTGGTCCAAGGAATACGTGGCGGGGAGGCAACTGCGGCAGCATGCGATGATCGACTGCCACAGCGTTCCCGGCCACTACGAATAACGGGGTGAAACACGCAAAGGGTCAGCGCTCTCGTGCCCTCTGCGTTTACTGCAATGCCTTGCCGGACGGATTAGATGCCCAGGCAGAGGTATTTGATTTCCAGGTAATCCTCGATCCCGTACTTGGAGCCTTCACGGCCCAGGCCCGAGGCCTTGATGCCGCCGAACGGCGCCACTTCGTTGGAGATCAACCCGGTGTTCACGCCGACCATGCCGTATTCCAGGGCTTCAGCCACACGGAACACACGGCCCAGGTCGCGGGCATAGAAGTAGGAGGCCAGGCCGAACTCGGTGTCGTTGGACATCGCGATCACTTCGGCTTCGTCCTTGAAACGGAACAGCGGCGCCAGCGGGCCAAAGGTTTCTTCCTTGGCGACAGCAGCGTCTTTCGGCACGTTGGTCAGGATGGTCGGCTCGAAGAAATTGCCTTCCATCACCTTGCCACCGGCCAGCAGCGTGGCGCCTTTTTTCAGGGCGTCGGCAATGTGTTCCTGCACCTTGGCCACGGCTTTTTCGTCGATCAGCGGGCCGGTGGTGGTGCCTTCCTCCAGACCGTTGCCGATCTTGAGCTTGGCCACTGCAACCTTGAGTTTTTCAGCAAAGGCGTCGTACACCGAATCCTGGATGTACAGGCGGTTGGCGCAGACGCAGGTCTGGCCGTTGTTGCGGTACTTGGAAATGATCGCGCCTTCGACGGCCTTATCCAGGTCCGCGTCGTCAAACACGATGAACGGCGCGTTGCCGCCCAGCTCCAGGGAGACTTTCTTGATGTCCTTGGCGCATTCGGCCATCAGCTGGCGACCGATTTCGGTCGAGCCGGTGAAGGACAATTTACGCACGATCGGGTTGCTGGTCAGCTCGCCGCCGATGTCGCCGGCGCTGCCGGTCACCACGCTCAGGACGCCTTTCGGGATACCGGCACGGTGCGCCAGCTCAACCAGGGCCAGGGCCGAGAACGGAGTTTGCGAAGCCGGCTTGATCACCATGGTGCAACCGGCGGCCAGGGCCGGGCCGGCTTTACGGGTGATCATCGCAGCCGGGAAGTTCCACGGGGTGATCGCAGCGGTCACGCCAATCGGCTGCTTGATCACGATCAGGCGCTTGTCGGGCTGGTGGCCAGGGATTACGTCGCCATAGATGCGCTTGGCTTCTTCGGCGAACCACTCGATAAAGGACGCGGCGTAGACGATTTCGCCCTTGGCTTCGGCCAGCGGTTTTCCTTGTTCGAGGGTCATCAGGCGACCGAGGTCGTCCTGGTTTTCGATCAGCAGTTCAAACCAGCGGCGCAGCTTGTTGGCGCGCTCCTTGGCGGTCAGTGCACGCCAAGCCGGCAACGCCTTGTCGGCGGCTTCGATGGCGCGGCGGGTTTCAGCGGCGCCCATCTTTGGCACGGTGCCGAGAATCTCGCCCGTGGCAGGGTTGTTGACCTTGATCGTTTGACCGTTGTCCGCATCGACCCAAGCGCCATCGATAAAGGCTTGCTGGCGGAACAACTGGGCATCTTTAAGCTGCATGTCGGCTTTCCTTAACAGCACCGCGCGCGCGCGGAGCGAATTAGAGTTGTTGAAAGGCGCCTTGTGGGCTGCCGTCAGGGAAATCAGCCCCAGCGCGCAAAAGGAGTGAAAGCGCACGCGGGAGACAGAGCGTTTGAAATCTCAAACGAATCCTAGGATCAATGGGGGTGCAGGGCAATAGTCTGTTCGAAAAAAAGAACAAAAACGACGCATCTATCGGATTTATCTGATCATCGTAGAGGGGTCGGGTTCCTGCGCCCTGATCGGTGGTGCCCGGCTTAGGGCCTCTGTACGGCAAATTCCTACACGTGAACGCCCAAAGACCAGCATGGACGCCCAAGGTCGACATGGGTATGATGTCGCCCGCACAAGCATCCGTAGCTCAGCTGGATAGAGTACTGCCCTCCGAAGGCAGGGGTCGTGGGTTCGAATCCCGCCGGGTGCACCATATAGCTGTTTAGACCTGTCTCAGACAGTCTACGAATCACCTCAAGAAGCCCGCCTAGTGCGGGCTTTCTTGTTTCTGGCTATCTCTCCTTGGCTCTCCCTATATCTTCCCTTCGTGTACCCCTTCATGTACCTTTTAAAATAATTGAAACTGAGGGGTACAAGAAACATGAAGCGCAGCGAGATAAAACGCCGCCCTTTAGCCGACACCGTGCTAGCCACCCTGGAGCCAGAAGCCAAGGAATACCGGGAGCTGGACGGCAACGCTCTGTATCTGCGAGTGCGCCCAGACGGTAACAAGTCTTGGCAATTGCGCTACAAAAAGCCAGACGGCAAGTGGTCATGGCTTGGCTTGGGCGGCTATGGCGCGGGCGCCCACCAGCTATCCGGCTCACAGGCCCGACAGAAAGCGGCTGTGCTGAGAGAGGACGCCGCCAAGGGCGGAGACCCCCTTGCCACCAAGCGAGCCAGAAAGACCGCAGAGGCTGAAGCCTCTAGCCAGACCTTCGAAGCGCTAGCGCGGGAATGGTACGCGTCCAAGCGCTTGAGCTGGACAGCCGGTACCGCCGTGCGAATGATTGGCGCGCTCGAACTCCACGTCTTCCCGGTATTCGGTAAGCGTATCTATCGTGAGATCCTGCCCATGGAGTGGATGGAGTTCCTGCGCTCCATGGAACAGAAGGGCATCATTGAACAGACCAGCCGCGTACGCGGCATGTGCCGGGAGATTTACGACCTGGCCCGAGTAACAGGCCGAGCCACTCACAACCCGCTGGAGGGGCTGCATAAATTCCTGCTGACCAAGCCTGCCGAGAACTATGCCCATGTATCCCCCGATGAGCTTCCCGCTCTCTTGCGCGCGATCAGGGCATACGGCACCGCTGACGTGAGGATAGGATTGCACCTGCTTTCCATGCTCGCCTGTCGACCGTCTGAACTGCGCGAAGCGCGATGGTCGGAATTCGATCTAAATAAAGCTCTGTGGTCGATCCCGGCCGAGCGCATGAAACGCCGACGCGAACACCTAGTGCCGCTGCCAATCCAGGCAGTCGAGCTACTGCGAAATCTGCAGGTGATCACTGGTGCCTACCCGATGTTGTTCCCTGGTCGGAGCGACACCACCAAGCCCCGCAGCAACACGGTCTTTCTGATGGCTCTACGTCGTCTCGGCTATGAAGGCCGCCAGACCGGGCACGGTTTCCGTCATATCGCCTCGACGATTCTGAACGAGCACGGGTTTGACGAAAACCACATCGAGGCGCAGCTATCGCATATCAAGCAAGGCATAGCGGGTGTTTACAACAAAGCCCAGTATCTGGCCCAGCGTGCCACCATGATGCAATGGTATGCCGACCATCTAGACACCTTGGCCAAGGGTAATGTCGTGGCGATCAAGCGGGCCTGACGCTGACCTTCCAATGCGCACACAGACAGATATAGACTGAAAGCCACCACTGTCCAGATAGCCAGTATTCATAAGACGGCCCTAATGGGCCTAATGCGACGGAGCGATAGGTAGACGACCTCTTCGCCTATGAGCCCGATCTATCCAATATGCGGTCGCCTGGGAGGGCAGAAGGATGGCAAAGATTGATCGAATAAACGACTTGCCCGAGTGGTTCGATCTCTCTAAATACCAGGGGTGCGAATCATTTGGTGCCGCTGAGTGGCTCGAGCAAGTAGAACGCCGTCACGACTTACTCGTGTTACACCCCCTCTACAACGAAAGGATCTCTCAGCACGGCGAACAACAGTGGCTGGAATTTGCTCTAGAGTTCTGGGCACTGACCATAAATGAGTCAGCTAAGCGTGTTAGAGAAAGACCTGTCGACAGCCCTTCAAAGGGAAAAATCAGTGAGTGGATGGCCCATGCCGACAATCAGCCAATCAGATCAGTACGCGTCATGGACTTGGTATGGCAAGGGACCAGAGACCTAGAAGCAGAGCGGAACGGCAGAGCAGCAAAAGGGATCAGCAAAAGATGGGCGGCGATTAACCCTAGCTCCATTTCGGTGTGGGATTCTGTTGAACACGCTACGTCGCCGTTGTCGCTGAACTATTACGATGAAGAGGGCAGCCATTACAGTGGAGGCGGGAATGAGATTCCTATCGTCCAGGTTGACCTTGGCGCTTCAGATGCCGCTCTAAAAGAAGCATTTTCCACATGGCTGAGAGGCGCTAGAGCCGGCCAAAAAAAATCAAGCCCAAAAAGAGGCAAGCCCCTCTACGACCGGTGGGCACGCTATGGGTTGCTGCCTTACCTTGACTTAAGAATCTGGGAGATGGAAACAGACAACGATATTCCCGATCGCATAATGTCTGCTGCGATCAGCAGATATGACGCGGGAGAGAGCAACTTACGCAAGACTGTGGCGCCGCTAGCCGATGGGCTGATGCGCGATCTGTCAGAGATTAAGTCTCTGGTAGCCGTCGAAGCGGCCTCTCGGGCGAGGACCAATCCGGAAACTTTCTCAAGCTGAAACCTTCCGGAAACTTCCACCCGCCTAAACTCGGATCGAAGGCGTTCACCTATCTCCTTAACCTGTTCCCGTCCTCATCAATAACGGGAAACAGATATGAGCAACCTACGTCAACTTGAAGTTGCCTCCGCTACAGGGTTCGATCCTGCGAATACCATCATTCGTTTCCCTGAAGTAGAAGTCATCACCGGCCTCGCCCGCGCCACTGTCTACAAACGCCTCAAAGACGACCCGACCTTCCCCCGTCCTGTGCCGCTGAGCAACAGTAAGTCGCGTGGTTCGCCAGTTGGCTTTGTGCTGGCTGAGGTCCACGCCTGGGTGCGCCAGCGCATCGCCTTGCGAGGGGAGGCGGCATAAATGGCCGACCAAAAAAAAGGCCAACCCAATAAGGCCAGCCCAGAAAAAACTCACCTCTACGATACCAGTAACCACGCCCAACTAGTACGGCTTGTTCCGCGTCTTCGTAAGGGGCCTGCTGATACGTTCACCATCATGCGCGAACTGAACATCTGCCGTCCTGGTGCTCGTATCTGCGACTTGCGCAATGCCGGCTACAAGATCATCACCAGCCGCATCACGATGACGGACGAGTGGGGCCGTATCCACCGTGGTGTTGCCGTCTACACACTAATCGCTGAACCTGGCGCGAAGGTGGCGGCATGACAGCCCGCATAATTCCCTTCGACTACGAAGGCCAGGCCGTGCGCTTCAATGCTGACGGCTGGCTCCATGCAACGGAGATAGCGGAGCGCTTTGGCAGAGAGCCTGCGCAATGGTTACGCCTCGACTCGACCAAGGAATACATCAATCGGCTGTCTGAGCGAATGGAAAAAAGTAATGTGGGAAAATCACACATTACTCTGGTGAAGACCCGGCGCGGCAACACCTCCACCAGCGGCACCTGGCTCCACCCCAAGCTGGCAGTGAAGTTCGCCCGCTGGCTCTCAGTGGACTTTGAAATCTGGTGCGACGAACAGATCGACGCCTTGGTACGCAGCGATCAAGGTAATTGGCAGCAGGCGCGGCAACAGTCGGCCGTCGGCTATCGCGGTCTGTGTGAGGCTCTGGCAATCGCTCATGAGGAGAGTGGCAAGACTCCCCAGCGCCACCACTTCATCAACGAAGCCAAACTGATCAACCAGGCGATCACCGGACAATTCGCCGGCCGCAATCGCGATGAGCTCAGCGCCCATGAGCTGGTGCTGGTTACCTTGATCGAGATCCGCGACGTGTTGCTGATCGGCCAGGGCAAGGACTTCGCAGCCCGCAAAGCATCCCTGTTGCGCTACGTCCAAAGCCTGACGGCCAAGCACCTTCGGAGTGATGCCGCATGACAGCTATGCTCATGATCAGTGACAAACGGTCGATATCTTTTGTTGCAAGCAATCGCGCTCGTCGGTATGGTTTGCCCGTCGCTGCAAATTCAGCGATCGGGCTTGGTAACCCGCTGAACGTTAGGCGCAACAGCGCCCCCATTACGATTGCAGGCGCTTTTTTTGTGCCCGCAGTTAAGTGTTATGGCGGCTGTGCGTGGGAGGCATTCGTGCCTGCCGGGTTCCTAACGTCCCGGTTTACCAACCTGCGCACAGCTGCCACCCATTCGCTTGGTAACGAACGTGGCAGCTCCCTCTTTACGTTAGGAGCTCCACGTATGCCTGCCCTAAATCCGTCTGCGATTCGCGCATTTGCTCACCGCCGCATGGCCCTGAGCGCCCTCCGCGCAAACTCCTCACTTTCAGTTCGCCTTGCCCGCTACAACGCCCACATGACCATCGTTCGCAAGCTGGAGCATTCCGGAGGTGCGGAATGATCAACGCCAGCGAGGCCCGCAACACGAGCAGCCCGTCATCAGCCTCTCAGCTGCCGTTACCCCACTACCTGCTGGACGAACAAAGCGCCTCGCTGGCCGAGTTCATCGCCGCGGAGCGACGTTACGCAACTCGCTGGTGGACGCACCTCAACGAAATGCGTCGGCGCAAGGAGCTTCCTGAATGGGTGGCGGCGGAGATCGGTACGCATGAGGAACACGACCGCATGCTTGATAGCCGGAAAGCCGTCAATCAAGCCCTATTCGGATCGGACGATCTGGGCGGCGATCAGCCGTACCGCGGGGTAGCCCTATGAACCAGCCAGAGCGCTCACCCTCGATCCTATTTATCAGCCTCACTTTTTTCTTTCAGCAGCCGTGTACTGACGCGCAGCGCCGACGCCCTGACCTAAGAGGTTAAGCATGAAAATTCAAAACGGCGCATCTGCGTCGACGGGATCGGCTTGCCCGAAAAAAGCCACAGAGCTTTGGTTCGTCACCCACCCGAAGGTGCCCAAGGCTTTGCTAGGGCCGTTCTTGAGCGAGGCCGACGCAGAGTGCGGGCGCGTAGTTATGCGTAGTGCTGGCGCTCAGGTGACGGCCTGCCTGGTTGATTCAATCGACGACATTACCCGCTGGCACGGTGTGAACAACGGTCAAGTTTGCCGGGCCTTTGCTGGCGCTGATCGCCGGGAGGTCAGTCATGGGTAACGTGACCCCAATCAAGCGCAAGGGGAGCAGCGTGCCGCCCGCCACGGGCGCCCACATCGACACCACCAGCTATGCCCTGCTGGTGGAAACGCTGGTCGGCTTCCTGGAGCTGCGTATCTCGGAAGGCGATCAAGGCCACCACTGCAATGAGCTGGAGCGCCTGACTCAGAAACTGGAGCACTTGGCCAAGCGGTTTACCCCGCCGAAGGGGGCCGCATGACAGACGCAACGATCCAATTCCGTGATGCGCTCCAGGCCGTCTATGGCCCTCTCGACTGGCTACCAGAGCCCGACGGTGCAATCCACCGATTCCGTGTGCCGGAGGATAAGCCTGGCTCGCTCAACGGCTGGTATGTGCTGTACCTGGACGGCATCGCATCCGGCGCGTTCGGCAGTTGGAAAGCCGGCGCCGCCAGCACCTGGTGTAGTCGCGAACCGGTGGACGCCCGCGAGGCGGCCCAGATCCGCGAGCGAGTTGACCAAGCCCGGCGCCAGCGCGAAGCCGAGCAACACCAGCGCCAGCAGCAGGCCGCCGAGAAGGCCAACCACTGGTGGCGCAATGCGCGCCGCGCCTCACCCGACCACCCGTATCTGGTAGCCAAGGCAGTTCGCTCCTACGGCCTGCGCCAGCGTGGCGCTGACCTGCTGATCCCGCTGTACCTGGATGGGCGCTTGGTCAACCTGCAAAGGATCGGGCCGGACGGCGACAAGCGCTTCCTATTCGGCGGCCGGATCAAGGGCACCTATTCGCCGCTGGGCATCATCCAGCCAGGTTCTGTGCTTTGCATCTGCGAAGGGTGGGCGACGGCCGCCAGCCTCCACCAGCACGGCGGCTACGTCGTTGCCGCTGCCATGAACGCGGGCAACTTGATCCCGGCGGCGATAGCACTTCGCGCTCGATACCCGGGCCAACCAATCGTCATCGCCGGCGACGACGACCGGCTCACCGATGGCAACCCGGGGCGCGCAGCGGCAAACGCAGCAGCGGCGGCCGTGGGTGGTCAAGTGGCTTTCCCTGAGTGGCCGGAAGGCGCTCCCGATGACCTCACCGACTTCAACGACCTCGCCAACTGGAAACTCGCCCATGTCCAAGCCTGACACCAACGTGATCAATCTTCGGCCGGACGCCGCGACCATTGCGCCAGATCGCCCCTGCTGGGCGGTGTATGAGCATTGGGTGATCAATGAGAAGGGCCGCAAGCTGCGCCCGGGCGTTTACTGGCATAGCTTCAAGCGCGCCGCCGCTGACCAGGACGACGCCGAGGGAGATACCGGCGACCGGCCTATCACTGATGAGTGGATCTCCAGCCCCGTCACCGTCGTCGCCCGCACCACCAACAGCGACGATGGCAGCGAGGGCCGGCTGCTACGCCTAGTCACAGAGGGCGGCATCAAGGAATGGATCATCGCCATGGAAGTGTTCGGCGGCAGCGGCGAGGACGCCCGGCGTGCCTTGTTCGGGATGGGCGTCATTATCGCCCTCAAGAAGCGCGGCACGTTCATGGAGTACCTGCTCGACCAGCATCCTGCAGAGGTGTTTGCCACCACCAGCCGGCCGGGTTGGCATGAGTCGGGCGCGTTTGTGCTGCCTGGGCGAACCATCGGTAGCGCCAATGTGCGGTACCAGGCCAGCAACAAGGCTCAGGTACTTTTCAGCCGGCGTGGCGAGCTGGCGCTGTGGCAATCAGAGGTGGCTGCCAAGTGCGCGGGCAACCCGGTACTGACGCTGGCGATCGGCTGCTCGCTGGCAGGCCCGTTGCTGAGTTTGGTGGGTGTGCTGGGCGGTGGTGTTCATCTGGTGGGCGACAGCTCAAGCGGCAAGTCACTGGCACAACTGATCGGATCGTCGGTATGGGGCGACCCGGGCGTGTTCGCCGCCAGTTGGGACATGACCAAGGGCGGCCTGGAGATCGAGGCATCGAGCCGGAATGACACCATCCTGCCCTTGGATGAGATCAAGCGCGCCGACCCCAAGCGCGTACAGGAAATGGCGTATTCCCTCGCCAACGGCCAGGGCAAAGGCACCATGACCCGTGAGCGCGAAGGCCGCGCCAAATTGAGCTGGCGCCTGCTGACACTCTCCAGCGGCGAGCGCTCACTCTCTGAACACGCGGCCATATCCGGCAATGCCGCACACGCTGGCGCCGAGTTGCGCATGGTCGACGTTAACGCCGGTACCCGCACGCACCGAGCCTTCGACGAATTGCACGGGCTTGAGGGAGCGGACTTTCACCGGCAGCTCACCGTAGCGGTCGGCGCCCACCACGGCCACCTTGGGCCAGCCTTTGTCGAGAAACTGCTCGAGAGCGACGACCGGGCCGGCCTACTGGAAGACTTTGCCGGGGTACGCGCCAGTTTTGTGGAAGACAACGCCCAGGCCGGCCGAGTGGCTGATCGGTTCGCCGTGATCGCACTAGCCGGTGAAATGGCAATCGCGTATGGCCTGCTACCTTGGGTACCTGGTACCGCCCTCGCCGACTGCCGCTTGCTGTATGGCGAATGGCTCAGCCGGGTTGGCAGCGGCAACGCCGAAGACCGCCAGATCCTGGCCGGCATCTTGGACTTTATCGACCGCCACGGTAGCAGCCGCTTTTCAGATGTCGACGATCAAACGCCTGACACCAAGGTTTTCAACCGGGCCGGTTACTGGGAGCTGGTGGGCACCAACCGCCTGTACCTGTTCAACAAGCCGGCGCTCATCGAGGCGGCGCACGGCTATGGCCTATCTCGCATCATCAAGGCTCTGGAGAGCGCTAACGTCCTCGCACGCCGTGACAACGAGCGTAAAACCAAAAACTACCGACTCCCTGGTGGTGGCCAGGCTCGTCTCTATGTGATCGATCCGGACATCATGGATCGTGAAGGCGGTGGCGTATGAACGTCACTCAAAGACCAGCAATCCAGATTGCCCAAGTTCACAGGAACCTAGAATCACTGGCAACAGTGGCAACACCGGCAACGGCCTTGTGTGGCGTGGCTTACAGCCGTTGCCACCCTATAAAAAAATTGGCAACAACTGGCAACGCACACCTCATTTTCAACATAAGAGCCCCGCACTTTCCCTTCATTTGGTTATCACTGTTGCCGGTAAAAAACCGGTGGCAACAGTTTGGCAGCATCGGTAACGCCTGGAGGCCACGGTTTACGGGGCTGTTGCCATTGTTGCCGCTGTTGCCGGTGTTTTCGAAATCACAGGAACATTGGATCAGTAGTGATCGGGGCGAGGTGACGGCATGAGCCTCCTTTCCGGTCTGCTCGATCACATGCCGCCAGCTATCGCCGGAGTCGACTCGCCAAAAGTGGATAGCCGGCCTCGCCCGCGCCTGGTGCTGGCCAACCCTGTCGAGCGCACTCCCCGGCTCATCACAAGCCCACACGCCAGCGCAGCCACCGCCACGCCCGAATGGCGGCAAGCCCGTGACCAGTACCTCACCCACATTATGGTTTGTCGGAGCTGCTACGCGCCCACCGGCCGCTATTGCACGGCTGGCGTCCAACTGCGCGCCAGCTACGACGCCACACCTATGGAGGCGCACCAATGACGCCCAGCCTTATCACCCGCTTGTGCAACATCGGTATGAAATCCGGCATCAGCGCCGCCACGCAGCTCATCTCCACCCGGCGAATATGTCGCGCCATTGCTGACCAGCTCGACGTTATCCGCGGTGAACGGCGAGCCCTACGCCGGCAAGCGGGTAAGTTGAAAGCATTCCTCCCCTTCACCCGGCAGGCCATTGCTGAATTGGAGGAGCAGGCCCGTGAACACCAGGAGGCCACCCGCAGCGGAGCGTGGAGCGCACTTGCGGGGTTTGGCCAATCACTGATGTTCGACCGTGAGGGGCTGGCGCAGGCGCTGGGATTCGACCAGATGTGCGACCTGCTGGGCGTCAACCCAGTACATCGCCAACAGCCCGGCGCAGACGGTGACACCAGCCTTCGCGGAGTGGCCTACCTATCCCAGCTAGAGGACAGCGCCGACCGCAAGAGCGACGAATGGGGCGCCGGTGGCCCGCTGTATCGCGCCTGCCACGCCGCCATGATCCGGTTCATCAGGGAATGCCCAGAAGACCAACTACCCGACCCATTCGCCCTGGTGCGCCGTTCGGCCCAAAGCTGCCACCAGCCCTCAGCATTGTCGGCAACTGACTATTTTCCGCGCCACGTTTTGCGAATCACGAAAACGTGGCGCGACACCGAGCAACACCACCGGGCACCTGCCCATGACCAGCGCCAGCAGCGCATAGAGGAAACATGACAGACCAAGACAGCAACACAACGAGCCAGGCACCCACGTACCGGGAGCGCTTCGCGGAAGCGTGCAAGATCATGGATTTTGCAGACGCCCCAAACATGAATGGCGGCTACCTCGTATGGGAAGTGCAACACGTCCGTGATGGGCAGAAGGTGACCATCGACGGGCCATTTTTCACAGAGGACGAGGGAAGGATCTCGGCCGACCTTTTGCGCGGGACATTCAGCGGGGCTCGCGCCTACCAGGCGATCCATTGCTGGGCGTGGAACCCTGACCCGCGCCGCGAAAAGGCGATCCGTGACGACGCCATGGCATCCCGAATGATGCTCGCCATGCAGATCGGCGCCGAAGTACCAACCCACACCACCAACGACAAGTAGGAGAAATAGATCATGGCCGCATCAGTGATCGAATACACGCCCGTCATCAACTTCAAACTTCGCGGAGCCCTTCGACAATTCGGAAAATCTTATCCACTGGCAGTACGCTCCCCAGCGGAAGCAGTCAAAGCCTTGTGCGTTCAGATACCCGGATTTGAGCGTTTTATATCGAACGCCAAATCCCGAGGTTTAGAGTTCGCCGTGTTCCGCGAAAAACGGAATATTGGCGAGAAGGAGTTGAACTACAACGGAACCGGCGACATCACCATTGCACCAGTAATTACAGGTAGTAAACGCGCGGGTTCGCTTCAGACAATTGTCGGCGGGATATTGATTGCAGCAGCATACGTGCTGTCTTTCACGCCGTTCGCTGCTGCGTCACCTTTTCTGTATTCGGCAGGCGCTGCAATGTCCATCGGCGGCATTATCCAAATGCTCAGCCCACAGGCTGGTGGTCTCAAGACCAGCGCGGCGCCGGAGAACGTGCCCGGGTATGCATTCGGATCAGCGAAAAACACCACAGCCTCGGGCAACCCGGTACCGCTTTGCATTGGCCGCCGGCGGTGGGGCGGCGCGATCATCAGCGCCGCCATTTATGCCGAGGATCAAGTCTGACCTTACACGGTGCTATTGTTGCTTCTCATGAAAAGGAGCTCTCATGCTTAAGACCGCTGTAACAATAGCCCTGTTTGCCGCTCTGGTGGCAGGATGCGCCACTTCCCCGGTGCCCATGACAAATGCTGTTGCGGTGCCGCCTGATCGGGTTTTTGCCTATCAGAAAGAGACACCTGGTACAGGCACTTTGTCGGTGACCCGAGACTCGGGTCATACGGGAAGCCTTTGCTCGGTTGGTCTTTTCGTAGACGGTAAAGTGGCGGCCTTACTCAAGCCTGGAGAGAGAGTTGCTCTCCACGTCCCAGCGGGCGCTGTTGTTGTCGGTGCGGCCTACCATGGAAGCGGCATCTGCGGGATGGGTGCCGAGAGGCAAGAGCGAGAAACAACGGTCACCGGCGGAAAGGCAAAAAGCTACCGTATATCAACCAGCGGTGACGGTGTTTTAGACATTCTCCCCACCACGCTGTAGCGAAAAGACAGGGCCGCCTTCGGGCGGCTCTGTCACGCTTTGAGACAGACGATATGGTCTCACTCAGACCAAATCGTCTGTTTCGCTGGCGGCATCGTTGGGATGCTTTATCGACGCTACCCATTTCACCCAGGCATTGCTCTACCTCAGCCACTCGATAAGAAAAAGTAAAGTGAGCTTCCAGTCAGGCTTTCTTGCGGCGCTGCCATACCAGAATAAACGCCAATATTGAAACCAATGTCCCCCATGGATACAAATAGTTAACAACCCAAGCTTCCTCAAGCATGGGAAGGTTATACCCCAAAATAACTATTGGGCTGCCGATCACGATCACACCCGCGATAGCGGAACTACGTCCGGTTGATGTCGTGAAGAAAATTAGTACCAACAGCATAGCCCAAGGCAAGCATTGGAAGAATATACGTTCCAGCTTCTGCGCCGGAAAGCCTGGTTGAAAATTGAACTCCATCGGGGTTTTTCCCGCTTCCGACATGAGCCTGTCGAAATATCGCTTACTTGGTGAGCTATCAGGAAGGCTTTCTACTTTTTTTTCCAACTCAACGATTGATTCGACGATTTTCAGCTCGGCGCTGATTCGATTTAACTTAAAGGTTCCCGTATAAGCCTCATAAACAAAAAGCCCACCCCCGGCTAGCAAAAGAGCAAAGGCAAGAAAGGTTAAGCGCCCCCATGTGAAATTTTTTAAAAGATTCTCAAAAAAGCCAAATATACTTTCCATCGAATACTCTAGCCCCTATATAAAAATTAAAGCACTTAAGCCAAAAAGTCTGAAATGCTGCTCTTTGTACACTGACCAGCCCTTCCCATATTGCCAAAGCATGCCAGTGAAAAATCTCACCCTCAGCACTATGATGATTACCAACACCAATCATAGATTTTACGCCAACATTTGCCAGGCCGTCCGACGCCCAACGAGGCCGACATGATCATAAGACAACCAGTTCGTAGCTGCCATGGAGACCACGCGGGTAACCACCCAAAGTAACCACCCCGCCCTGGCTACTATCCATCAAAGGGATCTCCGTCACGGAGTCGCCCGGCTCCCGCCAATCTTGATAATTGTTAACAGGGTTATAGGCTGGCCAACCTCTCAAGAGACTAACTTCTGCTAACAGGCCGCGAGCGCTCTCATCGACTCCAGGCCGATCCGATGTCAACATTTCTCAACATCGCGCTAGGCCCCGCACTCGAACCAATGTCAGGTTTTGTCAGGTTCTGGTGCGCGCTTGATGTCAAGTTTTGACAAGTTCTCGACCTGAAAAAGGTTAAGTTTTGTTAAGTCGCTGGCGCTGACCAGATCGGACGGTATCCACCGTTTGATGATGCAGTAACCACTTTGGTAACCACCAAGAGTAACCACCCTGCCCGGTTACCAATCATCAAATTAATCGCTGCCTGAAAACCGTGCGACCTCGCTAAACCTTGACTATTGTCAACAGCTCGGCCGAATAAGCGTACGGCAGCAATCAGCCAATAGGAGAGCAGAGCATGGCGAAATTTGATGAGCCTTTTCACGCCAATCTCGACACCCAAAAAGTAATGATTGGGGGTAAGAGTGTTGAGCAAAGGAAAAGTGATCTTGAAGCGGGCGTGGCTAGGATTGGTGGGTTTTGGCGTCACCCGAATTACTTCGAAGCCTACCACCACTCAGCATCCCTGCTGATCGAACAGGGACGTGCGACAGGCACTTTGGATGAAATAGGACTACCCGCCTTCTACCTCCAGAGACACGCCATCGAATTATTGTTGAAAGGCTTGCTGTCATGGCTGACCAATATTTCGTACATGCGTAAAGAGCTCGGGCGACCCCAGCATGAGCCGAGCGATGAATTGATGCGAGATCTAGGTCGTCATAATCTTCAAAAGCTCCATCAGCATCTTCTAGATTACGGTGACTTGCTCGATCTCCCAGCGCCTCCGGTGGCCTTAGGTCACCTGATCGATGAAATGGGCCAACTCGAGATAGCGGATACTTGGTCAAGATACGGCTCGTCGAAGAAGAAACAGCATGGCCAATGGGTTCATGTAGATCACATTCCAGAAGAGGTTCTAATTCCGATCGTTGAATTTCAGGAGCGACTTGATGCAATAGCTACTCTCGTAGCGGCACGTGTAGCATTCGGCGATACCTACGAGGATGAACTTCACGACATCTGGGCGCAGTTGAATGCCGACTTGAACGGCGGATAAAGAATAGAGCCCGATCACGGTGAGTTTTGATTTAACCGCTGCCTCTGCTCCGATCGGGCGGTATCCACTCTGGTATCCACGGTTTGGCGTTGATTCACGCCGGAGCCAGGGTGGTGACCAAGCGCGGTGACCACCATCAGTGACCAATTTGCAGAACAACCCCACGGAAGGCTGGGGCCCAGCTCCCTCGGCGTGCTTCGCGCAGTTCGTCGCACACGTCCGTCGCGTACCTGGTCAATGCGCGAAGCTCTCCCCCGCCAGGGGTTCACGCAGTGTCTTCACGCACACAGGGTGCGGGCAGGAGCGACTGTCTGGAGTTGGTACGCAGCCAGGTACTCACGATCGGTATACGGACGCCAATGCGGGCCGGCCGCAAGTTCTAACGGAGGTTCGCACGCTAGTACGCTCGGATGTGAGTACATGGCTAGCTCGGACGCGATGATCGCGGCCGCCATGGCGCGAACCGTCAGCTACCGCTGTGGATAGTTCCGAGCAAAGCTAAATTCCCGAGAAAATCAGCTTCTCGACCTTGATTGACGCCTCATGAAGCCGAGCTGCAATCAGTGCTAAATAGTTGTTGAATCTGGCCCTGTCGCCGGGAGAAACGCTAGCGATCACCGCCTCGTCCACAACGCCTACGCCTCGTAGAGTGGCTTGCAAATTTGCAATCCAGTTACTCATGAAACCTTCATAAAGGCTCGGTACCGCATCGAACACCGATTTGATAGCTCCAGAGATAGCAGCGTCGTTGAGGCTATTCACCACCTCATGAGCAAAAGTATTTCTTGCATTACGCAAACTATGCAGCAGCGTGAGCATTTCCAACGAAATCAAGCCTAGGGAGAACGCTAGGTCTATCTTTGCCGCGTATTGGAATCTGAGCGTTCCCTTACGAGCCGAGGGCAAGCCAATTAGTCGCGCCTTAATCATCTCATCCAAAATGCCGTCGGTTATTACTCCGCTCAGCAGAACCGCACCTCGATCATTTTCTTCAGAAAGCAGCTCAAAGGTTTTTCTATAGACTTCACCAACGTTAGCGCCCGCGAACATAGTTACCTTCCTTGAAATCATTGGTTAACAAAATGCCTCCAGAGGTGGATAAGCCTTTAAGTTAGCGAGCACTATGGCATGCGCGCGCGTCAGTTCGCACCGGTGGTTCGCACACAGTTCGCAGCCACCATTGCGCGCGAACCGCACCGCCCGCCGACCTTTCGCGATCAAGTCGTAAAGCCGGAGAGGCGCTGGCGTATCTCCGTTATCAAAGGTTATGGTCGGAGATGGAAGGTTTCCACTGAGGTTTCCACCAAAACACAGGCATTTAGCCTGGCAACCTGCAGGGCGACCGGCATATTGTCTGGACGATCGGTATAGGCGTTTACCCCCACAGGGGAAACACCGATGATTGGTTATCGAAACCTTCAGTGAGAACAGTATGCCCAGCATCGTTTGGGGTCGACATCCCCAGGAGGCCTACGACAACCCGTACGAGCACGAAGCCCAGTTCCAGTTCCTCAGGGAATGCGATGCCCTGCTTCGTGAAATCATCAAACGCCTTAGGCCGCACACACTGAAATACCATCGCGACGAGCAGTCACTGCAGAAGGCTACTTGGCTAATCACCATGGACTTACTGGCATCACTCTTGGACTGCGTGGCCTTACTGAAGGAGACACGGCACCGGCCAGTTGCGCGAGTCTTCCGTGACGCAGTTGAAGCGATCGACGTGATGCGCTATTTGCACGTGGAATCTCCAAAGGCCGAAGTGGCTTTGAAGAAATGGTACGCGAACGACACGATTTCTCATGGCGAAATCCGGAAGCTGATCGAAGCTTTAGATGGAGTGGAAGCGGCTACTGAACGCAGAGTTTTCTATCAGGAACTGTCCAAATTCACCCATCGAACTTATCGGGCGCTTCTCCATAGTGTTTCACTCGGCCGGGGTGAACTAATGGTTCACGACAGCCATGGTTCCGGTTTTCTGGTTCTGCCACAAACCATTGCCGCCTACATGGCCGTGCTGGGGGACATAACGATCCAAGCGACTGGAAGCGTCAGCTCAACCGGGCTGCTCTCCTCTGATGAGGTGGTAGAGGCGTGGGGTGTGGCTTTAGAGACCCATACGGCCCCCCGGCGCTTCGCAATGCGTGTAAAGCCTGGCTCGCCACTTTGACCACACTTTGACGGAATGCGAGGCAGCCATCAGACCAGACCCACGCCGGGTGGGCGTCTGAGGCTTATCGCGTGGCTAGCCCGTCAAACAGGCGCAGCGTGGCAGCTGATACCCCTGACAGACCCCAGACGGATACGGCGCTTTCTGCCCGCCTACTTTTACCTGCCCTTTACCGAATCGCTGGCGAATGTGAGACAGGCATGAGACAGATTCGGCGAGCGTGGCCGCCTGAGAACCCGCAGCGGCCCCTATGGGCGGGCAGATGCGGGGAAATCCCGTATCACATCGCCAGGCCACTTTGCCGCCGGCAGACGCAACCACGTAAAGGTGATTACGGGCATTCACTGCGCCGGTGCTACGCTCTTTCGAAACACGGAGAGCCACCATGACGGACACCAAACTGATCGCCAGCCTGTTCGACCGCCTGAATCAAAACCAACTCGCCCTGGGCGCCGCGGTGGAGGAGCTTTCCAACTGGGTCGAGCACGCGGATCGGCCGACATTGCCAACAACGTGCGCGGCGCGCTGGAAACGCTAGACGAGAACCTGGTGTTCATTCGCAAGGGCATTGCTGAGCTGACCGTCGCCGGCAGCCTGGGCAGTCGTGACTCAGGCTAGGATTCTGGACAGGCTCTGGACGGCTGGAGACGCCGCAGCTCATCCAACTCGGCCCGCGGGCCAAAGCCAGTAAAGGCTGGCGGCAGATCGGGCATGAGGCCGGATAGCTACCCCGTCCAGAAAAAGGGGCTAGCCGAGACAGTCACTTGAGGGACAAGTGGCACACGGTCGAACCGGGCAAACGCGACCGTCATCCTTGACCAGCCTTGACGAAATTCTTGACAGGTCTTGACGGGTTTATCTGGCGCCACCAGCAACCGGATCGTTCAAAGCCAAGCGTGGAAAGGCTTTGCGGGCATTCTCGCAGCTTGGCCAGCACCAGCCTCGTCAAGAATTTAAGAGGTGGCCGTCAAGGCTGCTGTGAAATGGATATCCAGGCCCTCGCTGGCGGGATGGGGTGGCGAAATACCGGGCCAGACAAATCCTTAGCGCGCCAGGCAATACTAGACAGGCCCTAGACGGATTTTCGCCGACAACCAGGGCCAAACCGCCCCTTTTGCGTGGATTCCAGCGCCTGCAACGTGACGCCCAGCAAACTGAGGATTGAAGCTCGTCTAGGGAATACTTGCTCGTCCGGAACAGTCAAGGAGCTGGAACGCACTGGAGGCTACACTCGCTAACAAGGTCACCGAGAACGGAGATTCGTAGATGGATTTTTGCAGCTTATGCGAGATCAATATAACCACTGAGAATGACTCGAGAGAGCACGTCATCCCCAATAGCATAGGTGGCAGGAGAAAAATAAAAGGCTTTCTATGCAGGAACTGTAACAGCACTACAGGTGATGAATGGGACACGGAGCTCAGCAAGCAGTTGAATCCACTGTGTCTAATATTCTTCATTCAAAGAGAACGAGGAAATCCTCCTTCGCAAACATTCACAACCACAGAAGGTAGATCTCTAATACTTCACAGCAAAGGGGGAATGTCACCATCTAAAGTAAGCTTTGAAGAATCGACAAGTGATGGCAAAACGAGCATTAGAATACTTGCCCGAGACATCAAAGAAGCCAAGTCAATTCTGCAGGGCGTAAAAAGAAAACATCCGACCATAGATATAGAAAAATTGGCTTCCGAATTGCTGCCTACAGATGAGTACTTATCCGGAATGCTGGAATTTAACCTTGACTTTGGTGGCCCAAAATCTGGTAAATCGCTCGTTAAATCCGCGCTGGGCTTGGCGTACAGCGCCGGCATCGCATCTAACACATGCGAGCAGGCTATCGAGTACCTTCGGCACGATGGCAGCCCGTGCTTCGGCTACTACAATGAGCAGGAATTAGTCGAGAACCGCCCTATTAATACCCCCTTGCACTGCGTAGCCATTCAAGGAGACCCCGAGTCTGGGCTTCTTCTGGGTTATGTGGAGTACTTTGGTATACAGCGAATGGTCGTGTGCCTATCAGAAAAATATACTGGGCGCGCCATCTCCAAGAGTTACGCGATCGATCCCATCACAGGGACAGAGCTTTCATTGAATGTTCGTATACCGTTGAGCCTGGAGGATGTCTACGCAACATACAATTATGAGAGATACGACCCAATCAAAATGCAACAGTGCCTTGAAGCAGTGATACCTGTTGCATTAGCGATGTCAGAAGCCAGAGAGAGAGATCGTGTTTTATCTGAAGCTGTTGAGTTTGCGTTTCAAAACTGCGGTGCAAATAAAGGTGAAGCTTTAACTGACGCTCAGTACAAAAAGCTTTGCCGATTGATAGCGGAAAAGCTCACTCCTTATCTATTAAGATATGAAAATTAATAGAGCAAAAAAACACGATGGTCCGATTAAAATCCCGGATAACCAACAGCCGAAGGAACGAAAAGTGTCCGTTATTGATTGTGATTATCTACCAGCCGACAAGGTGGTGTTTCCGCCGGAACTGGCGCTGCTGATCGTCAGGAAGGCCAGCGCAATGGCGGCGGCATTCGAGGAGCAGGCGCTCGACCAGCTCACGAAGGACGCCCGGCGCGCCCTTTAACGGGGAGCTGAGCCAAGGCGTGTTATCAGGGAAATGCGGTTGTAGACCGCCTGCGAGATTCAGGTGGTTACCGGAACCTGACCTACCGTATTGGGAGGTCAGGCGGATAGTCCACTATCCAATTTGGTCTACCTTATGGCCGGATATCTCAGAACTGGAAAGTTTTCGGACGAAAAAAAAGCCTGCATAACTGCAAGCTTTAATTCATAAAATCCGCCGGAAACTCAGGCGGTAATGATTCGGATCTGCCCCATACCAAGGTGATTTTCAACCATTTTTGCGATCCGCCCCCCATCCATTACATGCATATAGCAGTGGTGAACAGATAACAGTAAATCTTGAAGATTATCGTCGTCTTCCATGGCCGTGACGTTTAAACCAATGTCCCGACATTTGTTCATATTGAAGTGACGGCTGTGATTTCGGGTGTGATCAAACTCACTGAGCAGCGAGATCACCCGGGCAGCCTTTTCAGGCCCCTGAGCGTCACCTTCAAACATTGTGCTTGTGAGCCAAGACTCAACAAATTCTTTCGCCCATTCGATCGCTTGTTCACAGCTAACGATGAGAGTCGGATTGTATTTATTCAAAATAACCCGCCATATCTCGATCTTATGGGGGTTTTCTTCGATGTCTTTCGCAGCCTTATCCAGCTCGGCTAGGACGCCAATAGCAGGGATACCTCTGATTTGAGGATCGATGGGGCCAAGGCTCGACTGCTTGCCCATGATGATCTCTTTGGCAGAGCACGCGATCATTGTTCCGGCAGACATCGCTATCTGCGGCACAAGCACCCGAATATTTTTATCGAATAGCTGGTGGAGATAATCGACCAGTGATTCAGTTGCACCAATGTCACCACCAGGGGTGTGCAGAATCAGATCAAGCCCTTTCTCGAAATCAAAACCATGCACAGCCGCCATGAACGAGTTCTTGTCGACATCATTCACAGAGAGGTGAGGATTGTTGGGATTCGAGGTCAAGAAGCCGGAGTAATAAGCAATGGTGTTGCGTCCGGTATGCTTGGTTAGCGCTGCGAGATATTTACGCCTGACGATATCGGCAGCCGCATCTCCGTGAGCTCCAGCTTCTTGCTGAATCTCACGGAGTACATCGTTCATGTTGGGCATACGGGTTATGCAGTCCGTGCAATCGCTCTGGTATCAGTAGCTACTGTGGTTTGGATCGAGTAATCGAGTGCGCTGTAAAGCTCGAAATCTCGATTGGAGCCTTGAAGGCTGTGAGCCTGAGTCTCGCGCTGGGTGTCAGCGGTGCCTACAAGCGACTCATACAAAGCTTTGCGTTTCTGTGCTGAGGATTTAGTAGTGTGCATTTCCCCTCCTGGTCCACCCTGGTGTGCTTGGTCTATTTACATCATCGGCAAAAAACGGCCGTTCTTTAAAAGAGCGACCGTCCTGCGTTTTTCTGGCGTAAGGCCAGCGTAGTCTATTTGGAGACTGGTGACGGTAAGCAATCGGCTCAATGAGACGTAAGAGAATGCTTACAAGCCTCAACGATGCAAATCAGAGCGCCATCATACTGCCACCAAAAAACGTAGCGCAGAATACATCCAGATACAGCGGCAGACTACTACCGCTCAGCATCTCCTATCATGAAATTTGAGCATTCGGGAAATTTTTCGTTCATTTAATCATCCACTACCCTGATTCGGGGTAGTGCTGGCGCGGGGGATTGGCAAGAATGCCTCTGTGTGGTGGAACTGCTACACGGCGCCAGCACCATCGCCGCAAAAGTGTGGCGATGACTCCCCAAACGTGAGGAGCGAGATAAGCGGGCCACTTATGGACTGAACCATCAGAGGAGTGGTGATGGTGATGGTGATGGTGATGACGTTACCGTTCGTCGGGGATGGAACAACGAACTTAGACGGCTTTTTCAGCCAGCGTGAAACGGGCCAAAAACACCCCAGCAGACAGCGCCGTGTATCCCCTGGTGTATCCCTTTGAAACAACAAGAAGACAAAGCCCTTTAAACACGGGGACACTACCTACAGGTTCAAACGGCGCCGGGGCACCAGATATGCTGAAAAAGCCCCAGGTCGAAAGGCCTGGGGCTTTTTTGTGGGCGACGATTCAGTGTTTCTGCAACGCCTCCAACCGCGCCGGCAAGTCCACCTCCGGAAAGCGCTGATGCAGGGCCAACAGCTTCTCATCTGCCGCTCTGGTCTCCCCAACGTCACGCAGGTTGATGATTTCCTGCAGCCCCTCCTCCAACGAAGGCAACGCCACCGGCGCGCGCTTACTCAGCTTGGCGCTCGACTCATCCGCCATCGATCCCATAACTTGCGCACGTTCGGCATTGGGCGCGATGGCCAGTCGGGCCACGGGCGCAGGTGCGGACATTGGCGGCGCAGCGGCAGGCGCGGCTTGCTCATGCAGCGCGGAGAAGGTCGCTGTGGAGATTTCGGGTTGCGGCACAGGTGAGCGCATCACCACGCCGATCATCAGCGCCAAGCTTGCAACCGTGGCGAATGCCATTTGCCAGCGTGGCCGTTGGCAGGCTTGCAGCCAGCGTTGCCACAGGTTCGGTTGCGGTGCCGGGGCTTCGCGGCGGGCGGTGTTGAGGATGAAGGCGTCGAGGGACGCGGGCGGCTCGCCGGTGCTGTGTTGACGCATGTGCTGGAGCAGCATGTCGTCGGGGTCCGGGGTGTGTCGGGAGTCGGTCATGCGGGTATCTCCTCGGCCAGCAGGCGGCGCAGTTTCTGCTGGGCGTAACGCAGGCGGCTTTTGACGGTTTCCAGCGGGGCGCCAGTGAGGGCGGCGATTTGCGGCACTTCGAGGTCGCCGTGCAGGCGCAGCAGGAAGACTTCGCGCTGGTCCTCGGGCAGGTCTTGCAGCGCAGCGTCGAGCCGCGCCTGGTCGCGACTCAGGCTCAGCTGCTGCTCGGGGCCGGCACTGTCGTCGGCCTGGGCGTGCAGTTGCTCGTCGTAGCTGTCGTGCAGCGGGTTGTGGATGCCGTGCTTGCGCCAGTAATCGATCAGGCGATTGCGGGCGATCTGGAACAACCAAGTACGAAAACTCGCCCGGCCTTGTGGCTGGGTGGCGCTGCGGATCAGGCTGAGCCAGGTTTCCTGGTAGATTTCCTCGGCCAGTTCGGTCTTGTTGCTCAAGGACACAAGGAATCGGTACAGGCCCTGGCGGTGCCGGGCGTACAAGGCTTCGAACGCGGCGCTGTCGCCGGTTCGGTATCGGGCCAGCAGTGATTCGTCGCTGGGTAGGACGTCTGGAGCGGGCATATCGACGGCTAACTCCCTTTATTCACGGTTTGGCCACAGGTTTAAGGCTCTGGGCCAATTCCACCAGTTGCACAAACTCATTACGCAGCCCGAAGGGGTCGTCGCCTCGGGCCGAGCGGGCCAGTGCGGCGGTGTCCTGCAGGCTCATGCTGCCAGTGTAGCGGCCATCGCCCTTGAGTTGTTGAGCGAAGGCCGCCACTGCGGCGGCGAAACGCAGGTCATCGCTGGCCTTGCTCGACACAGCGCTGATGGGCTGCTCGATCAACTGGCTGTCGCCACCCGCCGCCGGCTTGTAGCGCACACGCAGCATCGCCAGCTCAGTGGATTTATCCTCGGCGGCCGGCGCAGCAGCGTAGCGCAAGGGCTCCAGCCAACCCTTCTCGCCCTTGGGCACAATTTCGTACAGCGCAGTGACCGTATGCCCGGCCCCGACTTCACCCGCGTCGACCTTGTCGTTGTTGAAGTCCTCACGCTTCAAGGCGCGGTTTTCATAGCCCAGCAGGCGATATTCGCTGACGCGCGCCGGGTTGAATTCCACCTGCAATTTCACGTCACGGGCCACGATCGCCAGGGTCGAACTGAGTTGGTCCACCAGTACTTTGCGCGCTTCGCGCAGGTTGTCGATGTAGGCGTAGTTACCGTCGCCCGCATCGGCCAGCTGTTCCATCAGATGTTCGTTGTAGTTATCCACACCAAAGCCGAGGGTGGTCAGGGAAACGCCGCTTTTACGCTGCTCAACCGCCATTTGCTTGAGGCTGTCGAAGTCGCTGATACCCACGTTGAAGTCACCGTCGGTGGCCAGCAGGATGCGGTTGATGCCCTTGTCGATAAACCCTTCGCGGGCCATCTGGTAGGCCAGCTCAATACCCGACGCACCCGCCGTTGAACCGCCGGCAGTGAGTTGGTCGATGGCGTTGCGGATCTTCTCTTTGTCACGACCCGAAGTAGGCTTGAGCACTACACGGGACTCCCCGGCGTAGACCACCAAAGAAACACGGTCTTGATCGCGCAATTGATCAACCAGCAGTTTCAGGGTGCTTTTGACCAGCGGCAAACCTTCGCGACGGTCCATGGAGCCGGATACGTCCACCAGGAACACCAGGTTGGCCGGCGCCAATTGCGCCACGGCGCGGTCGGAGGCCTTGATGCCGATGCGCAGCAACTGGGTGTGAGGGTTCCACGGTGTGGCGGCCACTTCGGCGGTTACGCCAAAGGGCGAGCCGTCGGTGGGCAGCGCGTAGTGGTAGGGGAAGTAGTTGACCATTTCCTCCAGTCGTACAGCGCCTTCGGGCGGCAGGCTGCCTTGGTTGAGGAAGCGTCTTACGTTGGCGTAGCTGCCGGTGTCGACATCCACGCTGAAGGTTGAAACCGGCGTTTCAGCCACGCGATGCACCGGGTTGTCCGGTAGGTTTTCGTACTGTTCGCGGGGTTCGCTGCGGTAGTCCATTGCCACGGACTCCTGCATCACCCTTCGTGCGCTCAAAGGTGCAGGCATCGGCATGCGTTTAACCAGCGCGCCTTGCACTGGAGCGCTTTGCAGCTCGGAGACTGGCGCCGCTTCGTCAGGCTTGGCCACATCGTGGGAAGAGGACAGCCCACAACCGGCCAGCGTCACCAGCAAGGTAACGGCAAAGCCCTGGGCAGCAGGACGCAGGAAGAGCAGAGGACGGGACATGGGCTGAACCTCGTGAATGAATGATCCGTTCACAAGGTCAGACGCAAGGCGCTGGCTGTTCGGGTTAAACCGTTCGGCGGGACAGAAACACCTGCCCCGCCGAACCGTTCAATCAGTCAGTGCCGTATTTCGGGTTACGCGGACCGTACAGGATCCCCGCGCGCTGGCCCGGCGACAGCAGGCGCGCACTGGTGATACCGGCAATCGGATGCGCCGCGTCGGTAGAACTGTTGATCACTTGCTTGACCGCCGCCGTGATCAGCATGCCGACGATGCCGCCGCCGTTGTTGTTGCCTTCCTCGCTGGACGCATGCGCCGAGCCGGTCCACAGGGTGGTGCCGGTGCGCAGGTCGACCAGTTTGGCCGAGGCCGTCACGGAGGTGTCGCTGGAGATCAGCATGTACTTGGTGCCGTAATTGGTCACGGTGATGTACAGCGCCGAATCCGCACCAAAGATGTCATGCAGCTTCGCCGGTGGCACCGCCTGGATATCGTTGGCGGTGGTCAGGCCGTTCTGGCGGAAGGTTTCGTCCACCAGGGCAATCGGCAACACGTAGTAGCCGGCTTCGGCCAACGGGTAGGTCACTTGCGAGACCATGCTGTAGGACGCCTGTACTTCCGGCGATTCATTGATCGGCGGCAGGACCAGGATCGACTTCGGTCGTGCTTGTTTGTAGGCCGTGTAATCAATGGTCTTGGGGGCTGCGCAACCGCCGAGCAAGGCCAGGGCCAGCAAGGCGCCAGTGAGTTTCAACAGGCTCATTTAGTGGCGACTCCGGTCTTGGCGTTTTTCAGCAAAAAGTCCATGTACGAGGCAGACTCAGGGAACAGTGCCTTCTCGGTGCGGAATTCCTGCACCATCTGGTCATCCTTGCCCATGCTCAGGTACAGCATGCCCAGGTGGGCGTGGTAACCCGGCGGGGCCTTGCGGCCACTGGCGTTGATCTTCTGCAGATCCCGCTCCAGCGCCTCGACCTGCGCCTCCTTGGGCTCGCCCTTGAAGTACTCGTAAACCTGCGGCTGGTAGCTTTCCCATTGGTACAGCGGCTGGGGCGCCGTCTGGCACCCGGCGACCGTCGCCACTGCTGTCAGCATCAGCGCCAACTTGACTGCCTTGCTCATCCTTGTACTGCTCCTTGAGGTGCTGCTGATCAGTTGCGTGGGTTCCATGCGCCGGCGTTGATGCCGTCGACAAGGCGGTTGATGGCTTCACGCATGGCCAGGTCGAGGACCTTGCCATTGAGGGTGGAGTCGTAGCTGGCGGTGCCGCCGAAGCCGATCACTTCGCGGTTGGACAGCGCGTACTCACCGGCGCCCTGGGTGGAATACACCACTTCGGAGGTGCTGATGTTGACGATGTTCAACGCGACTTTGGCGTAGGCCACTTGGGTCTTGCCACGGCCAAGGATGCCGAACAGCTGGCGGTCGCCGGTTTCTTTGCGGCCAAACTCGGTCACGTCGCCCGTCACCACGTAGTCAGCACCCTTGAGTTTCTGCACAGTGCCTTTGATCGCGGCTTCCTGGGAGATCTCGCCCATGTTGTCGCGGTCCAGCACGCTGAAGCGGTTGGTCTGCTGCAGGTGGGTGATCAGGATGGTCTTGGCCTGGCCGCCGAGGCGGTCAACACCGTCGGAGAAGATGCCGCGCATGTAGCTGGAGCGGTTGTCGAACTTGCCCACGGCAATCGGTACACGCACGCCGGAATAGGCGACGTTGGCGCTGGCGACTTGTTCCACCGGCATGGCGCGGTTGCTCTCCGTGGCGCAACCGGCCACGGTCAGCAGCGCTGCGGCGGTGAAGCCGGACAGCAGGATTTTGGACAGTGTTTTCACAGGGTGCTCCTAAGTGGGAAAACGGGTGCGGCAGCTGACGCTAGCGGGACGGAATGCCACGCAGGTCGTCAACGATGAATCGGCTCAACAAACCGGTGTAAAAGGTCTCGACGCTGGAGTTGCCGGAATTGGTCAGCACCCCTGCCATGGTTTTCATGTTCTGCCAGTCGCCCTTGTACCCGCCAGGCATCAGCCCTTGGCGAGCTTGAGAGAAATGCAGCACCTCGGCGCCGGCTTTCTTGATCTTGACCTGGTAGTTGAAGTCGACACTGGCGAGGATGGTCTTGTCATCGACGATGGCCGTCATGAAACCGCCTTGGGTGTCTTGTATGCGCCGGGTATAGATGACGTTCACATCCAGCAGGTAATCGGCCTTGTCCTTGCTGCTGGCGTAGCGCTTGGACTTGAGCAGGCGGTCGACCAGATCGACACCGAGTTGCTGGCGCACTTTGTCATCCGGCAGGAAGCGCTCGTTCTTGCCCACCACCTCGACGTCGAAGGTGTCGAGCCAGTAGGTCGCAGTCTTGGGAATGGTCACAGGCGCCGGGGAGATGTAGTAATCCGGCTTGGAAGCACAGCCCGCCATAAGGCAGGCCACGAGCAATACGGCAAACACACGCATGTATGAATTCGTCCCTGAAAAGTATCGAGCCTTAAACAATCGCGGCATTTTACGGAGTTGAAAGGCGTTCTCAAGCTGTTTTGACGCCCTGGCAGCGCCGTTTTCCTGGCGCTTGCGTGCAAGCCTCTGGCGAAATCTCCTAAGGCTTTGTCAGGAAAACAAAAACGATAGTGGCTATTGGCCTTTACGCGATAAATAAAAAGGTTTGCCAGCCGGCCTCATTCTACTAACCGGCCACGGCTGCACCCTCCCCGTCCTGCTCACGTGTTGATCACAATCGTCTTGGCCAACATATCGCCCAAGCGACGGCGCAAACCGAACAGTGCAAAAAGACCGTCCAGAACACTGAACAGCAGCTTCGGCACATTGCGCAAAAACGACTGGAACAGCGTGCAGTTCATTGGATACGGGTAACCCACCACCGCCGTGCGGCATACCCGCTTACCCAGGCTCTGGCCGTTGGGTAACGCATCGCAAAACAAAAGGTACCCGAAGGCTGAGAACATCAGCACATAGCGCAAGCCAGTAAACAACATCGGACCCGCCAGCGAGTGCAAATAGAGATAGGCGTAGTCCAGGTTGCGCATCAAAAACAGCAGGAAAAACACCACGGCCATATCGATGAAATAGCCGAGCAACCGCCGGAACGGACTGGCTAGGTCCCAGGTTTGTGCAGCCGATACTGAATCGTCCATAACGTGCTTATCCCCGGCCATTGTCATAAATATCCGCCAGGCCGCGCACGCTCGTCAGGTTGCCGGTCTGGATCACGATGGTCTTGGCGAACATGTCGCCCAGGCGCGTCCTGGACTCCATGAAGATCCACACCCAATCGATGACCACCAGCGCGCCGGAGTTACGCGTGAATGATTGGGAAATGCTGCAGCCTTTACGGGTCTTGCGGTCGACGGTGGCAATGCTCAGCAGGCGCTTACCCAGGCTCTGGCCGTTGGGGAGCGCATCAGCCAGCAGGAAGTAGGCGAAGGCCGCAAAAAACGCGGAAAGAAAACCCGCCTTGGGCGTCACCGCAGGAACGTAGGCAGACAGCGCCCCAGCGGCGAATTTGAGGATGAAAAAAATCAGCACGGCGATGACGCAGTCGATGAGGCGCGCGGCCAGGCGGCGGCCGATGCTGGCCAGGATGGTCGGGCGTTTAGCGGTGTTGCTTGCGTCCATGCGGTGTTGCTCCAGCTTTAAGACGGAAAATTGGTATCGACAAAGTTTCTGGCAAAGTCTTCGCCGTTGATTGGCACACCGGCCTGGGCGAATTTTGCCGAATTTGTGCGCCAAACAGCACGGATTTTTTCCTCCAAGGAGGTCGGAAACTCCATCTGAGAGGCGACGACATCAGACCAACTGCCCTGCGTCCCATACAGTTCGTGCAATTTGGGTTCGAGTGCCGTCAAATCGGCGCGTTGCTGGTCGGACAGCGCACCAATGGCCGACAGGACATAGCATTCAAGAAGACGGAGAAAGGGCTTTCCTGCATATCGATTCATCATCAAAAACGCTCAACGAACATTGAAAAATCAAAAGGACCAAACCGACTGCCTATCCAAGCCCAGCCAGCTTCAAGGCGTTTGCGGCTGCTTTGAATCAGCGCAGATTTGCTCCCACCCTTTTTCAATCACACCCGTGTACTTGCCGCACGATGCCCCTTTTAACTGAGACTCCATAAAATCGCGTTCCGGCTCGACCCACAGCAGGCCAACCAGATAGGCCGCAGCCGCCGCAAGCATCAGCAGCGCCACTGTCCGAGTCAACATAAACCGGAGCGTGGCTGCGACAGTGCGAGACCGCTCAAACACAAACGCGAACAACAGGCCAATGCCGCACCACACAAAGGCGCCGGCCGCCACGCCCAGCACTGACGAGCTGCGGTCGAGGTTGAGCCAGGCCAATATGAATACGCTGGCGCTGCCGCACATCACCAGCAGGCACAGCCACTGCACAATCCGACACGCCCCACTCGAAAGGCTCATGGGAACGTCGTCCCGATACGCGCCCGCTCATTTGAGAACCAGATGCCCGTCACCTTGCCCACCACGTCCTCAACCGCGACCTGGCCCATGAAGCGGCTGTCGTTGCTGCTCCAGCGGTTGTCGCCCAGCAAAAAGAGGTGCCCTGGCTCGACCGTCACCGGTGCCATTTCAAGGGATTCAGGCCCTTTTACGCGGTTTGCCGGTGCATGAAACAACCCGAGGTTTTCGCCGTTGTGGATCAGTTCACCGTTCACCAGGGCTAACGTGTCCCCAGCAACACCGGCCACGCGCTTGACCGCTTCAGTGCCATTCCAGCGGTACACCACGATATCCCCCACCTTGGGCGGACCGGCGCGCAGGTCCGTCAGAATGTAGTCGCCAATGGACAGCGTCGGCACCATCGATCCGGATGGGATGTAGTAATTTTTGAACCCCAGCAGGGGTACCCGCAATACATCGAGCATCAGTACCACAATTACCATCACCCCGACGTAAAGGACGTGGAAACGCTTGCGTGGCACATTGGGCGGTCCGTTGTAGCGACGAGCCAGCACGGCGGACAGGATGGCTGAGCCCAGTTTGACGGTGATCAAGAAGGCAAATAGCCCGTACAGCCCAATGGGGGTAGCGACCAACCCCAGCGCCCCCAACAACGCGAAACCGCCATACAGCAACACGGCGACCCAGATACCCCACTTGATACGGCCGACATACACCAGGCCCCAGCCGGCCACCAGGCAGGACATGAGGAAGGCCAGGAGCGAGTATTTTACGGATTTCATTGATCATCCTTGAAGAGGTAAAAAGCATCTATAAATCAAGTAAATCCGACATTCAACGAACATTAGACAACCACAAGACAAAACCTAGAATAAAGCCAACTCCAGCCATTTTCAGATAAAGCGGCATATTCTCTCTTATAAGCAAGACCACGTCCTCGCCACCACTCACCCAATACCCGGCAACCTGAAAGGACACACACATAAATAATAAGCCGAACGCACAGGCGCAAGGAAGATAGACAGCGACCCACCAAGGTTCATTTCTTCGCATTACCGTCTCTTTCCTTCGAGAACAAGGAACAGACCTATTAAAATAAATAAGTCCATCCTCTTTACACTTTACCCACCTTACAGACCGCGCTTTTCTTCATATTCATTAATCAACTGCAAGCCATATTGCAATTTCAACCCAAGACAAGTTTCAGCTTTACAAATCCACTCATCAGCAATCCCGTCACCATAATCAGCAAACCCAACGAAATCCGACTCTTCGATAAGATCAATTATTCTCGAATAGTCCACGTCTAATTGCTCTCCGCTACGAGCCCGCAACCTCCAACAATCCGACTAATTTATCTGCGGGGGATTGCCGCCTTTTTTATCATTTTTTCAAAGTCAGATTTTCGGCTTTCCTATGCACAACAGCTCAACTCAGCAAACCATATAAAAAATAAGAAAATTTATCACATAACTTTCTAACACTCATGTCAGAAGAGTCTACCTCTACCACAGCCCAGTTCTCGCTCACATCGAAGCCGAAACACCGTCCCTGCATGTCATCTCCGAAAAATCGAATATCCCGTAGCGCTATCGCTGTACCTGCATCAAAAATTTCATCAGCCTCTAAAAAGCCGCCATAAAGCATGATGCCCGCATCGTCAATCTCCCCAGCTCCGAACGTTCTTAAGAATGCCAAATAATCTTCGGGGACATCCTGAAAAGCTGCTTGGATCGCACGTAAAACAGCTTCCTCCACAACAACGAGCCCATCTAAAAAATGCTCATCTTTTTTCTTGCGCATCAGGGCTTCAAAGTTCTCCATTACCACCTCTCTATTTTTTGTCTGAGAAAATTTCTCGCGCTACGCTTCCGGCGCGGTGGATGCCACCTTGGTGTTGATCCGGGGAAATAGAGGTCAGACCACCATTGACATTTGAAAGTCATCTCTTTGGGCGACCAGCGAATCCTCTAACGGTTCGCTTACCCAAAGCTTGTGCTATCTGCGACGAATACTTTCCCGTTCCGAACACGTAATGTCTATTTGTAGCACCTCTGATTTGGTCGATTACTTCTTGCTGAAGCTCATCCTTGAAGAGACGACGATACGCCTCAGTTCTCTGATCGACATTACTACCCAATTCTTTATAACAATCATGAGGCGTTATAAGGGCTGAAGGTTCCAGCTATGCATTTGCACGGTAGCTCATCCAACGATACTCAGCGGGATGATCCACCATTCCCGCTCTGACGGGATTCATTTCTATATACCGATAACAGGCCATCAAATAGCTTTCGTGCTGCACGATACAAGAAAGATAACGACCTTCCCACAGAGTACCTGTGCGTTGATAAGTACGATTTATATTTTGGACATAACGCTGACCAAGCCCTTTCATTAACGAACCAGCACCAAGATGGGTAGTTGGAGTCAGTAATACATGCACGTGATTCGTCATGAGACACCACGCGTGAATTTTGCAATCATGAGTTTCCGACAAAAGCTATAAGAGGTGGATCTAAAAAAATTCAATCATCTTCTGAATAGAAACAAACCGAACGATTATTTCCGCGCTGAATGATGTGCAGCGGAAGACCTGGTACCAACAACCGAGGACAACGAGCCATAACAACCCCTTGATTTCTGAAAGAGGTCAGCTTAGTCGCCTGCAACAAAAGCAAAGAAAAAATAATGATTTCAACTAAATAAAATTTTTAAAGAGCACAAGTCGTTATAAATAGCGAAAACCATTATATACGTTAATGAAACATCACAAAAAAAGTTAAACCCTTGTATGGATTTCGCTGAAAACGTGGTCTGACCCCGATCCCCCTGTGATGGGAATTTTAACCGTATAAGTAGCGACTAACCCGTCGCCACAACTCGGGGTAGCCGGAAGCTAAAGACCTGCAAACCCTAAAGGAGCACCATTCCGAGACATCCTATCCATGACTTCAGCATGTCGCTGATTTATAGATAGCATTTTATCAGGACACGCGTAAAACTATAATTCTATATCTGCTGCACTCATGGGGTTCTTGTCCCAGTACTAACAATGCTATCGAAACCATTGGACCGAATGAAAGCTTTAGCCTGAGCCTCAACCTTTTGCACCATTCAACTCCTCAATGCTGGCAACGACAACACTTCATCGTACTTTGGCCAGTCTTCCCTCGCGCGTTTGAGCACACCTCGCATCAACTCGTCCAACTCAGGCACTGGTTGCTCGGGCGGCAATTGGTCAAAGGGCGCGGCCAGCAGCGGATGATCAATCTTCTGCGGATTGGCTAAACCTTCCCACTGGCGCAGGCGCAGAATATAGAGAATTTCCACTGGCACGCGCTCCAAGTGCCAGTCCCGATTGAAGTCGTAGGAATTCTTCTGGCTCTCTTTGCCGGTTTGCCAAGTGTGGCGGTCACACGCGGCCAACAGGCAGGGCATCAGATCGTCGGGGCTTGGAGTGCGCCACTTGGTCAACAAGGCTTCGTAGATGGGTTCGTCGTAAGCATAAGCAGGCCATTGATGCGAGACATCGCCCACCCAATCGGCAAACATGCGCAGCATAAAGGCTTGGGCGCGGCGGTGTTGCTCTTCGTACTCAATCACTAATTGATGCCCACGGTTGAGAGCCGCATGGGTGAGATAGCCCTGATGGATGACGGCATCCTTCCAGCCTAGGACCGCCATGGCGGCCATCATATTGGTGGCGGTTTGGATGCTGTAGTTTTGGCGGCGTCGATCATTGCCTGCCGCTTTGGCAATAATGTCGAACTGGCCCGCCCAGAAGAACAACTGCCAAATTCCTACTTGGTAATAGCGCAGCCAATGGGCCAATTCCAGAAGCCATTGCGGATTATCTGGTGCGTTTGCCAATACCTTGTGGGCTCGTGTGACGGCCATCCATTCGGAGCTACTACGCGTAACGTTGTCACTATTCGGTACAGGCATTGATGGCTTCGCAAATGCATCGCCGCGCTCAACATATTCACGGATGCCATTCAACTCGTATTCATCTGAGACGTGTGGCCCCTTGACTATGCGCCCCAGCACACTTTTGTAGGAGGGCCATTCCGAGTTTACGCCCGAACGCTCGCACTGAATTACTTCTTGGTCCATGGTTCCACCTTAAATTCTGCTATACCTGTTTTACTGGAAGCGGGAACACCGACTTTGACTGTTACACCTTGAACCTTGGCTTTTCCTGAATCCAACGCCGCTTGCAAAGCATCGCGTAAAGCAGGATCAGAGTCGGCACATGGTACTTTTGGCATATTGTCGTAGGCCTTCAACACGGCCTGCAAAGGTATCAGAATTAAAGGAGACAGATTTATTAATAGCCTACCGATCAGCGTCACATTTAAATAAATCCGCCCCCTTTATTTTTACACAAACTAACTCATACTATAATAACTATAAAGATCCGAATCCGGCCAAAACTCATCATATGCGGTCAATATACTTCGAAGGGCCTCACTACGAGGATCTTCTGAAGGGTTCATTTTTGAAATTACAAATTCTTTTATTTCAGGCCACAGCAACTCACGCATGCAAAATGCCACAGCTTCAAATGGCGAGTTCCTAGATGTTAAAATCAGTTTAAATCTATCTATAAACCACTCTCTATAGTCCGGATGTTTTTTTACAAACTCTAAAATATTTAACAATGACATCTCATAGGAAATTTCCAGCTCTTCACTAAAAGCGGCCATAGCCACATCACAAAGAATATCAAACTGTTTAATAATGTCATTCATTTTGGCACCCAAGCAACTTTTCTTGGATTACCAAGATCTGGCACCCAGACTTTTTCTATGTATTTACCAGTCACATCAAGTCCTTTTTGAGAGAACGCATTTTCTGCTGCGATCTGTGCAGCGCGACCGGAAGGTTCATAATGCTCAGAAGTATTATCTATATATTTAACTTCCCCGCGCACAATTTTCACCTCACCAGCTGCAATAACGGGCTTACTATTCGCAAGGTCAATGTGGAAAATAGGGGTCAGACCACCAATATAAGTTTTAGCAGTAATCGTGTTCTGCCCCCTATTTTCCCCTGCTGCTTTTTAATAGTTACCAAGCCCGCGACATTTCCACAAAATGGCATAGGGCAGCTCGTCATCCAATATGTCTGTCGAGCGAAAATAGTAGACCACTGACGCGTTCTCGAGGCTTTTGTGAACAAAGGCACCATCGGACATTATGCGGTAAGAGGCATGTTCCATAACGTCCCCCACGGCCTTCAACGCTTGCTTGATTTGACCATAGGTCGTGCCTGCCGTCTTTGGTATCAATTCCGCAGGGGGACTACTGACAGCCATGTCATCACGTTCAACTTCTCTGAAATAGGCTCGACGAAACGCTGCCTCGCTGGTTGCCCAGTAAAAAGAAACTAATCGGAGTTTGTCCTGACCATCCTCGTTAACGGTGTCGGCCAAGCAAAATTGATTATCGCAAGTTCCATAAACACCCTCATCGATGAGTGAAAGTGCCGCTCCGGATGTATCAAGGACATCACCTGCTTTTTGCTCAAGCAACAACGACCAAGGAATCATCACCACACCCTCCAGAATTATTGCGGCCATTTGAATATTTTGCCTTCGACCCTGCCAGCCTTGAGTGCATTTTCAGCTGCCGTTTTATGCGGTCCCTCTGGCATATTTTTGACCGAATTTACGATCTCGGTTTGCCAGGCCTGCAGTTTTGAAGCCGGCACCGATGAAGGATAACGTCCCCCTTCCGCTCGATACTTAGCGTCCCAAACAATCAGTGAACGAATCGACGGATCATACGTAATGAAATCTGCACCGGGTAGCGATGCTTTTCCGGGACCGGAGACGCCTATCTGGCCGGAGTCCAATGTCTGGTGCCATCCACGCGCTTCGCCGATTGCGCCGTTCAGTTCTGAGAAAGGACTACGCCCATAGTTAACGTTGGCGAGGGTGACAACATCGGCATCAACCATTGGTTTTGGGGTCGCCGGTATAACATTTCTTTCGACCAGAACACTCGTTTCCCAGTCACCCTGCCCCCCAAAAGCATTCTCATTCTTGGCTACCACACCTTTAGTAGACCCGGCGACCGACTGTCCTTTAAACACGCTCGGCAAACCGGCAGCCGATGCGTTCAAAGCCCCAAGGAAAATGTTCTTGGCGCCGTCGCTTGAGTCACCGTTATAGGCCTGCACGCCACCATAAGTGATCTGCAATACGCCGCTCTCAGCGGTCACCAACCGTACAGCCAACCCCACGCCCCCGCCCAGCACATACAAAGCAGGCGTGCCAATTGCAGCCTCCCCTTCGTAGTGCTGGTTAATGAGCATTTTCTGTTGCGCGTCGCGGTAAAGCTGTTCGTTTTCGCTAGGAAAGCGGTTCATCTGCGCCAACAAATCGCCGGGATAGAGCCGTTCTAGCGAAGCGTCTTTATTGAAGCTCCCAGCCGCGTACGCCACATCGTTGCTTTGTCGCAGAGGACCGGGCCGCATAAGCGCGTAGATGCGGCGATCAGCCTCACCCTGTCCATACGCCGCAACGAGTGCGTTTGCGTAATCCGTGAGGTATGCCTGTGCTGCGGCTTTATCGGCAGCCGACATCGAGTCTGAATTGCGGCGCAGGCGCTCAACCAAGGCATCTGAAATCTGATCTTGCTGATCGAGCGCGATAAGCGTCTTTGCGTCCTCGATGGTGTACTTTTTGTGCTTGATCGCGTCGCGAGCCTTTTGTAGCAAAGACTCGTTAGCCGGGCTCAACAGGTTATTTTCAACCGCGTTTTTCCCAACCTGCGCCGCTGCCACCGCATCCAGCGCGCCCTTGCCGGTCAGCGATCCAGAAAGGCCACCCGCCAAGGTCGAAAGACTGGCGATTGTCTGTTTTTGCTCTTGGGTCAGGCTTTCATTACTGACGACGCCATACAGATGCTCCTTGATCAGCCTGGCGGTTTCTTCCGCCGCCACAGCACCGGCTGCGCCAGCAAGTGCTGAGTTACCGCCAGCCTTGGCGAGCACAGCACCCAGTACCGCATGGGCCATCAGATTGGCTGTGGGGTCGCCCTTGGTCCTGTCCCTGATTGTTTCTGCCAGATACGGCGCCGCCGCCCCCGCCAACGCGCCCCCGACGCTACCGCCCATGGCCGCTTGCACCACAGCCGTTACCGCCTGGCTGGCCTTCTGGAAGCTGCTCCCTACGCCATAATCCTGCTGGGCACGTTGGTTGATCTGATCCCGCGTCGGGTTAGCAACCCCTTCCTGCACGAGCTTTTCTCGGGTCGCTTTGTTGACGTCGCTATTAGGGTCGTCAGCGGCCTTGATCCTCGCCGCAGCAATCGCGTCGCCAATCCCCTTGGTCAACTCCATCGAGCTTTTGACCAAGTCCATGCGCTCTTGCATGGCCTTTTCATCAGGCTTGTCGAGGCGCTGGTTAGCATTCGCTGTGTCGCGGTTCAAACCGACGAGGTCGTTAGCGCCCTCGGGGTTGCGCACTAGGATCGCGCCTTCGCTGACAGCGCTGCGCGTATAGCTGTGATCCGAATCATTAAGCGCCATGCCATACAGGGCACCTGGAGTCAGCGTGCCCACGCCGCCACTGTATGAACCGGAGACGCTCACGCCCGCCGATTTGCTCTCAATCTCGCTTTTGTTCTTGATGTCGCTGACCAGCAGTCGATCTGTCAGCAACAGGTTTCTATCGGCGGTGGCTTCACTCGCAATCACTGCACCTTGCAAAGTGGTGTTCTTGGCCACGTCGATGGTGTAGCCACCTTTGCCGGCATAGAAACCGCTCTGGTCGGTGACAGCCTGGTAGTCGCTGTTCATCTTCGACGCCGCCAGGTTGGCGGACGCTGCCACGGTTGAGCCGTAGCAGAACGGTGGAACGCAGATGCTCGCACCAAAGCCCGCGCTGTCCTGCTTGCTCTTGGATGTATCGGTGTCCTGGCGCGACAGGATGTTGAGGTTGCCGCCGATGTCGGCATCGATACGATCAGCCCGTACCTGTGCCCCGATCAGGCTGGTGTCCTGGCCGCTGCGCAGTACCAGCGAGCCGCTGTCCAACGTGGTGTTGACCTGGGTAACCGAGCCACCCGAACCCAAGTTTTTGGCGGTTTGTGCGCCAAGGTCGAGGGTGAAGCCATTTTGCTCGCCGATGTTGAAGCTGGCGCCGATGGCAGTGCGATTGCGTGAGCCATCGTTTTTGCGGTCGGTGGTGTTCTGCGCGCTTTGCATCAGGATGTTGTTTTTCGCGGACAGCAACGTGCTGTCGGCTTTCAACGTACTGCCGGTAATCGTCAGGTCACCCAACGTGCCCGGCGCGTCGCCCGCAGCAATGATCGACAGTTTGCCCCCGACGTTGAGGTTGCTCTGGTGAACGGTCTGCGCCGCGTATTCGCTGCTGCTCTTGGTACGCGTGTTAGCCAGTTCGGTGCCGATCTTGATCAGCGAACCGTTGCCGGCGGAGCCACCGGTTTTGTTCTTGAAGCCGGTGCTCTGCTTATTGAGCTCGCCGCCCTGGTTATTGAGGTTGTAGAGCGACAGCGCCGCCTGGGCGATTTTTACCGCTTTGAGGCGCGGGTCGTCGGCACTGCGAGCGACCTCTGCGGCGTCGCGAATGCTGTTGGCGGTATCGACGACAGAGCCCGCGACAACACGGCCTACTGCCAGACTTTTCGAACTGTCCTTACTGGTCTGACTGGCAGTCTCCACACCCGAGGTGACGGTGACATTGGCACCACTCAACTCCATGTTCTTGGTGCTCACCAGATCACTGGCCACCACCGTCAACTCACGCCCCGCCGTCAACGACACATTGCCCGCACTCGAGCCAATAGTGCTGCCGGTCAAGGTCATCTCATTGGCCGTGCCGTTGTGCTTGGAGCTGTTGATATACAGCTTCTGGTTGCCGGTCATGTCATCCAGACCGAGCTTGTTGCCGGTCAGCACACCGGTCAGGTCGCGATTTTTTTCCTTGTGCATGTCGGTGCGGGCGAAGGTGTTTTGCGCCGCGTCGATGGTCAGGTCGCGACCGGCTTGCACGGCGAGGTCGCCGGTGCTGACCAGGTTGGAACCGGTGACGGTAGCGTCGCGCTTGGCGGCAACCGTGACGGTTTCGCCGGAGACCATGCTGCCCATCGCGGTGGTGCGTTTTTCGTCGACCTTGTCCTGGACCTTGCTCGACTTGAGCCCGCCCCAGCTGCTTTTGCTCTCCTTGCGCTCATGGCGGGCGCTGTCGGAATTGCTCACGGCCAGGATGTTCACGTCCTGGCCCGCGACCAATTGCGTCGCGCCTTTCTCGGCGGTGACCGCGCTGCCAGCCAGCAGCAGGTCTGCACCGGCTACGACGGTGCTGTGAGTACCTGCACTGACGAGACTGCCGACGTTGTTCACAACGTCCGTTTCGTCGAGGCGGAATTTCTTGCCCTGGGACGTTTTCTTGGTCTTGCTGTAGAAGCTGTAGTCCTGGTCTTCGGCGGTGCGCAGGCTGAGGTTTTTACCGGACACCAGGTAAGCCTCGCTACCGGCATTCACCTGGCTGGCCACCAGTTGCAGGTCTTGCCCGGCACTCAGGGTGGCGTCGCCACCGGCCTTGATCACGCTGGAGACTTGCTGGACGTGGTCTTCGATGCGGGTGACTTTTTTCGAATTGAATGACGAATGTTGCTCGTTGGCCGCCGCGATGGCGTTGAGGTCGCGGGTGGCGACAAGGTTCACATCGCGCTTGGCTTCCACCTGGCTGGCAACGGCGCTGATGTCGCGACCGGCGATCACGTGCAAATCGCGGCCGGCTTCGACCACGGAGCCCTGCTGTGCAATGTTTTTGAAGCTCGAACGGGTGCCGACGGCGCTGCTGTTAACCGTTTGCGCAGCGATGATATTCACGTCGCCAGCGGCTTGTGCCGTGGTATCCGCAGCACTTTTGAGCACGCCGCCGACGTTGTTGAGGTTGGCACCGGCTTTCAACGCCAGTGCATCAGCAGATTCGATACGCGCGGCACTGTCGATAAAGTTGCTGCGTTCAGTGCGATAGGCACTCGCGCTTTCGTGAGTGGTCACGCTGCGCTCATTGAGCAGGTCGGCACCGGCGACGAGGTTGACGTCGCCACCGGCAATCACGCCGCCGGCACGGTTGCTCAGGGTGTTGCCGCTGAGCAGGTCGAGGCGCCCACCGGCTTGCATCAGACCGCTGTTGGTGAGGTTGCCGCCGGCGTTTGCCAACAGGCTGCCGGTGGCGCGCAGGGTGCCGGCGTTATTGAGGTTGCTGCCGGTGATCAGCCGGACGTCGCTGCCGGAAATCAATGCGCCATTCGGCGCCAGGCGGTTGCTCGCCTGGGCAAGGTAAAGCACCGGCACCAGCACCTGCTGCCCGGCGACGGTAGTGTTTTCCAGCCACACGATATCGTGAGTCAGCGCCGCAACCTGCTCGGCGGTGAGGCTCACGCCGACCGACAGGTTCAACGCGCTTTTGCTGCTGATGGCGTTGTCCATCAGGTGCTTGAACAGGTCGGCATCGCTGGTCTGGCCGTCGATGAAACGCTGGCCGGTGCGGGCGAGCACGGCTTGCTGGATCAGGCGCTGCTCGTAGAAGCCATCACCGAGGCGGCGCTGCGCCGTGTCGGGGTCGTAGCCGAGCTTGGTCAGCATGTAATCCGAGCCCAGGAACTGACGCATGTCGGTAAACAGCGGGTTGGTTTCGATCAGGTATTTGTGCGGGTTAGCCGCGAACTGGCTGGTCGGCAGGCCATTCACGCCCTTACCGTCGTTGAGGTGGAACAGCCCGTTCTCCCCGGTCGGCAGGTCGAAGCCCGGCAGGCCGAGTGGGTTGACCTGCTGCTGGGCAACGTCCGGCGGCAGTTGCGGGTTGAGGCTAACCTGGGTCGAGTAGCCCGGCGCCTGGGTATTGGCGCCGCTGCCCACGTAGGTGTAGCCGCCGCGTACCACGGTGTTGTCGATACCGGGCCTGGGCCACCACATCCACAGCGCCGCCTGCCTGGATGACCGCGGCGTAGCGTTGGTCGGTGGGCGACAGTTCGGTGGTCTTGCCAAGTTCGACCAGCTCCTTTTGCATCATGCCGATAAAGGCGGCCATGCCTGCTTCAAGACCGCCGAGGTTGTTGGCGTCGTAGCCAGCACCGTCAACGGAATACTGGCGGGTGAAATTCGCTGCGTAGAGGTACCAGCCTTGCGGCTTGCGCTCGCGTTCAGACATGAAGAAACGGTCGTGCTGGGTGTCGTGGGTCACCAGGCCGATGTTGCTCAGCTGGTTGACCCGCACGCTCAGGTTACCGCCGGCGGCGATGCTACTGCTGCTGTTGAGCAGATCACCGCCGGTCAACAGCATGTTGCCGGCCGAGGTGATACTGGAGGCGGCTGAAGCCTCCTTGACGATCAGGTGTTCGCGCTGGGTGATCTGGAACGGACGGTTCTGTTTGCCGCCGTCACAGTCGCCACCGGTCACGCCCTCGACACAGGCAACGGGGGTGATGGACGCACTGTAGATGCCCGACTCGGTGGTGAGCACAGTGCGGATATTCTGGATGGTGCTGGCCGCCAGGGTCAGGTTGCGCTCGCTCTCAATGGTCCCTGAGCTGTTGATGATGCTGGTCGCCAGCCCACCCTGGCCGTCGCGATCAACGCGCAGGTTACCCATGGCGTAAATGTTGGCGCCGAGGTTTTTCAGGCGCTCGACCCGCAGGTTCATGTCGCCGCCGCTGAAGATCAGGCCATGGTCATTGAGCAGGTTGCCCACGGACAGGTCGAGGCTGCCTTGGCTGGCGACGGTGCCGCCAACTGTCCAGTCCAGGCCTTTGCCGACCAGTGCACGGGTGCCGAGCAGTTTGCCGGTGGCGGTCTGTTGCAGGTTGTCGACATTGACGGTCAAGCGTCCGGCCTGGATTGCGGTGCTGTTGGTCCAATGGGTTTTGTCGAGGGTCAGGTCGCCATTGGTCACCAGGCTACCGCCGACATCGTCGAGGCTGATGCCGCTCAGATCCAGCACGCCAGTGCCCACGTGCAGCACTTTGCCGCCGGTGTTCTGGAAGGTGCCGGCGGCGAGGCTCAACTGGTCGTTGGCGGTTTCCAGGCTGCCGCTGTTGTTCAGCAAGCCGCCGATGGCGTAGCGGGTTTTACCTGCCTGGCCCACTGCACGCATCTGCCCGCTGTTGGTCAGGCTGGCGGTGTCGACATCCAGGGTCGTGGCGCTCTCGATCAAGCCACGGTTGGTCAGGGCGCCTTGCAGCTTCAGGTCAATCTGGTTGGCCGCGATCTCACCGCCGTTATCCACATTCAAGCCGCTGAGGCGAATGCGATCACGGGCCAACAGCGTGCCGCTGCCGTTGTTGAAATCGGTGGCATCGATCACCGCATCGCCGGCTTTGGCAGCGATGCGCCCGCCGTTGTTGGCGAGGGTGCCGGCGGTGATCGTCACACCGGCCTTTTCACTGTGGATCAGCCCGTTGCCGCCGTTTTGCAGCAGGCCGGTGGTGGTAAGCGCCAGGCCATCGTTGGCGGCCAGCGTCCCGCTGCTCTGGTTATCGACACTGTTGGCAAACAGGGTTAGCAGGCCCTGGCTGGCGAGCTTGCCGCCCTGGTTATCCACATGGGCGGCGCGTTGAACCAGCAGCGGGCCGACGCTCGCCAGCTTGCCGTTGCGGTTGATCAGGTCACCGAGTAAATCCAGGGTGATGGAGCTTGCGCCCGTGAGGTTACCGGCACTGTTGTCCAGTCGGTTGCCGTACAGGGTGAATGCACCCGTGCTATCGATGATGCCGCCCTGGCTGTTGTCCAGCAGGCCGCTGACGGTGAGGGTCTGTGCGCCGTCGCTGAGCAGTTGGCCCTTGTTGCGGTTGTCGACGCTGGCGGCGGTAACGTTCAGCGCCTGCTTGGCACTCATCGTGGCGCCCTGGTTATCCAGTGTTTGTGCGGCGGTGGCGGTGAGGCTGCGATTGGCGATCACCCGGCCGGTGTTGGTGATGTTCTGGCTGTCGAGCGTGACGTCGCCACCGGCATTGCGCGTGTTATCGGCGTTGACCCCGGCTTCGATGATGCCGTTGTTGGTCAGTTGGCCATTGCTGGCCAGGGTGATGCTGTCGCGAGCAGCAAGGCTTTTGCGGTTTTTCAGCTCGCCTTTGGTTTTAGCCTTTAGCGTGGTGCCGGCGTAGACCGGCCCGTTCGCGTCGAGGCTGGCGGCCTTGATGTCCACCGCGCCGCTGGCGGCGGCCTGGGCCATGCTCAAGTGGCCGTTGGCATCCAGTTGGATATCGCCGCCACTGGCCGCCAGCGTACCGTCGAGCTTCACGCCCACGCCGGCTTCGGTGCCCACCAGCTTAATGGCGCCGGCGTACATGCCGCCAAGCGCCGAGGAGTCGATGGCCAGTTCAGGTTTGGCGCTGCCGTCATCGGCACGTGCGGTGGTTTTAAGGCTTTGCGCATCGACGTCGTTACGACCGGCAATCACGGTGAGTTCGCGTGCGTTGATCTGCGCGTTGATCTTGGCCGAACGGGTGATGATCTCGAAACGGTCGACGTTGCTGGCGTTCAGGCCTTTGCCGTCGATGGTCACGGCGCCGCCATCCACCTGGTAATGGTCCAGGCGACCGACTTTATCGATCACCGGTTTGCCGGTAGTCAGCGTGACGTTGGGGGTGTTGATAAACCCGCAGCCGTTGCAACTGATGCCATAAGGGTTGGCCACGATGACCTTGGCCGACTGCCCCGCCACTTCGGTATAGCCACGCAACTGGCTGGGGCTGCCGCCGTTGACTTCGTTGAGGATGACGTTCGCCGCGCCGCCCTTGAGGTTCGCGTTGCCGACGATGATCCCGCCCAGTTGGGTGTTCTGCAGCGCACCCGTGGCGTTGTTGAGGATCACGCCATTGGGGCCGACGTTGTAGTCCTTGAACTGGTTATGGGACAAGCCGCTGCCATTGGGCGTGGCGATGTTCACCACCGGTACGCCGTTGCCCGCCTGGCCGACGCTGGTGCCCGGGCCGCTGACCACGATGCCGTCAGCATTGGCCAGCAGCGGCTGCCAGAACAGCGCGTTGGCCAGGACCAGCGCAAGGCCGCGTTGGGACAGGCTTTTCAGGGCAGAAGCAGGGCGAACATCCATATTCTTAAATCTCAAGGCAGCGGCGTTGAATTACAGGAAGAAATCCAGGCGGAAATAGATCGGCGCTTCGCGCTCGGTCACCACGCCAGGTCGCTCCAGGGAATGGGCAAAGGTCACACTGGTGCTGACGTATTTGCCGCGGGCGAACAGCTCGACGGAATTACTCGATACGCGCCCATGCTCGTCATCGTTGTAGCGATCGTTGCGAATCACGCCCTGGTCATATCCGACACTGGCGCCGTATTCGGCGAAGGCCGGACGCATCCAGTCCAGGGTGACCGGTCGCGCCCAGCGCACTTCGTTGCGCCAGTAGCCACCGCTGTCGCCGTTCAGTTGCTGGTCCTTGAAACCGCGCACCGAGTAGGACCCTCCCAGGCTCATGCGTTGCGGTGAATACAGGACGTCTTCACTACGTTGCCCGGTGGCGAGGCTGGAAAAACTCAACGACTCGCCCCACAACGTAAAGGGTTGCAGGTAGCTCATGGTGGCGGTGTATTTGCGATAGCGCGGCGTCGCCGTGAGGTTGCCCTGGGCGTCCCGTTCTTGCCGATTGCTTTGCGCATCAAACGCACCGATACCGTTTTGCATGCCCACATCCAGGTTGACGAAGGCACTGCCGATTCGCCGCCCGTGGGTGAGGCCGACCTGGAACTCGCTGAGGCGGTTGCTGCTGGTCGGCAGGCGTGCGTCGAGCACGTAGTTGTTGGTGCGCAGGTGCGTCAGGCCGACGTTGACCGAGGTTTTGCTCACATCGTCACGATGGATCACGCGTTCGGCGCGCAGTTGGTGGTTCTGGCTGTCGCCGTTCTGCTTGAACTTGAAGTCATCGACCCTGCCGAAGGTGCGGTATTCACTCTCGCTGTAGCTGTAGCTGAAGTTCCACCAGCCCCACGGCAGGTTGTAATAGAGCATGCTGCTTTTCGAGGTTTTCTGGTGGTCGCTGATGGCGTCGTGGCCGCCACGCAGAATCAGCTGATCGGCCAGGCCTAACGGGCTGTCCCATTCCAGGCCCGCGCCCCATTGCTGTTCGCCGGTACTTTTCTGGCCGTCGTTGTTGCGTGACAGGCTGGCACGCCAGGGCTTTTGTGGCGTGTTCTTGACCCGCACTTCACTGCCGCCGACCTGGCTGCCAGGGGTCAATTCCATCTGCGCCTGCTTGGAGGGCAAGCGGCTGAGTTGGTCCACCAGTTGCTCGACTTCCCGCAGGTTCAGCGCCTCGCCGACCTTGCCGGGAAACGCCATCGCCAGTTCGCGATCAGTCACATTGCTGCCCTGTGCGCCCTTCAAACCTTCGAGTTTGCCTTCGACCACCAGCACCTGGAGATGACCGCTGGAGAGGTCTTGTTGCGGCAGGTAGGCACGGCTGGTGACCCAGCCCTTGGCGATGTAGTAGTCAGTGATGACTTTGAGCAATTCATTGAGCTGTGCAACGCCCAAGCACTGGCCGACATAGGGTTTGAGCAGCAGTCTGCGGTCGCCGCCGGACAGGCTGTCGGCGCCCTTGAGTTCGATGTCCTGGATGGGAAAGCAACGGGTGTCCGCTGGCAGCGCCGGGGCCTGGGGCTGGGTGTCTTTGCCGGGCAGGTCCTGGAGCTCTTCCAGGCGCCGGCGCTGCTCTTCGAGGAGGCGGTTCTGGCGGTCGCGGATCAGGTCCTGATCCCCAGGCGTAGGAGCGGCCGTGGCGCTGTTCAGGCTCAAATAGGCGAGCAGGAAAGTGCACAGCAGATACCGAGTCCGTGGCAGTAACAAAGACATGTTCGATCCATCGAAAATCAAGGGCCGGCAAACTAACATCGAACTTGCACCAACTCAAAAACAAGAGTTAGTTGCACATTCGTACTAGCTAATCATGCAAGCTGTTGATTAATAACAACTAAAAATAATCAAAGAGATACATGGCCTGTCACTGGAATTATTATTCCGACAAGCGGCAGCACTATTGATCGCGATTCGTCGGATAACTTATAAATTGCCATTAGTTGGCCATCAAGTTATTGCCGAGATAGGTTAGTACCGGAAAAAGCAGAAAAGTTCGCGGAGGTTTTGTGAATTGGATCCCATTTGTCGGGATTAAACCGGATCGTTCCCACCTTGCGTGGGAACGATCTTCCTGCATGTTTCTTAGCCAGCGTCTTTGTTCTGGTCCTTGCCAGGCACCAGGGTCAGCCCGGGCTTTTCCACATCACGGGAAACATGGGATTTGACCTGCGCCACACCACCGTCCTCATCGTTGTGGATCACCAGCACCCCAGGCCGACGCAGTTGCTCCAAGTCACCTTCGCCCAGACTGAAGCTCTCGCTCAGGTTCTTATCGGTGAGCGCCTTGGCCTCGGCGCGACGCTGGGCAAACTTGCGCCCTTTGCGTTGCTGGTAGCGCGCCCAGGTGACCAGGATCACGGCGTTGAACAATGCAATCCACAGGTACACCTGCAAGGTATTGAGCGCGGCAAAGATCGGCGCTTCGATACGCGGGCCATCGTGGGTCTCCAGCATCGAGCTGATCCCACGTGCCAGCAACCAAATCAGGCCGGCCCAGGCCATCAGGGTCAACAGCACGTCGATGATCCACATCACCAGCCGTTGGCGAGTTCTGACCAGTTTCATGATCACGCCTCCTCTTCAGTGGGTTTGATACCGCGATCCGGGCTGACCCAGCGCGCACGCTTCTGATGCTGGTTGAACAACACCTTGGGAAAACTGACCAGGGTGGTAAACAGGCTGACCAGCCAGAACACCATCGGGTACCACACGGTCCAGAACAGGGTTTTCCACAGGTCCTTCTCGTAGCGGCGGTCGATGATGATGCTCACGGCAAACTGCAACAGACACACCATGGCCAATACCAAGCCGGTGAACGCCGGTGGCATCAGGGAGTCGACCGCAATCGCTTGAGGCAGCGGGATAAATTTACCCACGCCCCAGAAGATCACCGACAACAGGAAGGTGAACGCCCAACCGGTGGACAGGCAGTATTCGAACAACAGCGGCCACAGGTAGCGATGACGCCATTGCCAGATGCCACGGATATTCTTGAACAGCACCTCGGCGCCACCCTGGGCCCAACGCAGACGCTGTTTCCACAGGCCGCCGACGGTTTCGGGCATGAGGATCCAGCACAGGGCGCGGGGCTCGTAGAAGATGCTCCAGTGATCGAGCTGCAGCTTCCAACTGACATCGATGTCCTCGGTGATCATGTCGGTGCTCCAGTAGTCGATGCGGTCCAGCGCCTTTTTACGGAACGCGACCACTACACCCGACACCGTGAAGATCCGGCCAAACACCCGTTGCGTGCGCTTGATCAAGCCGATGATCGAAGAGAATTCACCGACCTGTACGCGGCCGATCAAGGTCGAGCGTGTGCGGATGCGCGGGTTGCCGGTCACAGCACCCAGGCGCGGGTTATCCAGCATGGGCGCCACCATGTAGGCCGCCGCGTTTTTATCCAGCAACGCGTCGCCATCGATGCACACCAGGAACTCGCTGCGCGCCGCCACGGCGCCCATGCGCAAGGCCACGGCCTTGCCTTGGTTCTGCGCCAGGTGCAGCACGCGCAGGCGCGGGTTCTCCAGCGCCAGGGCGTCGAGCACGGCGGCGGTGTTGTCCTTGGAGCCATCGTTCACCGCGATCACTTCGATGTTCGGGTAGAGCTGACCCAGTGCCGCATGGATGGTGTCGGCGGCGTTATCCCCTTCGTTGTAGCAAGGGATGATGATCGAGATCAGCGGGTTGCCGGCCAAGGTCGGCGCCGGTGTGTCTTCTTCCCAGGGCCAGTGGCGCTCCCAGTGCAGCCAGAAATACAGGCCGCCTGCGATCCACAACGCCGACATGAACAGCGGGTAGAAAAACACAAAGTCCATCAGGAACTGCCCGGTGACCAGGAAGATCAGGCCCAGGGGCACACCCAATACCAATGCCAGCACGAATAAAGCCAAGAGTCTGTCGAACATGGTCAAGGGTTCCATTGGTTGGAAAGGGCCGGACGCACAGTCTTCAGGTCCGGGGAGTTTTCCAGGAAGTTGTCCGGGTAGTAGCCAAAACTCGTGACACCCTGGCGCTTGAGTACACCCATCCATTCAGCCATCTGCTTGGCGTTGATGTCCGGTGCGGCCTGGGTGCGCCAGTCTTTGGCTTGCAGTTCAAACACGGTGCGCTCCATGGCACCGGGGCGCGCCTTGACCGTGGCGACCAGCTTCTCCAACCAGGCATTGGAGTTGCTGTACTCCTGGCCTTCCATCAGCGGCATGGCCATGGGCGCGGTCCAGTCGTAGGTCTGCAGGAAATCATCCAGGTTCTGCGCAAACCAGGCTTCGCTGCCGGGGTTGAGCATCGGCTCGGCGAAGATATTGCGCGCGGTCAGTATTTGCGGCCCACCGATGGCGCGGACCTTGGCAGTCAGCTCCTTGGTGAAGTCGATCAGGTAGCGGCTCTTGAAGCGGGTCCAACGCTGCATCACGGCCGGGTCGGCACGCAGCGCCTCAATGGTGTCCGGCAGACCCGCAGCGGCATAGGCCTTGAGCGCGGCGGGGCTGGCATCTTCGAAATCGTTGAACACCGCATCGTCGTGGTACAGCACGCCGTCGATGGCGTTGTTGCGCGCCAGGTCCTCGTAGATCTCACCGATAATCTTGCGCACCTGCGGGTCGAACGGCGACAGGCGCTTGTACTGGTCCGGGTCGAGGCCGACCTGGCCGGTTTTCGGGTCCCAGCGCGTTACGCGGGGCAACTTGGGGTCGAGGGCGAAGCTGAGAACCGGCATCCACGCATACACGCTGGCATGGGCACGGGTGTGCAACTGCCAGGAGACGCGGTTGAACAGGTCGGCGCGTACCGGCAAGTGGCGGTTGGGGAAGTACACCGAATGCACCAGGCCGTCACCCTTGGGATCGGCGAAGGCTTGCAGGAACACAGTGCCCGCACCCATGTCCACCACGCGCTGCACAAGCTGGTCGAGGTTGCGTGCCTGTTGAGCCGGATCCGGGTCGTAGACGTTATCCAAGTCCACATGCAACACGCGCATCGGCGCCTTGGCTTGCACCGCGACCATGCTGTTGGCGAAATGCTCGCCATCCGGGTCGGAGGCGACCAGGAAGCGTGGGCTGTTCATCAGGTCACTGGAGCTGTCGAGGCCATCTTCCAGGGTCAGGGCCATCTGGTAGCCCTGCTCGCCAATGATCGCCAGCGAAGTGCCTTTGGCGGCACCGTAAGGCCACACCCACACCCGTGGTTTCTTGCCGGTAACCTTTTGGATCTTGTTGGAGATCGCTGCAACGTCAGCACGCATCCGCGCATCGAACTGCGCCTGGCTTTCATAGCGCCCGGTGGCCGGATCAAAACGCAGCGAGGTCGCTGCCGGCTCCAGGTTGCCCTGGGGGTTGGCCAGGATGCCCTTGTGGTTGTTGTCGGTGTGCGCGGCGATTTCCACCAGGCCCGATTGGGACACTTCGCGGATCTGCTGCCAGGTCAGGAACTCGCCACGCGGCCGTGGCTGGCCGGCGAAGTCCACCGGTTGGTTCATCGGCGTGTCGATCCAGTAGCCCACCGGCGCCAGCAGGGCCGGCCAGCGATAGGCACGCAGGATCGGCATCACACGGGTGTAGAAGCTCGAATAGCCATCGTCAAAGCTGAGCATGATCGCCTTGGGCGGCAACTCAGGCCCACCGTTGCGGGCCGCCAGGATCTGGTCGACGCTGACCGCCTTGTAGCCGTTCTCGCGCAGCCAGGCCAACTGCTCGATCAAACGCTCGGTGCGCACGGCCACCACCGCCTGATCGGGGTCGCGATCCTCGACGTCGTGGTAGGCAATGCCCAGGAAATGGTTTTTCGGCCACGGCGCTTCGTTGGCCGGTGTCGGCCGCTCGGCGGGTGGAGTGAAAGGCGCGGGTTGCTGGGCACAGGCACTGGCCAGCATTACGCCCAGAATCAACAAGCAACGGCTGAGGACGGTCATGGTCAGGCTCTTCTAGAAACGGTAAGTGAGGTCGACGAGCAGACGCAGATCGCGTTCGCGATCACCGTCGTAAGGTCGGCTGATCAGGCTCAGGTTGGCGCCGGCTTCCAGCACATCGTTCCAGCGATAGCGTTGGCCGTAGCCCACCAGACCGATGCCACCGGTGGAATAATCCTGCTGGCTATACGTACCCGCACCGACCTGGAACTGCTGACTCCACTGGGTCTCGTAGCGGTGATAGAGCACATGATTGATGTTGAGGACAGGCAACACGGTGAAGTCTGACTTCGGATTGAAGTAGATCGTGTCCTCCTTGCTGTTGCGGCTGGCACCCACTTCCAGGCCCAGGTCTACTTGCACCTTGGGCGAGCTGTAGAGGCCTTCGCGGCCGCTGAGCAAGGCTTCGAAGCGGTCGTTGCCGTCGCTGAAATGGGACGGGCTGAGGGTCAGTTTCCACTCGCGGCTTTCATTGGCGCGCCAGCGGATAAAACCGCTGCCGCCGTTGGCCGTGATCCCTTCATTCAACGCCCGCAGCGGCGTGGTGGACAGCAGGTAGCCGAGGCTGCCGCCGTATTGCCAGTTGTCGTTGATGTCGCGGGCAATCGACACGGCAGCGCCTTGTTTGGAGCCATCGCCGTAGGAGTGGTTGGAGACCTCGGCTTCAATGGTCATGTCGCGGGTACGCCGTTCTACGCCAACGACTTGCCAACGGTGGTGACCGGTGCCTTCTTCAAAGTCGGCAGTGGCATAGCCGGCACCGGCGAACACGCGCCAGTCTTCGTCGATGGGCGGCGTGTAGATCCGGCTTTCAATGCCCCAGTCGCGGCTACCCGAGACGGCACCGGCATCGCCGTTGTTGCCGCCGCCGAAGCTTTTACCGGTGTAGGCCTCGACCCGCAACTCGGCCATGTCGTGCACATCGCGCAGGCGACTGAGGCGCTGCACTTGGCGGTTGTCGGGATTACGGGCGACCACGTCGTCGGTGAGGATGTCGAGCTGACGCCATTCCTGCAGGTCCAGGGCGGTGAAGCCTTGGGACATTTCCAGGCCGATGTCACGCGGGCTTTGCGCTTCGGTTTCCTTGAGCGATTGCTCGGCGCGCCGTGGCCAGTCGCGGGCGCGGTACATCTCGGCTTGCGCCAGGCGCAGGCCGATGCTGCCAGGCGCCTTGCCGACCAGTTCTTCCAGAGCCTTTTCGCTGGACGGCAGGTCGGAACCATAGGTGCCGGCCTGGGCGGCCAATTGTTGGGCGTCCATCCACTCATCGTTAGGGTTGCCGATGGGCAGCCCCTTGAGTTCAACCCGGGGTTTCTGGCTATCAGCCAGGTTCTTGGCGACGGCCCGCGCTTCGTCCACCTGGTCGTTTTCGAGCAAGGCATAGAACAAAGCGGTGCTGTCTTCAACGCGGTCGCCCACGTCCGCATCGGGCGCGCTCAGCGCTTGGCGATACAACGGCGCCGCCTTTTCCGGCAGGCGCTGGTCGAGGTAGGACGCGGCCACCCAACGCACCGCATAGGTGGGCAACTGCACACCTTCGGCCTGGAGGGTTTCGTACTCGCGGATCACCTCGGCGGTGCGCGCCCGCGCCTTGAGCGCACCCAGGCGATCGATACGCCAGCGCACCACGTCGTCTTTGGCCGTGGGGTCCGGGGTCCAGCGGGCGAGGAGTTGGTCATAGCCCTGCAAGGCGCGATCGGCGATGACGTAGCGTTCTTTCTCGGTGCGCGTGGCGAACTCGGCCATGCGCACGCGCTCGGCGGCCAGGTCGCCTTCCAGGCGACGCTGGGTCACCGGGTCGACAAGACCGGGGCGTTGGGCAGACAGGCGCAATGCAGGTTCGGGCAGACGTGCCTTTTGCAAGGCAACGACGTATTCGCGGGCTACTTCCGGCTTGTCGCCTGCGCGGACAAACGCCTGGTCGAATTCGTGCAGCGCGTCGTACTGCAAGCCCGCGCGGGTCAGCGCATAGCCCAGGGCCATGCGTCGATTCGGATCATCCGGTTTGGCAGCCACCAGCGCGCGAGCGCGTTGTACCGCTTCGCTGGCTTTGCCGCCGTCAGCCTGGGTAAGGGCCAGGCCCCAGTTGCAGGTCGACATTGCTCGGCTCCCGCAGCAACGCCTTGCGATAGACCGCCTCGGCCTGCGCCCACTGCTTCTGGTTGCGATAGGTGCGCGCGACCGTGGCCAGGGCCTGGGCGGTCAAGTTGCGATTCTGACCCTGTGCCTCATACACCTTGAGCACTTCGGCATCCTGGCCGGCCCAACCGGCAATCACCAGGTGGTCGCTGATCTGGCCTGGCGTCTGGCGCTCGGCAGGCAGTTGGCGCAGTTGAGTCAAGGCGGGTGTGAAATTGCCGTTGCGCGCCTGGATGATCAGGGCGTCATAAGCCGGGTCGGCCATGGCGAAGGTGGGCATCAGCAACTGGCTGCACAAGGTTACCCCGATGAGCAGCCGTAACCGGCCTGAGGCACTGAGTGGGAGGTTTCGCAGCATATCGTGAGCTTCCTTACACACGGAAAGCTGTAACGATAGGTGGTCCTGAGCAATTTGCATCAGGGTGTCGGCGTCTCGTGACCCGACCTAGCTTTCCTGTATGAACTATCCCCGACGCCTGTATGAAAAAGGACAATTCATAACAATTGTTCAGAATTGCCCTACAAATCTGAAAAACCAATGGGGGAGCGGCCTTGCCTGCGATGAAGGGTGGCTAATCGACATGAGTGCCGGCCTTTTGACCCTTATCGCGGACAACCCCGCTCCCCCATTAATTATTTCTGGGCGATGGCGAAATCTTTACTGCGCGCCGCCGACCGCACCGACCTTGGACATCACAAAGCCGATGAACTGCTCGACGGTCATCTTCTGGCCGTTGAAGGTCACTTCATTGTTGGCGTAATGCAGCTTGGAGACCACGTCGCTGCCGACCAGCGTTGCCAGCTGTGTGCCGACCGCCATGCCGCTGACCATCTCGCTCGCCATCTGGGATTGCTGCTCGATGGCTTTAGGGTCGGTCACACCACCGACCTGCGCTTGCAGGGCGGCAACGTCAGCGATCATTGGCTTGGACAGGGTCAGGTTGGCGTCCAGCAGCGAGACCATTTGCTTGCCCAACTCAACCGGTGGCAGCTCCATGGAGGTCGGCTTGGCCAGGTCCAGCACCAGATTGAACTTGCTTTCGCCGTGGGTGGTTTTCAGCGACAGGTTTTCCAGCGCCAGATGCGGCTTGGCGGCCAGCAATTGGTTGACGTTGGCTTCTGCCAGGGTCTGCTCGGCTTCGGTCAGTTGCAGCTCAGGCACCGGTTGACCGGCGGCGGCAGCGGCCTGCACCGGCTGCATTTTGTCTTGATACAGCTTGGTCAGCACCAGGCCGGACGGCACGTCGATGTTCTTCAAGCTCAGGGCCATGGCAGCAGAGCCGACTGGTTTGCCCTGGTAGCCGATCTCGTCGATCTTGTAGTCGACGCGACCGGACATGTTGTTGTCCTTGATTTCGCTGGTGTCTTTCTGCTCGAAGCCCTTGAGGGTCAGCACGGCTTTCTGCGGGCCGAAGGTAAGCTTGGTATCGCTCAGTTCTACGGTGTTCTGCCCGGTGTAGAAGCCGAAGGTGGATTTTTCCAGGTTGCTGGCCACGGTCAGGCCGGCGAGCTCGGCGTTGAACGGCGCGCCATTGGCGTCGACTACGTCCAGCTTGAGGCTGTTCATGTAGCCATCCACCTTGACCTTCTTGCCCTCGGCGGTGCTGTCGAAGTCCAGGTTCAGGCCGGAGAAGCTCACCGAGGAGGTCTCGTCCTTGAATTCCAGCGGCAGCAATTCGAGGTTGCCGGTGACCGAACGGCTGTAGCCGATATTGGCCACGCCCTTGAGCGGCGACACGTCTTTGGCGGCGGCGAACCATTTTTCGGTGGTGGCGTTTTTTTCCAGCTCATAGTGACTGGTGGCCATGACCGGCAGCCACTTCAGCGACACCAGGCGCGAGAACGGCAACGGGCCGTGTTCGATATGGTCGACAAACAGCAGCTCGGGGTTCGGGTTCTGCTCGCCGAAGAATGAGCCCTGGCCCTTGAGGCGGTAGTGCGCGGTGCTGCTGAACAGGCCACGGTCCAGGGACACCAGCTCCAGGGCCACGGTGCCGTCGACGCCGGCCATGGAACGTTGCAGTTCCTTGTTGGCGTCTTGCACCGCCGTTTGCAGCACCGGCTCCAGCTGCTTACCGGTGTACCAGGCACCGCCTGCACTGACAACGCCGACGGCGACAACGAAACCCAAAAGAACAACGGCTGGCTTATTCATGAAGTGACCTGATCAAATCCTGTGAGAAGTGGGCTGTCTTCCTTGAACCCATAAGGGTTGGCTCAAGCCCGCCAAAAGCGGGGGAAGATTAGCACTGGCGGCCGCGAACGGCCCAGCTTTTCAGAGGGATCAGATCAGCACTAGTTCAGGAATACTCCAGCTCAATTTCATCCAACTGGTGGTCGAAACTCTTCAGGCGTGCCGTCCAGGTGTACACCAGCACCTCAAACTCGCGGTGTATCACGGCATTGCCGGGGGTGTCGGCCTTGGGGTCGCAGAAGTCCAGTTGGTAGCGCTCGCGGGCCATTTGCGTGGCCACGTCGGACAATTCCCGCGCGTTATTCAGCCAGTGCCTACCGTCCGCGACTTGCTGATCGAGTGCCACGCACTGTTTTTTCAGGACTTCGAGGCTTTTTTCCAGGGGCGTGCCGGTCAGGTCGCCCATGACCTCCTGAAAGGTGCGCCCCGGTTGCCAGTAGCTGCCCCAGAAGTAGCGGTCGAACACGGTCTCAACGCGGCGCAACGCGACCTTGGTGTCCCAGATCGCCACGCGAGTCTTGCCTTGTTCGAGGAGTTTTTTCTTCACCCGTTGGTTCTGGTAGGAGGCCCAGGCCACGACGCCGATGGAGAGGGTGCCGATCACCAGGCATGCGCTGTCGAGAAACACCATCGCCTTGTCGAGTTGGTGAGCCAGCATGACGCCGTAGAAATAAGCAGCCGATAACAGCACCAGTGCGAAGAGCACGCACCAGAAAGCGGGAGCATAAGGGTTTTTCATTATTGGAATCCCCATGAGCAAACGCGAGCAGTGTCAGGCGAATCGTCACGGCGATCCGCCTGTCAAAGCATAGCTATTTGCTCAGGGTTTGCTGGCCGGCGCAGGTTGCGTTCGTCCGCTTTCCCAGCCGCCGCCCAGTGCCAGGAACAGGTCGATCTGGCTCATGGCAACCTGGGTGTTGGCGGCGGCCAGTTGCGCGAGCACATCGGTGTAGGTGCGGGTGGCTTGCAGGTCGGCCAGGAACGACGCACGGCCGGCCTGGAAGAAGCGGTGGGTCTGGTCTGCGGCTTCGCGGGCAGACTCGCCCGCTTCGGCCAGGGCGTCGCGGCGTTGCAACTGCGCGGTGTATTGCGCGAGGCCGGTTTGGGTTTCGCGGATGGCGTTGAGCACCACACCGTCGAAATGCGCCAAAGCGCCCTGGGTCGCGGCCTCGGCTTCGTGGATACGGGCGCGGGCGCCGTTGGTCGGCACCGACCAGCTGATCAGCGGGCCAAAGCCCCAGCGGTTGGTCGCCGGAGTGCCCAGGTCATCGAGAATCCCGACAGTGCCCACCGTGGCGCCGATGCTGATGTCCGGGTACAGCGCGCCGGTGGCCACGCCGATACGTGCAGTCGCGGCGGCGAGTTGGCGTTCAGCCTGGCGCACATCCGGGCGACGCTTGAGCAGGGTCGCGCCGTCGCCCACCGGCAGCAACTGGGCGATGTGCGGCAGCTCGGCGCAGCTGGCGGTGCCCACCGGCAGTTGGTCCAGCGGCTTGGCCAGCAGCATCGACAGGCGGAACAACCCGGCCTGGCGTGCCGCTTCGTAGCGTGGCATGTCGGCGCGCAAGGATTTGTACTGGGTCTGCGAACGGGTCACTTGGGTTTCATCACCCCGCCCGGCGTCACGCAGGCGCTGGGTGAGCTGAGTGCTCTGGGCTTGCAGGTCGAGGGACTCGTTGGCAATCGCCAGTTCTTCGTTGGCCGCGCACACCTGGGTGTAGGAACGAACCACATCTGCCACCAGGGTGATACGCGCGATGTCGGCAGCCGCCTGGGCCGCGTCGGCACTGGCCTGGGCGCTTTCGATGCCGCGCTGCAGGGTGCCGAACAAGTCGAACTGGTAGGACGTGCTGATGCTGGCGCTGCCAATATTGGCCACTGGGACTTTCTCTGTCAGCAGAAAGGCTTCGCCCGACTCTTGCAGGCGCTGGGCCTCCGCCTTGGCGCCGGCGCTCCAGCCGCCTGCGGACTCCGCTTCCTGGGTCTGGAAACGCGCGCGTTGCAGGTTGGCGGCGGCCACACGCAAGTCGGTGTTGGAGGCCATTGCCTGGCGCACCAGCTCGTCCAGGCGCGGGTCTTTATAGAGCTTCCACCAGTCCGCCGGCACCGGCGCCGACACAACGTTGTTGCCCTCGCCCGCAATCTGCCCTTGCAGGTCGCCACGGTTGACGGCGGCTTTATCCGGCAGCGTGTAATCCGGCCCCACCACTTGGCAGGCCGACAGCAGCAAACCCAGCGCGGCGGTCGCCAACAGCTGCTTCATGGCTGGTCTCCGTCTTTAACCTTATCGCCGATGATCGAGACGGTAGCCGTACGCCCGGCGATCATGCGGAAGTCCGCCGGCACATCATCGAAGGCAATGCGCACCGGAATCCGCTGGGCCAGGCGCACCCAACTGAACGCCGGGTTGACGTTGGGCAACAGGTTGGAGCCGCTGCTGCGGTCGCGGTCTTCGATACCGGCAACGATGCTCTGCACATGGCCACGCAGGCGGGCGTTGTCACCAATCACACGGATGTCCACCGCCATGCCGACATGAATGCCGTCGAGCTTGGTCTCTTCGAAATAACCATCGATATGGAAGGAATTGCTGTCCACCACCGACAACACCGGGCGCCCGGCGGTGACGAACTCCTGGGTACGCGGCGCCCGGTCGTTGACGTAGCCGTCCACGGGGCTGCGGATCACCGAGCGGTCGAGGTTGAGCTGGGCGGAATCCACCGTCACCTGGGCTTCGGCCAGGGCCGATTGGGCACGGGCTACGCGGGACTGGCTTTCTTCCAGTTGCTCGCTGGGCACCAGGTTGCCGAGACCGCGGTTACGTTTGTACTCGCGCTGGGCCTGGGCCAGGGTTTCCTGGCGGTCGGCCACGGCGGCCTGGGCTTGGCGCAACGCCAGCTTGAAGCGGTCCTGGTCGACAGCAAAGAGCACTTGGCCCTTGGTCACCAACTGGTTGTCGCGCACGTCCACGCGCTGGATCAGCCCGGACACATCCGGCGCGATCTGCACGATGTCGGCACGGATGTGGCCGTCACGGGTCCAGGGGGCAAACATGTAGTACATGACCATGCGCCACACCACGACGACCGCAAACGTCACGATCAACAGCGTGAGGACTACACGGCCGATGGTCAAAAAAGGTTTTTTCATGTCATCAGGTATCGACTGAGTGAGTCCACCGCGCCCAGCAACAGCGCGTAGAGCCCCACATTGAACAATGCCCGGTGCCAGACCAGGCGATAGAAGTGGAGCCGGGTCAACAACCCGTGCACCACCAGGAACAACACGTACGTAATGCCCATCAGCACCAGCAGCGTGGGCAGGAACACCCCGCTGATATCCAGATCACCGATCATAAAGGCGCTCCATCAGGCAGCGGCGCTTCCATCTCGGTGCCGCCAATAAATTCCACGCCCGGCAGCAGCGACAGGCGCAAGCCCGCCAGCGCATGCAGCAGATGCAGGCGGGTGTCGTCTTCGTCTTGCAGGCCCTGGCCGTTGAGGGCGCGGCGCGTACGGTCCAGGGTCATCAGCAGACCGCTCGGCGCGGGCAAGCGTTCACCGGCCTTGAGGCACGCTTTGAAGTAACCGCCCACACCTTCGACGACTTGGTTGAGCAGCACCCGTGGCACGCCGAGAATGCGCGGCGAATAGGCGAGCAGATCAAGCAGGTTCAGCGCCACGCGCAAATCGCGCAGGGCGGTGCCGGTGTCCTGATTGATCAGGGCCAGGCGCGGCAGGTGCTGCATCAAGCGGTCAAGCATTTGCGCGGCCATGTGCCGGTGTTCGGCCAGGGTCGCGGGCTCGGTGAGGCTGACGATGTCGCGCCAGCTGAAACGCGTCAGGCGCTTGGCCGCCAGCTCGGCGCCGAAGGGCCGCGCGATCAGCGTCCACACAAAGGCGAACAGCAAACCCACCGGCCCCGCCAGGTTGACGTTGGCGAAGTTGAGAAAGTCGGCGTCATAGGCGCCCTGGATGCTGATGAACGACGAGGTGTTCACCAGCGTCAGCAACATACCCAGGTAAAAACGCGGCTGCACGGTGAGCGTGCCGATGCAGATAAACGGCACGGCGAACGCCAGCACCAGCATCGGAAAATCATGCAGGTTGGGCAGCACCAAAAACAGGTAGAGACTGGCGAACAGCACCGACATGGCGGTCCAGAAAAAGAACCGGTAGATCTGCGGCGCCGGGTCGTCCATCGAGGCAAAGAAACTGCAGGCGACGGCGGCCAGGATCACCGCGCTGCCGCCATCGGTCCAACCGAGCAGGATCCACAGCACCGAGGCAACGATGATCGCGGTGACCGTCGAAAACGCCGAGTAGAACATCAGCCCACGGTCGAGGAACGGCGTGAGCCGGCCCAGGCGCCAATGGCGGTAGACGGCGCGCCAGGTGTCCTGGCTTTCGCACTGGATGGCGGCTTGCAGGCTGCGGCAGTCTTGCCACAGGTCGATCCACTCTGCGAGGCGGTAGAGCGCGTTGGAGAACAGCAACGTGTGCCGGTCGTCCAGCGCTTCGCCCTGGGGTTGAGCGGCGTCGACCTGGTCACGCAGCACGCGCCAGCGTTCCAGGGGTGCTTGCTCGGTAGTGCTCTCCAGCCAGGCGTTGGCTTCTTCCAACAAAGGCTTGAGCGGATCAAGAAACTCCGGTGCGCGATGCTCGATGGCGTACACGGCATCATCCAGCGCATCGATGACCGGCAACAGGTGGATCATGCGCCCGCGCAGTTCCTTGGTGTTGCGCACCGTCTGCGGCCGGGCGCCTTCGTGGGGCAACTGGCCGATCATCAATTCAAGGGTGTTGAAGGTAGTGACCATGCCGCCGCGCAGGGTACTGATCTCTTCAGGCTCAACGTTGCGCGTCAGAAAGCGTTGGCTATAGACCTGAGCGTCGGCAAACCACTTGGCCACCGAGCCATCGAATACCGGCATCAGGCGGCGCGGCCAGAACATCGCGCCCACTACCGCTGCCACTGCGATACCCAGGAAGATTTCTTCGGTGCGCGCCTCGGCCACATCCCACACCGCCAGCGGGTTATCCACCACCGGCAAGGCGATCAGCGGCAAGGTGTACCCGGCCAGCATCAGCGCGTAGTTGTTGGCGGTGCGCAGGTGCATGGACAGAAACAACAACGTGCCGGTCCACAAGGCAATCACGACCACCAGCAGGTAGGGTGATTGCACGAACATCGGCACAAAAATCACCGCCGCCGCCGCGCCCATGAACGTGCCGATGGCGCGGTATAACGCCTTGGAACTGGTTGGGCCGACAAACGGGCTGGAAACGATATACACCGTGGCCATCGCCCAGTACGGACGCGGCATTTGCATGAGCATGGCGATGTACAACGCGATCATCGAGGCTGCAAAGGTGCGCACCCCGTAGAACCAATCACGGGCGGGCGGGAAACCGGTAAAAAATCCGTTCAAAGCGACGCCGCCTCGAAGGCGCGCAGCACTCGCAGCGCGGCTTCCATATCGCTGTGGGGAATGTCGACCAACACTTCCTTACGCAGGCGCACCAGTTGCACTTCCACCGCTTGCACCAACTCGCGGCCGCGCTCGGTCAGGCTCAACGCCTTGGCGCGACGGTCATGCACGTCTTCGGTGCGGCACACATAACCGTCGGTGCACAGGCGGTCGAGCAGGCGCACCAGCGACGGGCTTTCCATCCCCGACGCCTGGGCGACCTTGACCTGATGCACACCATCGCCCAAGCGGCCGATCATCAACAACGGCACGGCGCAGGCTTCGGAGATGCCATAGCTCACCAGCGTGGTCTGGCAGATTTTGCGCCAGTTACGGGCGCCCACCACCATGCTGCTGCTGAGGTTCATCTGGAGTTGTTCGAGGGATTGAGGCACTGGATAGTTCGCATACAGTTAGTTTGCTAACTATCAATATGGTGGATGGATCCAAATGCGTCAAGTTTTGAAACAATTTAGCGGATGGGTGGTGGGGGGTTGGGGTAAGTAAAGCGGGTTTGGGCGCGGGTGCCGGATTTTGATGAGAAGCGACGAGGGTGCAATCGGCCGAATTGCTCTAAACCGTTAGTCGCCTCCTGCCTGACCTCACTTCTATTGGTAATTACGATGTATATACTTTGTACATACCATTTCGAGACCTCAACTGTGACCAAATTAGCCGTCTTCACTATGAAACTGGAATCAGAGTTGCGCGACCAATTCATGGCAGAGTGCGAAGCCTCGCATCGCCCGGCGTCGCAAATCGTGCGGGAAATGATGCGTCAGTTTGTGCAGTCTCAACAGGAGACACGGGAATATGACGAATTCTTACAACGCAAAGTAGATGCCTCGCGCGCGTCCATTCGGGCAGGCCGAGAGATTTCCAACGAAGACCTGGAGGCCGAATTTGCAGCGAGGCGCGCTCAAGTAGATAACCTTGAATGAGGGTTACCTGGACGCCCGAGGCCGGGCAGGATCGTCGAGAAATCTGGGATTTTCTATTCGATAAAAACCCGCAGGCCGCTGCCGACATGGACCGGCGTTTTAGCATCGCAGCAGCTGGCTTGGCCCAAAACCCGGAAATAGGCCCCTCAGGTCGAATCTCTGGAACGCGCGAGGTCATTCCCCATCCGAGTTACCGGCTCGCTTATCAACTTGAGCCAAACGTGGTGAGGATTGTGGCTCTGGTGCATACCGCTCGCCAGTGGCCTCCAGAAAGTGGCGTACCCCATTGATGCCTCAAGCGAACGGAGGCTGATTGGCGAACGCCATCACCTCTTTCATCAGTTCCTGACAGAGCGCCGCAGCAGGTGGTACATGGCTGACACCCGTTTCTTGGAGGTAAGCCCATTGGATGGCGCGATCCATCATTTCTGGAGGCAGGGTTACCATGAAAGATCTGGCGCGACAGACAAAAGCATCACCTTTTTCTGCTCCATCGCCACACGCTCCAGACTTTTAGAATCTCCGAAGCGCCGATCAAGCCAGCCATTAACGGCAGGCTGTAATGCGGGGCGATTCGAGCGCCTACTAACAGTAGTGAAACGGACGGAATAACAAGCACAAGCCGTAAAGGCGTTTGGAAAAAGACAAGCCACCAGACTGATCTTTTTTGAAAAAAAAACATCGCGCACGATGCAAATATTGACACGTGTAAAATTAACGCCAACACAAACATATACAGTTGCACAACACTATGCTCCTGCAAAACAGTTGACGCGTTTACTACGTCAGTCAAATACGGGATTCTGTTATTTAAAAAACTATTGATTGAGTACCAAATGAGATAAATCGCATCCATCGCTCCCCACAACAGCCAAATTCTACGACGGCTCATTTTGTTCCACCCTTTATCTCATACGCCTCATCCTGCGTAACTGGCTGCCAGTGCCACGATTTCCCCCCAACCTGCCACTTGTCCTCTCCTTCCAGAAACCGTTGCGGGGTATGCCGCAGCTCGCCATATCGACGGATAGCAGAATCCGCGATGCGGTGCTCCTCGAAATCATTAAGTGGTACCCATTGCTGAATGAGTGTTCTGGTCGTGTTTGCTAAATCTTTACCGTCAGAACCAAATACTCGACCTTGATCTCCCATAGACCCTAATCGATTGGCGGCTATAATCGCGGTGTTTTTCACTCCGTCATAATCGATGCTAAAAAATGCCCATTTTCCTGGCCCTGCCGCCGCCTCGCTCTCAGGCTGGCGAGGAGAGAATCCGATAGGGATACATCGCCTGGCACCTGCGTCATTTAAAGCACCCACCCGCTCTGAAATAAGCAGCCACTCTCCACTTTTAATTTTCTCAAGTATTCCTTTTCGCTCATTCCTCGCTACACACGAACTCAAACGTACACCACATTCACGGATGAGTTCAGACAAACCGAATAAATGGGCAGTAGAGGAAAGTTGAGACTCAACAATTGATGTCGCAAAAAAAGGACTTATAGGTTCAATTGTCGAGGGATCAAAATTTTGTAGTTGTCTACGCGGAATTAGTTTTTGCATGTCGCATCTCTTGTCAATAGGAGGTCCTCCCTTTGATAAGAAAAAACGCCTGCTGCGACCATAGTCCGCGTCCTATAAAGAAATAGGACATTTCCCATATTCTCCACAAAATTTCAGGATCGCCCTATTACTCCCCGATTAACCTCAGGGTCTCCTCCTCGATAAACTCAAACACCTCCTCCGCCACGCTGTACTGAAACTGCTTGCGCCGATGCTTCGAAACCTTGCCCTCGTTGTCCAGGCACATCATCACCAGCTTCGACAGATCACTGCCGCGCACGTCATAACGCTGGTTCACGGCCTTGATCACGCGGTCGTAGCGGTCGAGGAATTCGGTTTCTTCACGCAGTTCCACTTCCAATGCGCGTCGAGCCATTTGCAGGGTGAATTCGACACAGCGGGTGGCGTCCCAGTAGCGGTAAATCGACGGGTGGCCGATGAACTCGAAGGCCATTTCATCGCCATCCAGCCAAGTCACGCTCCAGAATTCCCGCCTGGGTTGGGAGAACGACTTGAGCGCCTCCAGATAGGCCGCCTCTTCGTGCTTCATCGCAACGGAAACAGGCAACAACAGCCCGTTCTCCAGCGCGCCGTAGTGGCAGAGTGTTTGGTGGATCAGGAAGCGAGACAGGCGCCCATTACCGTCCATGAACGGATGCAGGAACACAAAGCCGAAAGCAGTGACGGCAGCCGCCACCAATGGATCAACCTCTCTCACAGGCTGGTTGGCGAACGCCATCAATTCTTCCATCAGGTCCTGACAGAGCGCCGCAGCAGGTGGTACATAGCTGACACCCGCTGCACCACGCAGGCCGTTGTGCAGGTGGTTTTGTTCATGGCGGAATGCGACGGCTTTGTCGAACGGGTTGGAGACGGTGCTGTTTTGCAGCTCGACCAAGTAGTCCTCTGTCAGCAGCCGCCCTTCGTGGGCCTGGCGTAAAAGCTGGACAAAGCGTCGGGATTTTTCTTCGCTGGGTTGTTCTTTTTCGATGGCGAACGAATCGCGGGTTTCGTGGAGATAGGCCCACTGGATCGCGCGGTCCATCATTTCGGGTGGGAGCATGGCCATGAAGGATTTGGCGCGACCCAACACATCAAGCGCCAACAACGCCTCTAACTCAGGCGTTCTCTCCACAGTCGCGCAGTAATGCAGAGAGCCCAGGCCATTAAAATCAATTCGCCAACGACTGTTGCGGATGCTTGGGCCAGTCACATAGCGCTCGGGATCAAACAAGGCAACAACACGCCCCCGAACAGGTAGTGCGTAATCAAGCGCTCGCCCGGTAAATCCTTCCCACAAATAGCAGGCTTTACGGATAAAGGCGCCATGGGGGGACTCCGCCAAACCGGCCAAAAATTGCTCCGGACCAAGACGTTCAAAAACCTGGGCAAGTATGGCGAGATTCACACCCTCATGCTTGAGTGCGAACAGCACGTGCTCAAACAGGGCATGTTGCGCAGGTGCGACGGCATGCGGAACCGCCAGGCAGTTGCCGATCAAGGTGATTCTGGTCACGGGTTTAATCATCGCGACGCGCTGAAGCGGGATGACCTTTAAATCCAGCGATTCGCAGAGATAGGCATATCCGACTGTCGCCAAGGTGAGCTTCCCCAGAAAAAATTCACTTGAGCGATTAAAGCCCAGTTTTTTTTACCTCTCACCATTTTTTTTTACATTATCGTGTTTCAGCAAAGTTTTTTTTACACCCCTCGCCCACCCCGCAACATCAAATTCAACTCATCCACCACCTCAGCCCAATCCGCATCCTCCAGAATCTCCTCGCGTAAAAACGCCTTCTGGCTGTCCGTCCAGAAAAACGCATCCGCCAGTTTCAGCTCCGGCTTGAGCGGCGAGTGAACCGCCACAAACTTCTCGATACTCACCGGGTCATCCGGCAAACCCAGCTGTTTGAACAATGACGGCAAGCTATGCACGGGCGATTCCATGGCAGGCTCCTGATAGAAAAGTGTCAACCCAGTCTAGCGGCAGCCCTCGGGTTGTGCCGACGGTACGTTGCACAGCACGAACAACCGCGCCCGCGCGCCGCCGCCATCCTGGCGACTGAGTTCGCGCCAGCCTTCGGGCAGCGGGGCGAAGTCGTCGGGGGCTTCGTTGCTGCTGATCAGCCATACACGGAGGGTCTCTGCGGGCAATGCCGACAGGTGGTCGAGGTAGATGCGCCCGCCGTCCTGGTCCACCAACGTGCCAAAGCCATAGGCATTCGGCCGGGTGGGCGTGCCGTCGGGTTTGGGCGGAGTGTAGAGCTGCAACTGGGCGTCAGTCTGGTCGTAATACACGTAGCTGAGGTACCACATCATGTCGCTGAGGACGATGCGGTCGTCTTCCTGGTAATTGCGGTTGACGAACTCCACCGGCACGTTGAACTGGTCGTGTTCGTCCACGGTGAAATTGTTTTTCAACCCCACCAGTTCCACGCCGACAAACAGCACGAACAGCGCCGCCCCCAGCAGTGAAAACCGCGATGGCAGACGATCGATGGCCATCGCCAGCAGGATCGGCAAACCCAGGGCATACACCGTCAGGTAACGTTCGATAAACACCGGGGAAATAAATGACACCCCGTAGACCAACAGCAGTGGCAACAGGAAAAACAGCGCCAACAGGCTGGCCGGCCGATAGCGCTCACGGTCACGCCAAGCGGTGGCAAACACGACAGCCACCAGTAGCAACGGGAACAGCCAGAACAGCGGCGACCAGAAACCAACGCCTTCGTCTTGAAGCACAAACTGCCACATCATCGACGGCAGGGAGAACAGGCTGACCGGCTCTTCCCAGCCAATATCACCGCCCACCTTGAGCTGTTCGACATGCTGCACCAGGTCCAGCAGGTTCGGCAGCCACGGCAGGTACAGCAACACAATCGCGGCGTTGGCCACCCACCAGGCCGGGCGTGTGATCAGCCGCTGGTCACGCGGCATCGTGCCAGCCAGCACACTCAGATAGGCCCAGTGCACCAACACGCACAGTGCAGTGAAATAATGGGTGTAGAAACCGGCCGTCATCAAGACGACATACGCCGCCAGATACCGCGTGCGCTCGGGTTGGCGAACCCAGTACACCAGCGCCAGCGTGGCGCCCAGCAACCACACGCCCAGCAGCGAATACATGCGCACTTCCTGGCTGTAGCGCACCGCCGTCGGCAACAGCGCCAGCAGGATCCCCGCCAGCACCGCCGCACGGCGGGTGGACAGTTGCCGCGTGAGCCAGATGCCCAGACCCACGGCCACCACGCCGGGAATGGCACTCATGCCGCGAATCGACCAGATGCTGTCGCCGAACAATTCGATCCAGCCGCGCAGCAGGAAAAAATACAGCGGCGGGTGCACGTCGTGCGCCGCGTGGAACCACAGGTCGCCCAAGGCATATTCGCTGAGCAGCAGGCTAGAGCCCTCGTCGCCCCAAATCGCCGCCGACGTAAGGTTGTAAAACCGCAGGGCCATGGCCAGCGCCAGGATCGGCACCCACCAGAGACGACTGATCCAGCCGGCACCTTCCCAACTGAGGCGACTGAGTGCGGGTAACGTCCCGACTTTTTCATTTTGCGCTACCACTGAACGTCGCACCTCGACACCTCTACTACTGCCTTTTCAAAGGCAAAACATGCGCACGCGCGAACAACCGCCACTTTAGGACAAATCAGCAATTTGTGCAGGGCTTCTCCGAAGCAACCGTAGGAACACGCTATTATTGCCCCCCTCCAAGGACTCAGGATCAAGGACACGACATGCGCATCGGTTTTCTGTCACCTCTGGCACTGGCACTGCTTGCCGGCATCACCCAACAGGCCCAGGCCAGCTCTGACGACTCGTGCTACCCCGATTGGCGTGTCTCGCGTGACAGCCTCGATTCCTGCAGTAACCTGCCCTTCCTGAGCCCCGGCAACGACAGTCGCGTCAACCTGCGCCTGCTGCTGGCGGACAAAAAGACCGAACCGCTCACCCCCAACGCCCTGAGCGAAGATGATCTGTCCCAGGGCTTCGGCCTGGTGCCCTTCCCGGTCTATCGCCTGGCGCCTATTCCCGCGACAAACGATGAGCCCGACAACAAGCCGGACAACTCGCGCACCGCTGAACTCGACACGCTGCTCAAGCCCCTGGGCATCCAGCGCGACGAGTACGAGAGCGCAGGCGAAGCGTTCCTGACTGGCGAAGGCAGCCGTTGCCGCAGCAACGATGATGACAGCGCCACGGCCTTCATCAGCCAGGTGATCAAGGCCGACATGCCGGCAGCCGAGCGTGAGTTGCTGGTAAAGGCGCGCTTGCAACTGCTCAAGGCCTGTTCGTGGGAAGGCCAGGTGGTGGACGCCCAGCAGATCCAGTCCCACGACGGCCAACTGTTCCGTACCTACCTGCAAGCCGCCGCCGACTTCTACAGCGGCCGCTTCGGTGACGCTGAGCGCGGTTTTGCCGCCGCCAGCACCAGCCAGGTGCCTTGGCTGAAGGAAACCGCGCTGTACATGACCGCACGTACCTCCTTGAACCAGGCCCAGGCTGAAGCCTTTGACGAGTACGGCATGCCGCAGCTTGAGCATGTGGATAAGTCCGCCCTGAGTGATGCCGAAGAAGGCTTCCTCGGTTACCTGAAAACTTATCCACAGGGCGACTACCTGGCCTCCGCCCGTGGCCTGTTGCGTCGCGTCTACTGGTTGGCCGGTGACAACACCAAACTCGCCGAGGCCTTCGGCTGGGCGATGACCGAAGCGACTGACGCGCAGCGCAATGTGTCGCTGGATGATCTGGTGGAGGAAGCCGACCTCAAGCTGTTGATGGTCAATAGCGAGACCGTCACCACGCCGATGATCCAGTTTGTCAGTGACCTGATGGTGATGCGCGGTGGCAACCAGCCCGCCCTCTCTCGCGCCGACCTGGAAAAGCAGAAAGCGGCGTTCGCTGGCGCGCCGCAGCTGTATGACTACTTGCTCGCGGTGTCTGCGCTGTATACCGAGCATCAGCCGGACGCCGCGCTGAAACAATTGCCCCAGAGCGTTCCGTCGAGCCTGAATTACTTCGCCTTCAGCCAGCAGACCCTGCGCGCCCTGGCCCTGGAAGCCAAGCAAGACTGGAAAGGCGCCGAAGCGCTCTGGCTGCAACTGCTGCCACTGGCAAAACTGCCGTTGCAACGCGACCAGCTTGAGCTGGCGTTGGCCCTGAACTACGAGCGTAGCGGCCAGTTGGCCAAGGTGTTTGCCGCCGATTCACCGATCAGCGCCAAACCGGTGCGCTACATCCTGCTGCGCAACGTCGCCGGTCCTGAATTGCTGCGCCAGCAGATCGCCGGGGCCAGCGACCCGCTGGAGCGCCAGACCGCGCAATTCGTGTTGCTCTACAAAGACCTGCTGCGCGGCCAGTACGCCACCTTCGCCGACGACCTCAAGCAACTGCCAGCCGCTGCCCCGGACGACAAACTGGGCACCAGCCTGGGTTATGTCTACAGCGCCAGCCAGACCTTGAAGCTGTTCCAGTGGAACGGTGACAAAGCCGAGTCCGGCTACGCCTGCCCGAGTATTACGCAAATCGCCGCGACCTTGCAGGCCGATGCCAAGAACCCACAGGGCCTGAACTGCCTGGGTGAGTTCATCCTGCGTAACGGCCTGGACGGCATGCCGCTGGAGCAGGCACGCGCCGCCGGCAGCCTGGGCAGCAGCGCATCGGACTTCAAGGGTGAAACCTTCTCGCGCCTGGACGGCTACAAACAGGTGATCGGCAACGCCAAGGCCCCCAAGAACGACAAGGCCTACGCCCTGTTCCGCGCCATCAACTGCTACGGACCTTCGGGCTACAACAGTTGCGGCGGCGTCGACGTGCAGCCGGCCGTGCGCAAAGCCTGGTTCCGCCAGCTGAAAACCAGCTACGCCGACACCCAGTGGGGCAAATCGCTGCAGTACTACTGGTGAAGCACCTGTGGCTCGGCTTGCTGTTGCTGGCGAGTCCGGCCTTCGGCGCCGTCGACGCCCGCGACTATGACGCTTTCTGGCTGTGGAGCGGCGTCACGCCACAGCCGGTGCTCAAGCAGGCGAAAAGCCTGTACATCCTCCAGGGCCAGATCAACTCCACGCGCCGCGCGCCAGGGCGCGGCGTGCAGATGATCGCCCAAGGCATCAGCGTGCCACGCCTGACCCAGGGCGACATCTGGATCGTCTACCGCGCCCATACCCTGCGCTGGCCCGAACAGGTCTACACCCAACTGCTTGGCCAGGTACAACGCTGGCGCGATGCAGGCAATCCGGTGGTCGGCATTCAGATCGACTTCGACGCCCGCACCCAGTACCTGCACGAATACGCCGACTTCCTGCGCGGCCTGCGCCAGCGCCTGCCCGCCGACCTGCGCCTGAGCATCACCGGCCTGATGGACTGGAGCAGCAACGCCGACCCCACCGCCATCGCCCAACTCAAGGGCGTGGTGGATGAAGTGGTGGTGCAGACTTATCAGGGGCGCCACAGCATCCCGGATTACGCGGCGTATTTGCCACGGATGAACCGGTTGGGGTTGCCGTTCAAGATCGGCTTGATTCAAGGCGGGACGTGGGAGGAACCGAAGTATTTGCAAACGAGCGAGTGGTTTCGAGGGTATGTGGTGTTTTTGCAAAACCCTTGAAACGCCGTTCTCTTATCCGGCGCCCCAGACGGTAACAAGCAAGCCCCATCCCAGTAGCCCGATGCCTATTCCCAGCCAATTGGCGCGCGTCAGGCGTGCGTTTCCCTCTCCCTCGGGATCCTGCTCCAAGTGATTGATCGCGCACTGCAGCTGCAACGCCAACGCCACCTGCAACACGGCGATGCAGGCAACGACAGCCAGTGCGGCAAACGGCGACAACAGCCACAGCACGGTGAACGGCAAGCACCCTCCCACAAAGATCACCGCCGCCAGCCAGCGCGGCCACCAATGGTAGGCCGACTCGCCCTGCTCCAGTTCACGCATCACGCTGAGGATCAGCGAACAGAAGTAGCACGCCGGAAACATCACCCGAACCCAGGGCCACAGCGTCTTGCCGCTGGCTTGCTGGTGAAGCGTCCATTGCTGGTAGAGCCAGTAGGCAAAGTAGCCGCCCAGGGTCAGCAGCACCAAGACGAGGAGTTTGCGCGGGGCGACCACCAGGAATACCGGTTCGCGAACCGGCATCCAGCTCAGGCGGGAACGTGGTGTGGCATAGGGATCTTCAGCGACAGACATAGGCCGTATCTCGCGAGGGTGGCCAGCCAAAAGCTAACGCTCGCGAGACGTTTAAAGTTCACACCCGACTCAATCAGGACGTGTCCTACAACCGACTGCCTACCAGTCGTAGGTCAGGCTCGACACCACCGTACGCCCTTCGCCGTAGTAGCAATCCAGGTCACTGGTGCACTGCGACACATAGGTCTTGTTGGTGAGGTTCTACACGCCCACCACCCGTTTCACGCCTTGATTTTCAGCGGGTACACCGATTCCCAGCCGCCGCCCAACGCTTTGTACAAGCCGACCATCGCCAGCGACACGCCCGTCGAGCTTTCCACCCACTGCTCTTGCGTGGCGAGCAGCGCGCTTTGCACGGTGAGTACGTTGACGAAATCCACCACGCCTTCAACGTACTGCTGCTGCGCGGTGCGCAGGGCAATCTGGTTCTGGCGCACGGCTTCGGCAAGGCTGTCGCGGCGCAGTTGGCTGGCGTTGTAGCGGGTCAGTTGGTCATCGATTTCATGCCAAGCGCGCAACACGGTTTGTTGGTACGCCAGCGCCGCTTCCTGTTGCTGGGCTTCACGCAGGCTCAACATGCCTTGCAGGCGCCCGCCATTGAACAGCGGCAAGCTGAACTGCGGGCCGAAGGCAAAAGCGCGAGATCCCCAGGAGCCAAAATCCGACAGTTGCATGGCCTGGGAGCCGAGGCTGCCGGACAAGGTAATGCGTGGGTAGAAATCGCCCTTGGCCACACCGATACTCGCAGTGGCGGCATGCAAATGCGCCTCGGCCTGGCGGATATCCGGGCGGCGTTCGGCCAGCTCCGACGGCAGACCAATCGCGACCTGGCGCTGGGTTTGCGGCACGGCGGCGTCCTTGGACAACTGCGCGTGCAGCGCTTGTGGCGGCTCGCCCATCAACAGACTGAGGGCGTTGATGAGCTGGTCCTGACGCTGTTGCAGATCCGGCAGGCGCGCCTCGATGGCGGCGACTTGAGCGGCGGCTTCGGCAACGTCCAGGTCCGTCGCCACACCGTCCGCCAAGCGCAACTGCGACAGCTTGAGGCTGTGGCGGGCGACATCAAGGTTTTGCTCGGTGACGGCGCGGGTGTTTTGCACGCCGCGCAGTTGGATGTAGTCCTGGGCGGTCTCGGCCAACACTGACAACAGCACCGCGCGACGATCGTTTTCGGCCACTTGCAGGGTGGCGTCGGCGGCTTCGGTTTCGCGTTTGACGCGGCCCCAGAAGTCCAGCTCCCAGGAGGCCGAGAAGCCCATGTCCCACTGGTTGAACGCCGAACGGCCATTGTTGCCGGACGGGTCGCTCAAGCCTTTGCCGCTGTTGCGTTGTCGCAGGTAATCACCGTTGGCATTGACGTTCGGATAACGCTCGGCGGTGGTCACCTGGCGTACCGCGCGGCTTTGTTGCAGACGGCTGCTGGCGAGTTTCAGGTCGAGGTTATCGGTGAGCGCGCGGCGTGTAAGCGCCGAGAGTTGCGCGTCCTGGAACACATCCCACCAGCGTTCCTGCAACGGATCACTGACCGCACGGCTGGCCGCCTGGCGGCCCTGGGGCTCGCTCCATTGGGTCACTTGCGGGTTCTGGGGCGTGTGGAAGTCCGGACCGACCGTGCAGGCGCTCAGGCTGATGAGGCTCAAGGTGAGCCAGGCCACTCGTTTCATTGCTGAGCCACCTCGCGCTGCTGCGCGGGCCGGCGAGGTGTCGACGCTGGCTTCCACCGACATGCCGACCCGCAGACGCTCAATGTGCGCCTGGTTGGGTTCGAGGACGATCTTCACCGGAATGCGTTGCACCACCTTGGTGAAGTTACCGGTGGCGTTGTCCGGCTTGACCGAGGCAAACGTCACGCCCGTCGCGGGCGCGAGGCTCTCCAGATGGCCGTTGAGCAATTCACCGTCGAGGCTGTCGACACGCACCTGCACGGCTTGGCCGGCATGCATATGGGAGAGCTGGGTTTCCTGGAAGTTGGCGACTACGTAAGCCTCTTCCAGCGGCACGACCGCGAGGATCTTGCTGCCCGGCGTCACATAGGCGCCCACCCGCACTGCACGCTCGCCGACCATGCCATCCACCGGCGCGACGATGCGCGTGTACGACAGTTGAAAACTGGCCAGTTCCAGCGCGGCTTGGGCGCGTTTGAGCCCACCCTCGGCGGCATCGCGCTGGGCGGTGAGGATTTCCACTTGCTTGCGTTCCGCCGCCAGCACGGCCGTGGCATTGGCCAGGCGCGCGGTGGCCTGGTCGATACGGGTCTTGGCTTGCTGAGCGTTCTGCACGGTGCCGGCGCCGACTCCGGCGAGGTGGTTGTAGCGATTGAGTTCGTGTTCGGCGAAGGCCATTTCGGCGCGATCCGCCGCGACGGTGGCCTGGGCCTGGGCAATGACCGAACTTTGCCGCTCCAGGGTCGCCGTGGCGTTTTTCAGTTGGGCCTGCGCCACCAAGGTATCGGCGTCGGCCGCCTGGGCGGCAGCGCGGAAATCGCGGTCGTCGATCAGCGCCAGCAGTTGCCCGGCCTTGACGCGCTGGTTGTCTTCCACCAGCACCTCCTTGATAAATCCGGCCACGCGCGGCGCCACCAGGGTGAAGTCAGCGGCGACGAAGGCGTCGTTGGTGGTCTGGCGCTTGCTGCCCAGCACGCCCGGCGCGACCAGGTACACCAACACGCCGACCGCAAATACGGCGATGACGGAGACGGCAATTTTGTCTTTGCGTTTCATGAACAGTCCTTTCTATCAAGTCGGTGCGCGGGGCGGAAAGATCCGCGTGGGCATCCAGAAAATCAGCAGGATCAACGCCACTGCGACCGCAGCCATGACGTAATACAGATCCGAAGAAGTCAGCACCACGGCCTGCTCGTGCAGGCGGTGCGCCAGGCCCGGCGCGTCGCCTTCAGCCAGGGGCGAGTTACCCAGGCGGTCCACCAACATGGTCGAGTGGAAGTGCAGGCGTTGGGTGGTCAGCGTGTCGATCACGCCGGTCGCAATCACGGCGGCGAGGCCCTTGATGGTGTTGAACCAGGCGGACGCGAACGGCCCGTCCATGGGCTGGATGCTGCCGGTAGAAAGCATCAGCAGCGGCAACACGGCCATCGGTTGCCCGAAAATCTGCAACAGGTACAGGCCATAGAAATCGTCGCGAATCCACTCCGAGGTCAGGTGTGCACTGCCCACGCAGCACAGCACCAACATGCTCAGTCCGATCCCCAGCACCCAACGGCAATCGACCCAGCGCAGGTTGCACAGCGCCGCCACCAGCGGCAGCGCGATCAACTGTGGGATCGCCATCAGCAGCATCACCGGCGCGGTTTGCAGCGGACGGTAACCCTGGACCTGGGCGAGGAAGCTTGATGGGATGATGATCACCGACGTCAGCACCATCAGCACGCCCGCCAGCACGATCAGGGCGAATGACAGGTTGCGCAGGCCGAGCATCTGCAATTTGAAGAACGGTATCGGCTGCGACCACTCATTCACCATGAACAGCACCAGCAATAGGCTGCCGCCACACAGCAGGAAGGTGATCAGGCCCGACTCGAACCAGTCCAGCCGATTGCCTTGCAGGATGCCGATGACCAGCATGCAGATCGCCGGGAAGCCCAGCAGCAAGCCACGCCAGTTGAACTGCTTGAAGCGCTCCAGGCGCAGCGGATCCTGCGGCAGGCCGTAGGCCACGGCGACCATGGCCAGCAGGCACGGCGCGACGATTTGCCAGAACGCCCACTGCCAGCCGACGTACTCGGTCCACAGCGCCGCCAACGGCGTGCCGAGGCTCGGGCCGAAGGTGGCCGTGAGCGCGTAGCCGGCCAAGCCGTACAGCTTGACGTTGGCCGGCAGGAAACGCAGGGCCACGGTCATCAGCATCGGCGGCAACGCGCCGCCGGCCAGGCCTTGCACGGTGCGCAGCACCAGCAGGCTTTCGTAGTTCGGCGCGAACGGACACAGGATGCCGAGCACAGTGAACAGTCCGATGGCGCACAGCGTGAAGCGACGCAGCGAAAAGGTCACCGAACACCAGGGCGCAAACGCCATGGCCGCCACGGAAGTCGCGGTGTAGGCCGCGACCAGCCAGGTGCCTTCGTCAAAACCGATGTACAGCGCACCACGGATATCCGCGAGGGCCACCTTGGTGACCATCTCGTTGAGGCCAGAGACCAGCACCGCCAGCAACACGCCGACCAGCCCGACGATGATGCGCGGGCCGAATACGGGTGGGGTCATGGCAGTGGGTTTGGCTGCGGCCGCGAGGGTGGGGGCAGCGAGGGACGTCATGAACAGGTAACTCGGAATGTTAAATACCTGAGCAGTTTAATCAGGCACACACATGACAAAAAGTTACTTGTTGGAAGGATATAAGTGCGCCAGACGCAATGATCAGACTGGCTGCGCTTCAAGCCAGGTGGCGTGGCAACTCTCGCGCATGGTCTCGCGCAGCCATTGGTGGGCAGGGTCTTTGTCGAATCGCGGGTGCCAGGATTGGGCCAAGACCAGCGTCGGCAGCGAGATCGGCAACGCGAACGAGCGCAGGGGCAGTTTCAGGCGATTGGCACTCAACAGCGCTTCCTTGGGTACCGGCAGCAGCAGGTCGGAATCGGGCAGCATGAACATCGCGCCGTGAAAGCCAGGCGCGATCATCGCCACGCGGCGCTCCAGGCCCTGGGCATTCAGCGCGGTGTCGATCGGCCCACGGGCAATGCCGCGCCGCGAGATGCTGATATGGGAATAGCTGGCGAAGCGTGCAGCGGTAATTTCTTCATCGAACAACGGGTGGTCTTCCCGCGCCAAACCGACGAAGGTGGTGGAGAACAGGTTCTGCACCTTCACTTCGGGGGTGACCGGCATGGTGTTGCTCACACGCAAATCCAGGCGGCCTTCACGCAGGGCTTCGTCGTCGGTGTCGCCCTCGGGCACGAAGCACAGCTCGCACAATGGCGCCATGCGCTCCATGGTGTCGAACAGGCGACCGCCATACACGCCGATGAAAAAGTCATTGGCGCGCACGCTGAAGCGACGGCGCAATGTACTCAAATCCACTTGGTCCGCCGAACGGAACAGCAGCGCCGCCTGTTCCACCACGTTGCGTACCTGGCCTTGCAACTGCAGGGCCTTGGGCGTCGGCACCAGGCCGCGACCGGCGCGCACCAGGATCGGGTCACCCACGGCTTCGCGGATTCGCGTAAGGGTGCGGCTCATGGCCGCCGGGCTGAGGTTCATGCGGCGCGCGGCGCCAACCACGCTGCCTTCGTCGAGCAACGCATCAAGGGCGACCAGCAGGTTCATGTCCGGTAGTTGCATGCCAAGCACTCGTGACCCGTAGAGAGTGAACTGGGCGCAATCGTAGCAGGCTTTACAGGTAGCGCTTCACGTTACGGGGCAGGTAGTCCGCGTAAGCAGCTTTGGGATGAGCCTGGCATTTGCGCACGATGTCCGACAGGGAGTTTTCCAGTTCGTCGGCACGGGCCAGTCCTTCGTTGTAGTCGCTTTTACCGCTTAACGCCGGAAACATTACCGCCACACGGGTAATGGCAAAGCTCTTCATGGCGATCAACGGACGGGCGGGATGCTCACGACGGAACTGGCTGACTTCTTCCGTCAGCGCGCTGCAGGATTGGTAGGTGGTTTGGGTGAAGGTCAGTTGAGTCGTTTCTTTCTTCGGTGGTTCGGGCGTGAAAATCATATCGTTCTGCGCGTCGAGCACCGCCGGCCGATCGGTAGTGACCGTCCACGGCTTGAAGCGCCAGAGTGTAGCCGCGGCCACGGCAGCTTCACCAAACGCCGGCTTGGTGGCGCTGAGCGCTTTGACATCACTGACCGTACCGTCGTTGTGAATATTCAAGCTGATGCGTGCATGCCCTTGGGTGAAGGTCAGGTGACTGGGATAAAGCGGCTTGGGCATGCTGACCACCTCGGGCACAAACTCCGCGAAGACCGAGGTCGACAATAGCAAGGCTGCTGCCAAGACAAAAAACCGCATCGTCGTAAATCCTTTTACCGAGTACGCCTGACGCCAAGGCGGCGTCAGATTCGGCCGGCATTATCGGGCTCACGTCGGGCAAAGAGCAATCATTCCTGTTTAGCGCTGCATCCCCCAACGCTTCACAGTAAGGCGCTCGACGGTGTCAAACACCAGGTTTTCCACCATCAGGCCGATCAGGATCACCACCGCCAGCCCGGCAAACACCTTGTCGGTATACAGCTCGTTGCGGTTCTGGAAGATGTACCACCCCAGGCCGCCCTTGCCACTGGTGGCCCCGAACACCAACTCGGCGGCGATCAACGTGCGCCAGGCAAATGCCCAGCCGATCTTGAGGCCTGCGAGGATCGACGGCAGTGCCGCCGGGATCAGGATGAACAGCACAAAACGCATGCCCTTGAGGCCATAGTTGCGCCCGGCCATGCGCAAGGTTTCGGACACGCCTAGGAACCCGGAATAGGTGTTGAGCGCCAGCGCCCACAACACCGAGTGCACCAGCACAAAGATCAGGCTGTTCTGCCCCAGGCCGAACCACAGCAGCGCCAGCGGCAACAACGCGATGGCGGGCAGCGGGTTGAACATCGAGGTCAGGGTGCTCAGCAGATCGCGGCCCAGTTGGGTCGACACCGCCAAGGTGGTCAGGGCGAACGCCAGCACGATGCCAATCAGGTAACCCTTGATCAGCACCACCAGCGAAATGCTTACCTTGCTCAGCAGTTCGCCGCTGAGCAGGCCGTCATAAAGTGCGGCCGATGTCTGCAAGAAGCTCGGCAACAGCAAGTCATTGTTCTGATAACGCGCAACCGCTTCCCAGAGGATCGCGAGCACGATCAGGATCAGGCCCTTGCGCAGCCAGCCTTGTTGCCACAGGCGTTGGCGCAGGGGCAGTTCGCGCTCCACGGGAACGCTGAGCAGTGGTTCGAGCGTGATTTCATATTCCTGGCGCATGGATGTTCCCCTTAATACGCGATGCGGATATCAGCGAAACCCAACTCACGTTCGGCCTCGGGCGCTTCATCGAACAACAGGCGATGAATGCGTCGCGCCGACGCCTGGAACTCCACGCCACCGAGGCTGTGCAGGTCGTATTGATGGCTGTGGATTTCCGCGCGTACGCGCCCAGGATGGGGCGACAGCAACAGGATACGGTTGCCCACTACCAGCGCCTCTTCGATGGAGTGAGTCACGAACAACAGGGTGAAACGCACTTCTTCCCAAAGCAGCAGCAGTTCTTCCTGCATCTTGCGCCGGGTCAGGGCGTCGAGGGCGGCGAAGGGCTCATCCATCAACAGGATTTTAGGCTGCATGGCCAAGGCACGGGCGATGGCGACACGGGCCTTCATCCCGCCGGAAAGCGTGTGGGGATAGGCGTCGGCAAACGCCGTGAGGCCAACTTTGTCGAGGTAGTGCAGCGCGCGCTCTTCGGCTTCAGCGCGCTTCAAGGTTTTCGAGGCCAGCAGTGGAAACATCACGTTCTGTTTGACGGTTTTCCACGGCGGCAACTGGTCGAACTCCTGAAACACCACGATGCGGTCCGGGCCCGGTTGCTCGACCTTTTGCCCCAGCAGACGGATCTCGCCTTCGCAGGGCTTGATAAACCCCGCGATGGACTTGAGCAAGGTGGATTTGCCACAGCCCGACGGACCGAGCAGCACATAGCGGTCGGCGGGATCGATCTCGAAACTCACCTGATGGGTGGCCCGCACCACGCGCTCGGGGGTGCGGTATTCCAGGCTGACGTTATCCACCGCCAGTAACGGCAAGGCGGTGTTCAGGTTGCTGGCCGTGTGGCCTTGCAAGGGCGCGTTCATCTCAACTTCCTTGCAGGGGCTTGGCATCCTGGAAGAAGTAGTCCTTCCACGATTCAGGCTTGTTCTTGATAGCGCCGACGCGGTAGAGGAATTCCGCCAGCGGATAAGTATTCTTGGGCGTGACGCTGAATTCGAACTGCGGGTTGTCGATGATTTTCAGCAGTTCGGCACGGCCGATCTTGGCCTTGGTCACGCGGATATAGGTGTCGGCCGCAGCCCCTTTGTCGTTCTGGGCGAACTGCGCGGCTTCGGTCAACGCCTCGACGAATGCCTTGTAGGTTTTCGGATTGTCATTGCGGAATTTCTCGGTGGCGAACAGCACCGTCGGCGAGTTCGGGCCGAGCAAGTCGTAGGTGTTCAGCACCACATGCACGTTCGGATTGGCCAGGGCCTGGTCCTGGAACGGCGGGTTGGAAAAATGCCCGGTCAGCTCGGTGCCACCAGCGATCAGGGCGGCGGTTGCATCCGGGTGCGGGACGGCGACGGTGTATTTGTCGAGGCGATTGAATTCCTTGTCGCCCCACTGTTTGGCGGCGGCGTATTGCAGGAAGCGCGACTGCACAGAAACGCCTACCGCAGGCACCGCGATGCGGTCCTTCTCAGTGAAATCGGCGATGGTCTTGACCTTGGGATTGTTGCTCACCAGGTAGTACGGGAAGTTACCCAGGGACGCGACGGCCTTGACGTTCTGCTTGCCGTGGGTGCGGTCCCAGATGGTCAGCAGCGGGCCAACGCCAGCACCGGCAATGTCGATGGAACCGGAGAGCAGCGCGTCATTGACGGCGGCGCCGCCGGACAGCTGAGTCCAGTCGACCTTGATGTCGATGCCTTCCTGCTTGCCGTATTTTTCGATCAGGTTCTGATCGCGCACCACGTTGAGCAATAGGTAAACGATGCCAAACTGTTCGGCGATACGGATCTCACCTTCGGCCTGCGCGGCTGTCGGTGCAGCAAGGCTGCCAGCCAGCAGGCTGACGCCCAGGCCGACAGTCGCGGCCAGCCGTGCGAATGGAATTTTCCTGGACATGGTCGTGCTCCGAATCAGAAAGGCGCGTCGCCCTGGATGGTGGTGCGAAACAGCTTGCGGCGCAGATGGCTCGGGCAACCGGCGGCCAGGTGGATCAGCGAGCGGTTGTCCCAGAACACCAGGTCGTGGGGCTGCCATGGGTGGCGGTAGATGTTTTGCGGCAACACGCTGTGGGCGTAGAGCTGGGCCAGCAGGTCGCGACTTTCGTCTTCCGGCAGGCCGACGATGCGCGTGGTGAATCCTTCACTGACGAACAGCGCCTTGCGGCCGCTTTCCGGGTGGGTACGCACGATGGGGTGCACCACTTCCGCAACCTGGGCAAGCTGCTCGGGGGTCAGTGTGGGGCGCCAATTGCCTTCGAATTTGGTTTCGCTGTAGCGCGCGGTGTAGGAATGCGCGGCGCTGCGGCCTTCAACGGCGGTGCGCAGATGCGCGGGTAGTTGGTCCCAGGCTTTGTGCATGTCGGCGAACAGGGTGTCGCCACCTTCAGAGGGCAGCTCTTGGGCGTGAAGCATCGAGCCCAGGCTCGGTAGTTCTTTGTAGGACAGGTCCGAATGCCAGAATTTTCCAGCGTCTCCCAGTCCGATGGATTGACCGTTTTCGATGATGTTGGAGACGATCAGGATTTCCGGGTGGTTGGCCAGCAGGAATTGCTTGAGCACGTGGATCTGCAGCACACCGAAGCGGCGGCTGAAAGCGATCTGCTGTTCGGGGGTGATGCGCTGGTCGCGGAACACCACGACGTGATGGTCCAGGTGCGCGCGGTGGATACGTGCAAAATCCTGGTCGTTGACCGGTCTCGACAAGTCCAAGCCTATGATCTCGGCGCCGACGTTGCCGGGCAATGGACGAATCTCGAAGGTTTGGGCGGTAGCGTTCGCTGTTGGAACAGTAGAGGTGGCGGACATGAGGTCACTCCCGGTCAGACAGGAGAGTGACTTTATAGATATAAGAACGGCTATTTAAATACCGTTAATGAATATCGATATGCGGGAATGTTCCGGCCCAACCTCACGCTGCTTGGCCCTGGGGAATAAATTACAGCGGTAAAGTGTTCATTCCATAACACCTGATGCTGCAATTGTCGGCGCTTGAAGCAGGCTGGATGAACTTGGATGCGTAAGGCGCCATAAATGCTGGCTGTGGGCGCTGGGAGCGCTATGTTGAAACGCTTACAAGCCGAAACTGTGCCCGTTTGACAAGCTTACGGGCAGTCTCTAGTGTGCATTGGATCCAATTAGCCACGTCCATTCGAATAAGGAGGATAGCGTAACCGTGACGCAGAAGCCGACCCCTTTGAACAGCATCAAGATCAGCGGACCTATTCCCGCCCATCTCGCGCGTTCCGTAATTGAAGAAACCTTACGCAACGCCATCCTGGATGGTCGATTGCCCTGTGGTACTGCCATGCGCCAACAGGAGTTGGCCAGCCTGTTCGGGGTCAGCCGCATGCCGGTGCGTGAAGCCTTGCGCCAGCTGGAAGCCCAGTCACTGCTGCATGTAGTGACGCACAAGGGCGCCGTCGTTGCTCCGTTGATCGAAGACAACTCGGCCGAGACCTATGAACTGCGGATGTTGCTGGAGTCTGAAGCGTTGCGCCTGTCGATTCCCTTGCTCACTGACACCGATATCGTCGAAGCGGAGGCCTTTATTTGTGCCCTCGAACAAGAAAAAGACTACTCAGAGATAGGACGCCTCAATCGCCTGTTTCACATGGCACTTTATGGCAAAGCCCCGAACCAACGGCTGCTCAAATTGGTGGAGCACGGTTTGAACGAAGAGGAGCGTTTCCTGCGTTACAACCTTGAGGCCATGGGCCTGGGCGAGACATCCCAGGAAGATCACCGCGAGCTACTGAACCTCGTGGCGCAGAAAAAAACCCAGGAAAGCATCCTGACCCTGCGCAACCACTTGATGCGAGGCATGGAGGTGATCACGGCCTACCTCAACGGCTTGGGTGCACCCGCCAAAAAAGGCACGTACTAAGGCTTCTTTTCCTGCTGCGGGGCGAACTAAGTAATGGTTGGCGCCCCGCTCCGAAGAAACTTCCCACTTCCAACAAAGCAACTAGATTACAGCAAATATTATTTAGCAAAACTTCTAACACATTTGTATGCCCGCAAAGTTGTTTAATCCGCTTATTATCTTTTATTACTAAACCAGACACTTCGCTAGACGTTGCAGCGCCCATATCGAGTCCTCCTGCACGCCAGCAACTGGTCTACTGCTACTCACCTCTTGCCAACTACAAATACTCATCGCTGTTTTTCACAGCAGACGCGGCAACTTATAGGCACCAACCATGCATCAACCGTTACTTGAAACAGCAAAACTTCAGTTATGCGGGCATTCGTTATTTTCAGAAATAACTTCCCTGCGAAAGTTACAACTTTTTATGGAAAGCCACGTATTTTCTGTCTGGGATTTCATGACCCTCGCTAAACGCCTGCAACAGGACCTGACCTGCACTCGCCTGCCCTGGCTACCGCCTGCCGACCCACACGCAGCGCGCTTGATCAATGAGGTCATACTGGGTGAGGAATCAGACCTGCATCCCGAGACAGGCTATTGCAGCCACTTCGAACTCTATCTGGAGGCCATGGCGGAGGTAGGTGCCAATACCTCGTCGATCAACCGCTTCGTTGCGCTGCAACGTCAAGGCCTGGAAGCAACTGCCGCCTTGCAGGCGATCGAGGTCCTTCCCGGCGTCGCTCGCTTCGTCAGCGATACATTGCAGCTTGCGCTAAATGCGCCTATCCATTGTGTTGCGGCAACCTTCCTGCACGGTCGCGAGCATGTCATCCCAGGGATGTTCGAGCGCATCCTGCAATCTGATGAGTTCATCCATCGCCAGGCGCCTACCTTGTGCGCCTATCTCAAGCGTCACATCGAACTGGACACCCAAGATCATGGACCGGCGGCAGAGCAGTTGCTCGAACGCCTGGCCAACGCTGACCCGGCATACCCGCAACAGGCCAACGACGCCGCGCTCGCTGCCGTGGAGGGGCGTATCGCGTTGTGGGATGAGGTTCGCGCCTCACTGCAGGAGGTGCACCCATGAACGCCACCGACTACCAACCCATTGTCCACGACTGGGAGCGCCGAGCAACCATTCGCACACGCCCGCGCCGCTTGCTGGAGAGCGATGACAAGCTGATCTATCCCCTGTGCCGCCAGCCCTTGGTACTCAGTGCGACTTTTCTTGAACACTGCCCGCAGTGGCGCGATTTTGTACTGGTGCAGAGCTTCTACAAATTCATCAACGACGTGGTGATATTCGAGACTGAGATCGTCGACGAGACTGCACGCAGCATCGCCAAGAATCGCTTTTCGGTGCACTTCCCGCTGATCTGCCGTGTTGATGCAATGACTGTCGTTGTGGACGAGGACTACCACGCATTGGTTGCGCTGGATTTCCTGCAGCAAACCGTGGCCATGACCGGTATACAACCCTTGGAACTGCCGAGGGAAATCGAATTGAGCCGCGCACTGCCGGCGGCACAGGCACAGGCGCCAGCCCACCTGCGCGATGCCGTCGCGTTGATTGGGGTGGCCATTGCCGAAAACACGGTGACTCACGATGTGGCCGCGTTCTCCAAGGACACCAGTGTCAAAGCTTCCATCCGCGGCCTGATGGCCGACCACCTATTTGATGAAGGCCGCCACGCACAATTCTGGGTACGGCTCGTACGCTTGTACTGGCAGGCCGCGAGCGCGGACGACCGCAACAGCATTGCCAAGGTGCTGCCGGTTCTACTGGCCCAGTACCTGACGAACGACCTGCAAAAAGACTTCGACCTGTACGTGATCGAACATCTCGACATCAGCACCCACCTGCGCAGCGAATTACGCGATGAAGTCGCGGCGCTGGCCTTCCCCATCACACGTCAGCATCCATTGATGGCCAATATTCTTGGCTTCCTCCAACACAGCGGTTTGCTGCAAACGCCGAGTGTGGCGCAAGCGTTGAACGACTACTTGCCAGCGTCCGGGAGGGTGGCATGAGGCGACTGACTATCAGCTTTGCCGGCGCCAGCAACGCCTTGCGCGCTGTCAGGCAGGAGTTGGAACAGTATGGGCATATCTCGAGTGATGAAAGCATCGACCTGTGGATCGAAGACGGCAGTCAGTCGCTGCAAGACCAAAATCATCACACGCCAGGCTTAAGTCTACGCCTTGGGGTTGGCCCGTTAACCGGCTATGGGCTGCCCACTCTGCAGCTGCGCGCCTATGGACCCGGCCGACAATTCATGGCTGTACTGAACATCGCCGACGAGCCCAGTGGAAATGGCCAGAGGCTCCGCCAGCAGGTAACGCATGCGCTGGTGGAATGGGTCGCGCTGCACGTCAGTGATTTCGCACGGGACTCTGGGCAGTTCACGTTGAGTGGCGTCGCCAATGACTGGCCTGAACAAGGTCTGGAAGTACTGGAGGCGCTGGCATTCACCCACCGCTTCAACGACACCGCAGACCCTGCTGTGATAGAGGAGGCCAGGTTGCCGTTGATCAACCGGTTGCAGGCAAGTTTTTACACTTTCGCAGACCGGGCCGCCTTGAACATAGGTGCCAGCGAAGTGACCTATCGTCACCTGCATGCTCGGGCCTCAGCAATCCAGCAACAATTACGTCCCTTACTGGAGACTGCGCAGACGCCAGCAGTCGTGGGGGTGTGCCTGGAAAAATCTATCGAACTGTATGCCAGCATTCTTGCGGTGCTGGGCTGCGGCGCAGTGTACCTCCCGCTGGATCCGGAGCACCCGACTCATCGCCAGCAGACCATGCTCGACATCGCAGGCGCTCGGGTATTGCTGGATACCGGCCAGCACCCATTACGCGGGCGTTTGACTTCATTGGATGTCAGCAGCAACGAACACCGCGACGCCGCCATCGCACGCCCATTGGTGCACGTCCGCCCTCATATCGATGCGCCCTGCATGATGTTTTTTACATCAGGCACCACCGGCCAACCCAAAGGCGTGTTGCTCAGCCAAGCCAACCTGGCACATTTCACAGCATGGTTCAGGTCCTGCGTGAGCCTGGATGAACAGGGGCGCGTCTTGCAGTTCTCGCCGCTGAGCTTCGATTCATCACTGATCGATATTTTCCCCGCCCTGATAGCGGGTGCCACGTTGATTGTCCCCAGCGCAGAACAACGACAAGACCCTCAGCAACTGCTGGATCTTCTCCATCGGCAGCGCGTCACCCACGCCTTTCTGCCGCCTGCGCTGCTGAGCATTCTGCCGCTCGGTCAACCGTTGGGCCTGACGCACCTGCTGACCGGAGGTGATGTGTGCGAACCTCATGTGATCGAGCATCTGGCGAAGCAGTGCCAGCTTCACAACCTCTATGGGCCTACGGAGGCCACGGTGCTGGTCACCCATCGGACGTTGTGCCCCAGTGACAGCAACCGCAATCTCGGCCACCCCATCGCCAACAGCCAGGTTCTGATTCTTGATGAACACCGGCAACCGGTGGATGAACAGGTGATGGGCGAGGTGTATATCGTCGGCCCTGGCGTGAGCCTTGGGTATGTAAACGCGCCACCACAGGCCAGCAGCCCTTTCGTGGAGCTGGCAATCCCAGGAGGCCAGCCCTTGCGTGCCTACCGTAGCGGCGACCTGGCACAGTGGACTGCCGATGGGATCGTGATGGGGGGGCGGCGTGATGATCAAGTGAAAATTCGTGGTTTTCGGGTCGAGCCGCAGGAGATTGAACAGTGCTTGCGCAACAGCCGGTTGTACCGCCAGGTGGCGGTGGTGATCGACCATGACCGCAGGATCCGTGGCTTTGTTGCCCAACCTGAACTAGGGGCTACCATGGCGGCCCTGCAGCAACACGCGCGACAGTGGCTGCCGGACTACATGCGACCCGGTTTCTGGGACGTTTTGCCACGCATGCCGTGTTCCAGCAACGGCAAAATTGACCGCTCGGCATTGCTGGCAATACCGCTCCAACCTACTTTGCAGACTGCCCGGAGCGCCGCACAAACCCCGCTTCAGAGCCAATTGACCTGCTTGTGGATCGAGCTGCTGGCGTTGCCCGTGGAAGAATTGTCTATCGACGAAAGCTTCTTCGACCTGGGCGGCCATTCGATTTTACTGTCGACCCTCTTACTGCGTTTTCGCGAACAATTCGGCCGTAGCTTCTCGCTGAATCACTTCATTGAGGCGCCGACGATTCGTACGCTCGCAACATTGGTGGAAAACGGCGAACCACCCGACGCCCCCTACAGCCAGGCGATTCGCGACTCTCAACAAGAGTGGCCACTCAACACGCTGCCCGCGGCTTGCGTGGGCGATCCTTACAAAATGATCGTTACGGGGGCCAACAGTTTTGTGGGTGTCCATATCGTCGAAGCATTGTTGGCCACTGGAGCAACCGAGATAGCGTGCCTGATACGCGAGAAACCCGGACAGTCGGCAATGGCGCGATTCACCCAAGCGTTACACGAGTATCGCCTGGAACATCTTGACCTGAGCAGGGTGCGGGTACTTGCGGCTGATATCAGCCTGCCTCGATTGGGTTTGGCCAACGATACCTATGAGACCCTCGCTAAACGTTTTGGCGTACTGGTGCACAACGCGGCACAGGTCAACCACGTCAAGGACTACGCATCACTGACCAGGGACAACGTTGACCCCATACTTGAATGCCTGCGTCTGTGTGAGACGCACTGTAAGAAGGTCTTCAACTTCATCTCAACACTGTCAGCTTCTAGCAGTATCGACGCCCAGGGCTATGTCCTCGAAGCGCCCGCCGCGACCACGCTGCCGCTTTACATCAAGAATGGCTACAACCTGTCCAAGTGGGTCGCCGAACGGCAATTGAGGCGCGCTGTGGAACGCGGGGCCTGGGTGAACATCCATCGTCCCGGCAATATCAGTTTCAACAGCCTTACAGGCGTCTGCCAACCGCAGAAAAATCGCCTGATGCTGATGCTCAAGGGGTCACTGCAATTGGGCCTGCTGCCACGACTGACGTTGAACTTCGACCTGATGCCAGTGGACTTTCTGGCTCGTTTCATCGCGTTTCACTGCGACCGTTTTCAAGCCGATCGGAGTGTGTTCAACCTGCACAACCCGCAGCCTTTGAGCTGGGCGCATTACTTGGACGCCTTTAGCCGGGCGGGGCACCGTTTCAGGCGGGTGAGCGTTGCGCAATGGCAACAGTCGCTACGAACGGTCAGCCAGGACAACGCACTGTTTGGCGTGCTGGGTTTTTATCTCGACCGTCTCGACGAAGATATCGGTGACACCTCAATGATTCGTCACGCCAACGCGCGACAGGGTGTACAACAAATGGGGGCCCACTATCCCGAAAAAGACTCGGCGCTGTTGAGTAAAGGCTGCAACTACCTCGAGGCCATCGGCTTTCTTTGAACGCCTCAGGACAACCTTATGAAAGCGCTGCAACCCGATACGTTAATTCGCAACCCGAACGGCCTGCCGATAGTGGCATGCGTCGTGGTCGAATGCCCTGCCCCTCGCCTGTGGGACATGGTGGGACAATTTGCCCGATTCGATGTGTTCATTCCTGACCTGACGCATATCGAAATGAGGGGCACAGGTGTGGGCGCCTTGCGTACAAAGCTATTCCGCGATGGCAACTGTGTGGTGGAGCAACTTAATAGCCGGGACGAGCAGGCCATGCAAATGACCTGGACCACGATCTACAACACCCTCGGTGTGGCCAGATTGTGGGCGGCGATCCGTGTGGAAGCCCTTGGAGCAGCGCGTTCCAAGGTGACATGGACAATCATTGCCGAGCCCATTGACAGGGCAAACACAGGGTTTGAACAGTTCGTGCAGGACTTCGCCGATAGCGCACTGGAAAATCTCCGCCGGATACTTGGCTAAGTGGCAGGTGCGAGATGACTCGCTCCTGCCTGATTGATCAGCGGATCAGATCTTGAAGCTATCAACCAATTGCTTCAATCGATTAGCCTGTTGCGACAACGCATCGCAATCTTTCAGGGTTTCATTGAGATTGGTCACGCCCTGCTGGTTCAGCAGATTGATCTGGTTGATATCCACATTGAGGGTTTCCACCACGGCCGTCTGTTCTTCAGTAGCTGCAGCTACGGACTGGTTCATGCCGTCGATCTCAACAATCCGCTGTGTCACGCTGACCAGGCGCTCACCGGCCTGGTTCGCGACCTGTACGCTTTCTTCGCTGGAGGCCTGGCTGGCATTCATGGTGGTGACCGCTTCACGCGAGCCCACTTGCAGCGAAGTAATCATTTTGTGGATCTCCTCGGCCGACTCTTGGGTGCGGTGAGCCAGGTTGCGAACCTCGTCAGCGACCACTGCGAAACCTCGACCCGCCTCACCGGCACGGGCCGCCTCGATGGCGGCGTTGAGTGCCAGCAGGTTGGTTTGCTGCGAGATACCTTTGATCACATCAAGAATATGGCCGATGTTGTCGGTGCTGGCGTTGAGCGTCTCGATCTGGGTGCAGGACAGGCTGATTTTCTGCGACAGCTCCGACATTGCAAGGATGGTTTGATCCACCACTTTGCGCCCGTCGTCGGCTTGCTCACTGGCGCCGCTGGCGTGCTGTGAAGCATCAGCGGCGTTACGTGCGATTTCCTGGGTGGCAGCGCCCAGTTCGTTGATCGCGGCAGCCACACTATTGGTACGCGCGCTTTGCTCGTCAGAACCAATAATCGAGGCATTGGACGAGGCCATTACGCGTTGGGACAAATCGTGGACCTGACGGGTTGCGGAAGACACTTCCGAGATCGAAGCGTGGATGCGTTCTACGAACTGATTGAAGGCACTGCCGACTTCGCCGAACTCGTCCTTGCTAGTCACAGCGAGGCGACGGGTCAGGTCGCCCTCACCCTGGGCAATGTCTTGCATCGCTACACCCATGGTGGTGAGCGGGCGCAGCAAGACTTGAATCAGCAAGCTCAGGAGCACTGCAATCGCAACCACGGCGATCAACATGGCAATCAGTGCAGACGTGCGGAACTTGCCTAACGGTGCGTAGGCTTTGTCTTTATCAATCGACAGACCGATGTACCAATCTGCACCGGGTAAACCACTGATAGGAGTGAACGACAGGATGCGGTCCTGGCCATTGAGGACAACGTCCTGGTTCATCTTCTCGATGCGTACCTGGGTGCCGGGGTAGATGTCCTTGAGGTTCTTCATCACCTGGTCCTGATCAGGACTGACGATGACTTGGCCATCGCCGCTGACCAGGAACGCATGGCCGATACCGCCGAAGTCTACCGAGTTGATGATCTTCACCAGGGTCTGCAGGCTCAGGTCGCCACCGACTACGCCGAGCAATTCGCCATTCTTCTTCACCGGCATGGCAATTGTCACGATCTGCCCACCCACTGCAGCCATGTAGGGGGGTGTGAGCATGGGTTTGTCTGCAGCCACCGCCTGCTTGTACCAGGGACGCTGACGGGGGTCGTAGCCGTCAGGCATTTTTGCGTCCGGACGCTGGGTGAACACACCGTTGGTTTGGCCAACGTAGGTGAATTGGAAGTTTGAGGTAAGTGCCGGTTGATCGACTAAGCCAGGCAGATCAGCTCCACTGCCTTGGTGAGCGACGTTTTGCGTGAGACTTTCAAGCACCAGTATTCGACCGCTAAGCCAGTTCTGCACACTGCTGGCGGTGAGCTCACCGGATTGTTGGATGGACGACTCCAGGTTCTGCTTGATGGTACTGCGTTGCAGGTAATCGTTGTAGAGGGTGAATAACGCGAAGGCTAGAACCACGACGCCTGACGCGGCCAACAGAATTTTATGACTGAACTTGAGATTCATTTCATCGACTTCTTTTGCCAAAGGGGGGTGAGCGTGCCGAGTGGAACATTCCATGTAACGGTATAGGCGGACTCTCGGGCCGCTCTATTTCGGTGCACGCATGGCTCGTCAGGCTTTCGGCCAAGGTTTGGCAAATCTTAGGTATTTGTGAGGCATTTCCTGTTTTTACGTAGGAAACCGACCGGCGGTACATGTATGCGGCGGGGTTACCAAGCGTGGTAATTTTTGGCCCTAAACGACAAAACCCCTGTCTGCGTTAGCAGACAGGGGTTTCGGAATTCAATCTTGACGATGACCTACTCTCACATGGGGAAACCCCACACTACCATCGGCGATGCATCGTTTCACTGCTGAGTTCGGGATGGGATCAGGTGGTTCCAATGCTCTATGGTCGTCAAGAAATTCTGTGTACCAGACCGTTGAGTGAGCAACGTGCCGGTGAAATTCATGAGCTTCTACATAAACAAAACCCCTGTCAGCGTTAGCAGACAGGGGTTCTGGAATTTAATCTTGACGATGACCTACTCTCACATGGGGAAACCCCACACTACCATCGGCGATGCATCGTTTCACTGCTGAGTTCGGGATGGGATCAGGTGGTTCCAATGCTCTATGGTCGTCAAGAAATTCGGGTACTGAGTCGTGGCATGTGCCTCGCTTCAGCAAATTGGGTATGTGACAGCTTTCGGTGTTTTGTAAGATTCGAACTTTCGGTTCTATCGTCTTCACACACCGCAATCTGGTTGCTCTGGATTAGAGAGCCGACGCAAATTGCTTGGGTGTTATATGGTCAAGCCTCACGGGCAATTAGTATTGGTTAGCTCAACGCCTCACAGCGCTTACACACCCAACCTATCAACGTCGTAGTCTTCGACGGCCCTTCAGGGAACTCAAGGTTCCAGTGAGATCTCATCTTGAGGCTAGTTTCCCGCTTAGATGCTTTCAGCGGTTATCTATTCCGAACATAGCTACCCGGCAATGCCACTGGCGTGACAACCGGAACACCAGAGGTTCGTCCACTCCGGTCCTCTCGTACTAGGAGCAGCCCCTCTCAAATCTCAAACGTCCACGGCAGATAGGGACCGAACTGTCTCACGACGTTCTAAACCCAGCTCGCGTACCACTTTAAATGGCGAACAGCCATACCCTTGGGACCGGCTTCAGCCCCAGGATGTGATGAGCCGACATCGAGGTGCCAAACACCGCCGTCGATATGAACTCTTGGGCGGTATCAGCCTGTTATCCCCGGAGTACCTTTTATCCGTTGAGCGATGGCCCTTCCATACAGAACCACCGGATCACTAAGACCTACTTTCGTACCTGCTCGACGTGTCTGTCTCGCAGTCAAGCGCGCTTTTGCCTTTATACTCTACGACCGATTTCCGACCGGTCTGAGCGCACCTTCGTACTCCTCCGTTACTCTTTAGGAGGAGACCGCCCCAGTCAAACTACCCACCATACACTGTCCTCGATCCGGATAACGGACCTGAGTTAGAACCTCAAAGTTGCCAGGGTGGTATTTCAAGGTTGGCTCCACGCAGACTGGCGTCCACGCTTCAAAGCCTCCCACCTATCCTACACAAGCAAATTCAAAGTCCAGTGCAAAGCTATAGTAAAGGTTCACGGGGTCTTTCCGTCTAGCCGCGGATACACTGCATCTTCACAGCGATTTCAATTTCACTGAGTCTCGGGTGGAGACAGCGCCGCCATCGTTACGCCATTCGTGCAGGTCGGAACTTACCCGACAAGGAATTTCGCTACCTTAGGACCGTTATAGTTACGGCCGCCGTTTACCGGGGCTTCGATCAAGAGCTTCGCGTTAGCTAACCCCATCAATTAACCTTCCGGCACCGGGCAGGCGTCACACCCTATACGTCCACTTTCGTGTTTGCAGAGTGCTGTGTTTTTAATAAACAGTCGCAGCGGCCTGGTATCTTCGACCGGCATGAGCTTACGGAGCAAGTCCTTCACCCTCACCGGCGCACCTTCTCCCGAAGTTACGGTGCCATTTTGCCTAGTTCCTTCACCCGAGTTCTCTCAAGCGCCTTGGTATTCTCTACCCAACCACCTGTGTCGGTTTGGGGTACGGTTCCTGGTTACCTGAAGCTTAGAAGCTTTTCTTGGAAGCATGGCATCAACCACTTCGCTAACTAAAAGTTAGCTCGTCATCAGCTCTCGGCCTTAGAATCCCGGATTTACCTAAGATTCCAGCCTACCACCTTAAACTTGGACAACCAACGCCAAGCTGGCCTAGCCTTCTCCGTCCCTCCATCGCAATAACCAGAAGTACAGGAATATTAACCTGTTTTCCATCGACTACGCTTTTCAGCCTCGCCTTAGGGACCGACTAACCCTGCGTCGATTAACGTTGCGCAGGAAACCTTGGTCTTTCGGCGTGGGTGTTTTTCACACCCATTGTCGTTACTCATGTCAGCATTCGCACTTCTGATACCTCCAGCAAGCTTCTCAACTCACCTTCACAGGCTTACAGAACGCTCCTCTACCGCATCACTTACGTGATACCCGTAGCTTCGGTGTATGGTTTGAGCCCCGTTACATCTTCCGCGCAGGCCGACTCGACTAGTGAGCTATTACGCTTTCTTTAAAGGGTGGCTGCTTCTAAGCCAACCTCCTAGCTGTCTAAGCCTTCCCACATCGTTTCCCACTTAACCATAACTTTGGGACCTTAGCTGACGGTCTGGGTTGTTTCCCTTTTCACGACGGACGTTAGCACCCGCCGTGTGTCTCCCATGCTCGGCACTTGTAGGTATTCGGAGTTTGCATCGGTTTGGTAAGTCGGGATGACCCCCTAGCCGAAACAGTGCTCTACCCCCTACAGTGATACATGAGGCGCTACCTAAATAGCTTTCGAGGAGAACCAGCTATCTCCGAGCTTGATTAGCCTTTCACTCCGATCCACAGGTCATCCGCTAACTTTTCAACGGTAGTCGGTTCGGTCCTCCAGTTAGTGTTACCCAACCTTCAACCTGCCCATGGATAGATCGCCCGGTTTCGGGTCTATTCCCAGCGACTAGACGCCCTATTAAGACTCGCTTTCGCTACGCCTCCCCTATTCGGTTAAGCTCGCCACTGAAAATAAGTCGCTGACCCATTATACAAAAGGTACGCAGTCACCCAACAAAGTGGGCTCCCACTGCTTGTACGCATACGGTTTCAGGATCTATTTCACTCCCCTCTCCGGGGTTCTTTTCGCCTTTCCCTCACGGTACTAGTTCACTATCGGTCAGTCAGTAGTATTTAGCCTTGGAGGATGGTCCCCCCATATTCAGACAAAGTTTCTCGTGCTCCGTCCTACTCGATTTCATGACTAAGAGATTTTCGCGTACAGGGCTATCACCCACTATGGCCGCACTTTCCAGAGCGTTCCGCTAATCTCAAAGCCACTTAAGGGCTAGTCCCCGTTCGCTCGCCACTACTAAGGGAATCTCGGTTGATTTCTTTTCCTCAGGGTACTTAGATGTTTCAGTTCCCCTGGTTCGCCTCTTACGCCTATGTATTCAGCGTAAGATAACCATCTTATGATGGCTGGGTTCCCCCATTCAGACATCTCCGGATCAAAGTCTGTTTGCCGACTCCCCGAAGCTTTTCGCAGGCTACCACGTCTTTCATCGCCTCTGACTGCCAAGGCATCCACCGTATGCGCTTCTTCACTTGACCATATAACCCCAAGCAATCTGGTTATACTGTGAAGACAACATTCGCCGAAAATTCGATAATACTCAAAACTGAGTAACTCACAAATTTTACCTTAGCCTGATCCGTTACCAGTGAAAGTAACGTTCAGTCTATCTTTCTATCACATACCCAAATTTTTAAAGAACGATCTAATCAAAGACTAGAAATCAACATTCACCATCATCTTGATGGAATGCTCATTTCTAAGCTTTCAACTTCTAGAAGCAGTAGTGGTGGAGCCAAACGGGATCGAACCGTTGACCTCCTGCGTGCAAGGCAGGCGCTCTCCCAGCTGAGCTATGGCCCCATATTTCTACAGGCGTTTCCCACACAAAATTGGTGGGTCTGGGCAGATTCGAACTGCCGACCTCACCCTTATCAGGGGTGCGCTCTAACCAACTGAGCTACAGACCCAATTTCGGGCTGCTTCTTATCGTCTTCTTCAATGAATCAAGCAATTCGTGTGGGAACTTATGGAGCAGCTGATGTCGTCGATTAAGGAGGTGATCCAGCCGCAGGTTCCCCTACGGCTACCTTGTTACGACTTCACCCCAGTCATGAATCACACCGTGGTAACCGTCCTCCCGAAGGTTAGACTAGCTACTTCTGGTGCAACCCACTCCCATGGTGTGACGGGCGGTGTGTACAAGGCCCGGGAACGTATTCACCGCGACATTCTGATTCGCGATTACTAGCGATTCCGACTTCACGCAGTCGAGTTGCAGACTGCGATCCGGACTACGATCGGTTTTATGGGATTAGCTCCACCTCGCGGCTTGGCAACCCTCTGTACCGACCATTGTAGCACGTGTGTAGCCCAGGCCGTAAGGGCCATGATGACTTGACGTCATCCCCACCTTCCTCCGGTTTGTCACCGGCAGTCTCCTTAGAGTGCCCACCATTACGTGCTGGTAACTAAGGACAAGGGTTGCGCTCGTTACGGGACTTAACCCAACATCTCACGACACGAGCTGACGACAGCCATGCAGCACCTGTCTCAATGTTCCCGAAGGCACCAATCTATCTCTAGAAAGTTCATTGGATGTCAAGGCCTGGTAAGGTTCTTCGCGTTGCTTCGAATTAAACCACATGCTCCACCGCTTGTGCGGGCCCCCGTCAATTCATTTGAGTTTTAACCTTGCGGCCGTACTCCCCAGGCGGTCAACTTAATGCGTTAGCTGCGCCACTAAAAGCTCAAGGCTTCCAACGGCTAGTTGACATCGTTTACGGCGTGGACTACCAGGGTATCTAATCCTGTTTGCTCCCCACGCTTTCGCACCTCAGTGTCAGTATTAGTCCAGGTGGTCGCCTTCGCCACTGGTGTTCCTTCCTATATCTACGCATTTCACCGCTACACAGGAAATTCCACCACCCTCTACCATACTCTAGTCAGTCAGTTTTGAATGCAGTTCCCAGGTTGAGCCCGGGGATTTCACATCCAACTTAACAAACCACCTACGCGCGCTTTACGCCCAGTAATTCCGATTAACGCTTGCACCCTCTGTATTACCGCGGCTGCTGGCACAGAGTTAGCCGGTGCTTATTCTGTCGGTAACGTCAAAATTGCAGAGTATTAATCTACAACCCTTCCTCCCAACTTAAAGTGCTTTACAATCCGAAGACCTTCTTCACACACGCGGCATGGCTGGATCAGGCTTTCGCCCATTGTCCAATATTCCCCACTGCTGCCTCCCGTAGGAGTCTGGACCGTGTCTCAGTTCCAGTGTGACTGATCATCCTCTCAGACCAGTTACGGATCGTCGCCTTGGTGAGCCATTACCTCACCAACTAGCTAATCCGACCTAGGCTCATCTGATAGCGCAAGGCCCGAAGGTCCCCTGCTTTCTCCCGTAGGACGTATGCGGTATTAGCGTCCGTTTCCGAACGTTATCCCCCACTACCAGGCAGATTCCTAGGCATTACTCACCCGTCCGCCGCTCTCAAGAGAAGCAAGCTTCTCTCTACCGCTCGACTTGCATGTGTTAGGCCTGCCGCCAGCGTTCAATCTGAGCCATGATCAAACTCTTCAGTTCAAACATCTTTGGGTTTTTAAGAAACCCTAAACTTGGCTCAGCAATCGTTGGTTACATCTTTGATTTCTCGCGGAGTAACTTGTGATGCTGATAATCTTGTTGACTATCAGTCTGACTCCACAAGCACCCACACGAATTGCTTGATTCAGTTGTTAAAGAACGGTTGGTTAAGATCTTTCGTCTCAACCGAGGCGCGCATTCTACAGCAGCCTCATTTGCTGTCAAGTGATTATTTTCAGAAGCTTTCGAAGATTTCTTCAACAACTTCAACCACTTGCGCTTCCGATCTCTCGTCAGCGGGAGGCGAATTCTACAGCGTTACACGCTGCTGTCAACACCTCTTTTTCAACTTCCTTTTGGCTTCGATGAACTGAAGCAACCTGCTGCCGAAACCTACATAACTCATTGTTTACCAAGGAGTTTTCCGTTTCGACTGCGCCGGAAGTGGGGCGAATTATAGACGTATGAAATCTGCCGTCAACCCTTGATTTTACTTTTCTATCAATTAGTGAGAATTGATTAAAAAACCACCAATCAAGGGCCGCCAGTACCTTCTATATAGAAGAAAAGATTCAGATAACACCCGCCGCCTTCAGAGCAACCACATTCGCCACACCCAATCCCAATACATCTTGAAGCACCTGAGCCGTATGCTCTCCCAGCAGCGGAGGTGCATTGCGATACTCCACCGGCGTCTTGGACAGCCTTATCGGACTGGCAACCTGAGGCACCATCCCCGCCAGCGCATGAGGCAATGCCATCTCCAACCCACGTGCCTTGACCTGAGGGTCGGCGAACACCTGCGCCAGGTCATTGATTGGCCCACAAGGCACACCGACCCGTTCCAGCTGCGACACCCACTCAGCCGTCGTCTTGAACACCGTCGCCTGACGAATCAAAGGAATCAGCTCCGCCCGATTCGCCACCCGCACCTTATTAGTAGCGAAGCGCGGATCATCCGCCCACTGCGGCTGCCCGGCCACTTCGGCAAACTTACGAAATTGCCCGTCATTACCCACCGTCAAGATGAAGTCACCGTCGGCGGTGGGAAAATCCTGATAAGGCACGATATTCGGATGCGCATTACCCAGCCGTTTCGGCGATGCCCCTGTCATCAGGTAATTCATCGCCTGGTTGGCCAGGCAGGCCACCTGCACATCCAGTAACGCCATATCGATGTGCTGCCCGCCACCGTCATGATCGCGATGAGCCAGTGCCGCCAGAATCGCCACCGTCGAGTAGAGCCCCGTAAGAATGTCAGTCAGCGCCACACCTACCTTGACCGGGCCAGCACCTTCATCCCCCTCGGGGCGCCCCGTCAGGCTCATAAGTCCGCCCAACCCCTGGATCATGAAGTCATAGCCTGCCCGCGCCGCATAGGGCCCGGTCTGACCAAAGCCCGTGATCGAGCAGTAGATCAGCTCGGGGTTGATCTCCTTGAGCGACTCATAGTCCAACCCATACGCCGCAAGCCCGCCCACCTTGAAGTTTTCAATGAGGATGTCCGACTTGGCTGCCAGCTCACGCACCAGCGCCTGTCCCTCCGGCCGCGTGAAGTCGATTGTCACCGATTGCTTGTTGCGATTGGCCGACAGGTAATACGCCGCCTCACTGGTGTTCTCACCATAGGCGTCCTTAAGAAAGGGCGGCCCCCAGGCGCGCGTATCGTCGCCGCTGCCCGGCCGCTCGACCTTGATCACTTCAGCCCCAAGGTCCGCAAGGATCTGCCCGGACCAAGGACCCGCCAGTACTCGCGATAGATCGAGTACACGTAGATGCGAAAGCGCGCCCATGCCGTGCTCCTATTAATAGAACGCCTGAAGACCTGTTTGCGCGCGCCCGAGGATCAGGGCATGCACATCATGAGTACCTTCATAGGTATTCACGACCTCCAGGTTGACCAGGTGACGCGCCACACCGAACTCATCGGAAATACCGTTGCCGCCGAGCATGTCGCGCGCCATACGCGCAATATCCAGAGACTTGCCACAGGAGTTGCGCTTCATGATCGAAGTGATTTCAACCGCTGCCGTTCCTTCATCCTTCATACGCCCCAGACGCAGGCAGCCTTGCAAGGCCAGCGTGATCTCGGTCTGCATGTCGGCCAGCTTCTTCTGGATCAATTGGGTCGCCGCCAATGGACGGCCGAACTGCTGGCGATCCAGTGTGTACTGGCGAGCGGTATGCCAGCAGAACTCGGCAGCACCCAACGCCCCCCAAGAGATGCCATAACGCGCAGAGTTAAGGCAGGTAAAAGGCCCCTTCAAACCGCGCACGTCCGGGAAGATGTTCTCTTCCGGCACAAATACGTTATCCATGACGATTTCACCGGTGATGGAGGCGCGCAGCCCGACCTTGCCGTGAATCGCCGGTGCGCTCAGACCTTTCCAGCCTTTTTCCAGGACAAAGCCCCGGATATCGCCGGCATCGTCCTTGCCCCACACCACAAACACATCCGCAATCGGGCTGTTGGTGATCCACATCTTCGCGCCCGTCAGGCTGTAACCGCCGTCCACTTTTCGAGCCCGGGTAATCATCGCACCTGGATCAGACCCATGATTGGGCTCGGTCAGGCCGAAACAGCCGATCCATTCCCCAGACGCCAACTTCGGCAAGTACTTCTGCTTCTGCGCCTCGGTGCCAAATTCATTGATCGGCACCATCACCAGTGAAGACTGCACACTCATCATCGAGCGATAGCCGGAGTCGACACGCTCCACTTCGCGGGCAATCAACCCATAACTGACGTAATTCAAGCCGCTGCCGCCGTACTGCTCGGGAATCATCGCACCGAGCAAACCGGTCTCGCCCATCTCGCGGAAAATCGCAGGGTCAGTCTTTTCATGGCGGAAGGCCTCAAGCACACGCGGCGCCAGCTTGTCCTGGGCGAACTGCTCAGCACTGTCGCGCACCATGCGCTCTTCTTCGGTGAGCTGTTGATCCAACAGCAGCGGATCGATCCAGTTGAAGCTTGCCTTGCCAGCCATGAATAAGTCCTCGCGGAAAGAAACGGAAGTCGTGGAACCAGCCTAGGCCCGACAGGCGAGGAGGGCAAACGAGGTTTCCGCATAGGGTTGTGCTAATTTCTCACTTCGAAACCGACGAAAAGCGCGCATATGCGCTTTACATGTGAGGACACGGTATATGCGCAGGAAAATCCCCAGTACCACCGCCCTTGTCAGTTTTGAAGCCGCGGCCCGCCACGAGAGCTTTACCAAGGCCGCGCACGAGCTTTCGATCACGCAAGGCGCCATCTGTCGACAGATCGCCAGCCTTGAAGAGTTTTTGAGTGTCGAGCTGTTTCGCCGCTCACGGCGCGGGGTAAAGCTGACGGAAGCAGGGCTGTCTTACAGCCGTCGCGTTGCCACACAGTTGGACGCAGTTGAGCGCGATACGCTTTCCGTCATGGGTCAGCAGGGCGCTAACACCATCGAGCTGGCCGTGGTCCCAACGTTTGGCACTCAGTGGCTGATCCCTCGCCTCAAGGATTTTCAACACCAGCACCCCGAAGTCACGGTCAATCTGACGAACAGAACACGACCCTTCCTGTTTGCCGACACCGAATTTGACGCCGCCATCTACTTCGGCGATGCCGACTGGTCCGGCACGGAATCGCACCGCTTGATGGGAGAAAACCCCGTCCCCGTGTGCAGCCCTCGACTGCTGGGTTGCAGCACGCAGTTCAGCCCTCAGGAAATCGCAGAACTGCCCCTCCTTCAGCAAACGACGAGACCCTACGCGTGGCGCCAGTGGTTCAACGCGCAGCAGTTGAGCGTACCCCGTGACATGACAGGCCCCCGTTACGAGCTATTCTCGATGTTGTCCCAAGCCGCCATGCATGACATGGGGATCGCGCTGATCCCGCCGTTCCTTATCCAACGCGAATTGGAGGAGGGCCAACTGATGATTGCGAGTCCCGAGGCGCTGAGCAGCTCGAAGGCTTATTACTTGATGATTCCTGACAGAAAGGTCGAATCAGCTTCGATGCACGCATTCAGGGATTGGCTCATCGAACAATCACAGCGCTACAGCCCCAGTATTTAAAGGTCTAAACCATATTACTGACTTTGTAGTCAGTAAATTTTGGATCCTACAGATATACGTATATGTCGCATTTCAACAGACTGTATCTGCCAGGCAAAAATAGGGCTAAAAGCTATGATCTATATGGCTTGTAGCGACTAATACAAGCCAATGACCGACTATTCACATCAAAGATGTCAAAAAGCTACAAAAACGCCTACAGGCCTTTAAGCCCATGTATTTGAAGAGGTTATTTCCACTTGTTGCGACAATCAGTCACAGGGTGACTTGTAGTTAATTTTTCGTCACCCGTCATAATCCCTTGATGGCCGTAAAGTTCGCCTGCAAAATGCCGCGCCCCGCTGTCATTTCAGCGGGATCGTGCTGATCGGCCGCCCCAGTTGCGCCACTCGCGGTGCACTGGCCTTTTTACAAAAAGATCAAAAGCAAAAAGATCATGCAGGAGATTTGACGTGCACATTGGTGTTCCTCTCGAAACCCAGACCGGTGAAACGCGGGTGGCTGCCACCCCGGAAACCATCAAGAAGCTGATCGGCCAGGGCCATAAGGTCACTGTACAAAGCGGCGCCGGCATTAAAGCCAGCATCACGGACAGTGCCTATGAAACGGCAGGCGCAACCATTGGCAGTGCCAACGAGGCGTTTGGCGCCGAGCTGATTCTCAAGGTGGTGGCCCCCAGCGACAGCGAACTCACGCTGATCAAAAGCGGCACCGTATTGGTGGGCATGCTCAACCCGTTCAGCAACGAAACCATCGCCAAGCTGGCCGAGCGAGGCGTCACTGCCTTTGCCCTCGAAGCTGCGCCGCGTACCTCTCGGGCTCAAAGCCTCGACGTGCTATCGTCCCAGGCCAACATCGCCGGCTATAAAGCCGTGCTGCTCGCCGCTCATCACTATCCGCGCTTCATGCCGATGTTGATGACCGCTGCCGGCACCGTCAAAGCTGCGCGCGTGTTGATCCTCGGTGCGGGGGTTGCAGGCTTGCAAGCCATCGCCACGGCGAAACGTCTGGGTGCAGTGATCGAAGCGTCTGACGTCCGTCCGGCGGTGAAAGAGCAGATCGAGTCCCTCGGCGCCAAGTTCGTCGACGTGCCCTACGAAACCGATGAAGAACGCGAATGCGCCGTCGGCGTTGGTGGCTACGCCCGTCCGATGCCAACCAGCTGGATGCAGCGCCAGGCCCTGGCGGTGCACGAACGCGCCAAGCAGGCCGACATCGTCATCACCACCGCCCTGATTCCAGGCCGCAAAGCGCCGACTCTGCTCAGCGCCGAAACCGTCGCACAGATGAAGCCCGGCTCCGTGGTGATCGACCTTGCCGCTGCCCAAGGGGGCAACTGCCCGCTCACGGTTGCCGACCAGATAGTCGTCGAGAACGGCGTGATCATCTGCGGCCCGACCAACCTGGCCGGCGCTGTCGCCGCCGATGCGTCAGCTTTGTACGCGCGCAACCTGCTGGACTTCCTGAAGCTGGTCTTCACCCAGGAAGGGCAGTTTGAAATCAACCTCGAAGACGACATCGTCGCCGCGTGCCTGATGTGCCGCGACGGCCAAGTCATCCGCAAAAACGCCTAAGCAGGGATTCAGACGATGGAAGAGCTTATCTCCCCCGGTATCTACAACCTGATCATCTTTGTGCTGGCGATTTATGTCGGTTACCACGTGGTCTGGAACGTGACCCCCGCGCTGCACACACCGCTGATGGCGGTGACCAACGCGATTTCCGCGATTGTGATCGTCGGCGCCATGCTGGCCGCCGCCCTTACCGTGACCCCGCTGGGCAAGACCATGGGCACCTTGGCCGTGGCCTTGGCGGCGGTGAACGTGTTCGGCGGCTTCCTGGTGACTCGTAGGATGCTTGAGATGTTCAAGAAGAAAGCCCCGAAAGTAAAAGAAGAGGCGCCGAAGTAATGAGCATGAATCTGGTAACGACGCTCTACCTGATCGCGTCGATCTGCTTCATCCAGGCCCTCAAAGGCCTGTCGCACCCAACCACGTCGCGACGCGGCAACCTGTTCGGCATGCTCGGCATGGCGCTGGCGGTGCTCACCACCGTGGGCCTCATCTATAAACTGGGTGCTGAGCTGGCCACAGCGGGTATCGGCTACGTGATCGTCGGCCTGCTGATCGGCGGCACCGCCGGTTCGATCATGGCCAAGCGCGTTGAAATGACCAAGATGCCGGAGCTGGTGGCGTTCATGCACAGCATGATCGGCCTGGCAGCGGTGTTTATCGCCATTGCTGCGGTGGTCGAGCCGCAATCCCTGGGCATCGTCAAACATCTGGGCGACGCAATCCCTGCCGGTAACCGCCTGGAACTGTTCCTCGGCGCGGCCATTGGTGCAATTACCTTCTCCGGTTCGGTGATCGCGTTCGGCAAGCTGTCAGGCAAGTACAAGTTCCGCCTGTTCCAGGGCGCACCGGTACAGTTTGGCGGCCAGCATAAATTGAACCTGGTGCTCGGCCTGCTGACGCTTGGCCTGGGCCTGGCGTTCATGTTCACCGGCAACCTCACCGCCTTCGCACTGATGCTGGCCCTGGCGTTCGTGCTGGGCGTGCTGATCATCATCCCGATTGGCGGCGCCGACATGCCTGTGGTCGTGTCGATGCTCAACAGCTACTCGGGCTGGGCAGCGGCGGGTATCGGTTTCTCGCTGAACAACTCGATGCTGATCATCGCCGGCTCTTTGGTGGGCTCCAGCGGCGCGATCCTGTCGTACATCATGTGCAAGGCGATGAACCGTTCCTTCTTTAATGTACTGCTCGGCGGTTTTGGCAATGCACCGGATGCGGGTGCCGCAGCCGGCTCCAAAGAAGCGCGCCCGGTCAAGTCCGGCTCGGCCGACGACGCGACCTTCCTGCTGACCAACGCCGACACCGTGATCATCGTTCCGGGCTACGGCCTGGCCGTGGCACGCGCACAGCATGCGCTCAAGGAACTGACCGAGAAGCTGACCCACCGCGGCGTCACCGTGAAATACGCGATCCACCCGGTGGCGGGCCGTATGCCTGGCCACATGAACGTGCTGCTCGCCGAGGCCGAAGTGCCTTACGACCAGGTGTTCGAGATGGAAGACATCAACTCCGAGTTCGGCCAGGCCGACGTGGTGCTGGTGTTGGGCGCGAACGACGTGGTCAACCCGGCAGCCAAAAACGATCCGAACTCACCGATCGCGGGAATGCCGATCCTCGAAGCCTTCAAGGCCAAGACCATCATCGTCAACAAACGCTCGATGGCCAGTGGTTATGCCGGCTTGGATAACGAGCTGTTCTACCTGGACAAGACCATGATGGTCTTTGGTGATGCCAAGAAGGTCATCGAAGACATGGTCAAAGCCGTCGAGTAACACTGCTTCAGCGCAATACTCGAAACCCCGGCCTCCAGTAGGCTGGGGTTTTTTATGACCGCATGAAACCCGACCAAAGGCTCTAAATCGCTGCCTGGCATTCGACCATGGTAGCGGGCCGAATTTTTTTGAAATCACTAAACTGCGCACCTTGCTTCCGTAGCCTGAGATAACAATCCATGTACCGTGATCGTATCCGCTTGCCTTCGTTGTTGAACAAGGTCATGAGCGCGGCAGACGCCGCCGCACTGATCGAGGACGGCATGACCGTCGGCATGAGCGGCTTCACCCGTGCCGGTGAAGCCAAGGCCGTCCCCCACGCCCTGGCCGAGCGCGCCAAGACCTCGCCGCTGAAAATCACCCTGATGACCGGTGCCAGCCTGGGCAATGACTTGGACAAGCAACTGACCGAAGCGGGCGTGCTGTCGCGACGCATGCCGTTCCAGGTCGACAGCACCTTGCGCAAGGCGATCAACGCCGGCGAAGTGATGTTTATCGACCAGCACCTGTCGGAAACCGTCGAGCAACTGCGCAACAACCAACTCAAGCTGCCGGACATTGCCGTGATTGAGGCGGTCGCAATCACTGAGCAAGGCCATATTGTGCCGACAACCTCTGTGGGCAACTCGGCCAGCTTTGCAATTTTCGCCAAGCAGGTGATCGTCGAGATCAACCTGGCGCACAATCCGAACCTGGAAGGGTTGCACGACATCTATATCCCGACGTACCGGCCAACCCGTACGCCGATCCCACTGGTGAAGGTCGATGACCGGATCGGCAGCACTGCGATTCCGATCCCTCCGGAAAAGATCGCCGCCATCGTTATCACCCACCAGGGCCGATTCCGCCTCGACCGTGACGCCGCCCGACAGCGACACCCAAGGCATTGCCAATCACCTGATCAACTTCCTCAAGCAGGAAGTCGACGCCGGCCGCATGACCAACAAACTCGGGCCGTTGCAGGCCGGCATCGGCAATATCGCCAACGCGGTGATGTGTGGCCTGATCGAATCGCCATTCGAAGACCTGACCATGTATTCGGAAGTGTTGCAGGATTCGACCTTCGACCTGATCGACGCGGGCAAGCTGAGTTTCGCGTCGGGCAGCTCGATCACCCTGTCTGAACGTCGCAATGCCGACGTGTTCGGCAACCTGGAGAAGTACAAGGACAAACTGGTGCTGCGCCCGCAAGAGATCTCCAACCACCCAGAAGTGGTGCGTCGCTTGGGCATCATCGGTATCAACACCGCGCTGGAGTTCGACATCTACGGCAACGTCAACTCCACCCATGTCTGTGGCACACGGATGATGAACGGTATTGGCGGCTCCGGGGATTTTGCACGCAATGCGCACCTGGCGATCTTTGTTACCAAGTCCATTGCCAAGGGCGGGGCGATTTCCAGTGTGGTGCCGATGGTCAGCCATGTAGACCACACCGAGCATGACGTCGACATCCTGGTCACCGAGGTTGGGCTTGCGGACCTGCGTGGCCTGGCGCCACGGGAACGGGCGCGGGTGATCATCGACAACTGTGTGCACCCCGCCTACCGCGACGCCCTGAACAGTTACTTCAACGCTGCCTGCGCCATCGGCGGGCACACGCCGCACATCCTGCGTGATGCACTGAGCTGGCACATCAACCTGGAAGAATCCGGGCATATGCTCAAGGCGTAATTGATACAGATCCGGGCTGATGCAAACACAGTTTCATCAGCTCGACATCTCCGCCGGCATTTCTTGAAAAAACTGTACTGCTGTACCGGTCAATTCCTACCGAAATATCCCACACCCCACTTCAAAAATGCCCATTTCGCACTACTTTAGTGCGGACAGGTACAGTTGCCCCATTTCCGTACAGTACAGCCCCTATAAACAGTTAACTGGCCCCTCACAATACAGGTGAACTGTATCTAGAGAGTCTTGCGCCGGAAGAGGATCATTGGCATCAGTTAAACCACTACCTAATCCCGCCACAAGCGGAAGGATGTCACCATGGAACGTACACTCAGTTCCGATCTGTTCTTCGAAGAAAAAGCTGTAAACACCCAGGCCTCCCTGCCTCTGCGCGTTATCGCCAACCTGATGTTGTGGCAGCGCCGCATCTCCAGCCGCCACCAACTGGCTCGTCTGGACTCGCGTCTGCTGGCTGACGCAGGCATCAGCGAAGCTCAACGCTACGAAGAGCTGAGCAAGCCTTTCTGGCGCTGATTTAGCGCTCGCTGGCCCTGACCTACCGGATCCACCGCCAGCACCCTGATTTGTCAAAGCAAAGCCCGCCACGGGAAACCGGAGGCGGGCTTTGTTGTTTTCGGGGTTTGGGTTTTCAACCGGAAAACAGTGGCATGATTCGACGACAGGTACAGTTTAAAAAATACAACAGCTAAGCAGTACAATTTAACTTCAGTGTATCTGTATCGGTCACATCCCCTCGCTCAACATGGTGCTCCAAGACCTCATGAAAGGTGCTCGCCATGGATACGCCGTCCCCCCGCTATAAACGGTTGTTACGCCAAGCGGCCTCGACCGTGGCCAAATGGCTGCGCCAGGCCTATGAACGGCGCCAGCTGTCGCAGCTTGATAGCCGTGAACTGTCCGACCTGGGCATCAGCCCCGGCGACCGAATGAACGAGCTGTCCAAACCGTTCTGGCGTGACTAAGCAGTCAAGATGCTTCCCGAACGGATAAACGGCGGCTTAATATCCAGTCACCACGTGGCGAACCGCGCAGTACAGGCGTCTGATCCCCAATAGCTGCCCTGCGCCACCTTATCCGTTCATCTACAGGAGTCATCCCATGTCCCGTCTTAGCCTGCTGAGTGCCGCCGCCCTGTTGGCCCTGGCAGCCAACGCCAACGCGACCAGCTTCATCGTGACCACCGACTCCATCGTCGGCGCGCTAAAGGCCACCTCCGACGCCACTTCCGATGCCACCTCGTCCCTGCGCGACAACAAAGTCGTGCGCGCTGCCCGTGACGACGCCGCCAGCTTTGTAGCCAGTGAAGGCGCCATCCGTGGCGTGAAACTGGAAAGCGCCCTGGCCCAGATCCGCCAACAAGCGCCGCAGCTGAACACCGCAACTGACGTACAACTGGCCCAGGCCATCCTGGCGATCTGAATGCAGGGCTGATGCCTGGGCGCTGGCTCTCGCCCGGGCATTACGCTAGCCTTGGCGCTCGTTTTCAGTTGTCGAGTCCCATGGTTTTTTCATACCGCCTGTTAATAGTTCCTGTATTGCTTTGCGCCGCCTGGTCGCCCTTGGCTTCGGCCTTCGACCTGACCACGCAGAGCACCGTCGCCAGTGCGTACGCCACCAGCAAGGTGACTTCCGCACCCTTCGACAGAAAAGTGATAATGGCCGCCCAGGATGACGCTGCCGCGTTTATCGCCACTGGCGGCCAATGGCGGGGGGCACGGTTGGAGTCAGCGCTGGATTATCTGCGCCACAGCCAACCAAAACTTAACGCCAGCGACCTTGAACTGGCGCAAGCAATTCTCGTCCAATAATCATCTCTGTATTCCATCTTTGTATTTGGAGTTATTCCATGCGTAGCCCGCTGATTGCCGCCACCCTTGGCCTGGTGTTGTTGGCCGACGTTGCCCAGGCACACACCCTGGTGGCCACCAGTAACATCATTGTTCGCGCCTCTGGCCGCACCATTGATTTCACCTCGGACACCACCACTTCCATCCGCGACTCCAAAGTCGTGCGCGAAGCCCACGATGACGCTGCCAGCTTCGTCGCTACCAACGGCGAGATCCGTGGCGCACACCTGGAAGCCGCCTTCGACACCCTGCGCACCCGTCTGCCGGAAGCCCGCGACGCCAGTGACCAGACCCTCGCCGAAGCTATCCTCGCACTGTGAGGCGAATGGCCGCCTGGCTCCTGGCCGGGGTTGTGCTGCTGTGTGCCAGCGCAGCCCAGGCCGGCCTGCAACTGCGGCTCAAGACCGAGGGCTTGAGCCCGGCTGAACAGCAGGCCAGCCAGGCGTTGCTCGACGAAGCGATGCGCGCCTTGCCGCCGCGCTTCATCGAGCAGTTGGACCGGCGTATTGATGTCGGCTGGACCGACAAGATGCCCGAGAACGCCTACGGGCAAGCCTCCTTGGTGTCCGAGCTGGACCTCAATCGCAACCTGCTTGCCAGCCTGACCGACGGCAGCGCCGCCACCCAGAAAACCAATCGCCCCCACGGCACCGTGCGCCGCGAAATGCTCGCCACCGTATTGCATGAACTGACGCACATCTATGACCGTGCACGCCTGTGGTCCAAATCAGACCGCGCACTGATCAACCGCTGCAGCCGCCAGAACAGCATCACCGGCTTGATCGGCCTGCCGGATCAATGCCGCGGCCAGCATGACCGACGCTTTACCCTCAGCGATGACCCACGCCTGCTGGACCTTGCCGGCTGGCCGCAGTACGTCGGCCGTCGTGGCGAGCGCGAACAAAACAACCATCAGGTCGCGCGCAGCCCGGACATCTACGAAACCACCAGCCCCTTGGAATTCGTCGCAGTCAACATGGAATACTTCCTGCTTGACCCAAGCTACGCCTGTCGCCGCCCCTCGCTGTTCCGTTACTACAAAGAACACTTTGGCTGGGCGCCGCCGAATCAAGACACCTGCGCCAACACCTACGCATTCCTGAACGCCGGCAACGATTTCGCCAAGACGCCGCTGGGCCATGTCGACCCGGAGCGCGTCTACGAAATCGACTACCTGCTGGCCGAAGCCAACCAGAACCTGGTGAGCCGCTGGGGCCACAGCATGTTGCGCCTGGTGATCTGCGCGCCAGGTCGGCCGCGCGGGCCGGATTGTCGGCTGGATCTGGACCAGCACCTGGTGTTGTCCTACCGCGCATTTGTCGGTGACGTACAGCTGTCGAGCTGGGACGGCCTGGTCGGCAAATACCCGTCGCGCCTGTTTGTGCTGCCGCTGGCGCAAGTGATCGACGAGTACACCAAGACCGAGTTGCGCGGCCTGGCCTCCGTGCCGTTGAAACTGACCCGCCAGGAAATCAACGACACCGTCGAGCATGCTGCCGAAATGCACTGGAGCTACGACGGCAACTACTTCTTCATTTCCAACAACTGTGCAGTGGAGAGCCTGAAGCTGTTACGCAGCGGCAGCGCCAACCCGCAACTGACTGGCCTGGACAACATCACGCCCAACGGTTTGCTCGAAGTACTGAGCGCCCGCGGCCTGGCCGACACCAGCGTACTGGACGACAAACGCAGGGCATTACGCCTCGGTTATCACTTCGACTCCTTCCGCGAGCGCTACCAGGCGATGTTCGATGTACTGCGCAAGCATCTGCCGATCAAACAGACCCAGGTCGAAGACTGGCTGTCTCTCAGCGCAGAGGAGCGTCGCCAGTGGTTCGGTCAGGCCGATCTGCGCACCAGCGCCGCATTGTTGCTGCTTGAGCAGGCGAGCTTTCGCAAGCAGTTGATGCTGGCCCAGGACGAAGTCAAACAACGCTACCTCGGCGCCCGCGAGCTGAAAAACGGCGGCATGGAGAAAGCCAACGCCACGCTGCAACAGATCCTCGCCAACAGCGGCTTCCTCAGCCGCCCGGCAGAACTCCTGGGCAGCGGCGGCTATGGCCTGCCGCAACCTTCGGAAGCCAAGCGCCTGGAATCGGAAAGCGCCGAGCGCCAGAAGCAACTGCAATCGCTGACCGGCGAGCTGGATAAAGAGGTGAGGGCGCTGCTGGATCCCTCGCGCTCCGCCGAGATTGCCGCCTGCGAAGCCAACCTCAAGCAGGTGGGCGAGCATTTGCGGGCATTGCATAAGGCGGCGGGCGGCCTCGAACTGCCCTGAAACGTCGAACAACCCTTCATCACCCTTTCAGCCGGCGAAAGCTGGCTGAAAGCTTACCCGTCTAGGATCGCCCCCACTGCCGGCAACAGACCGGCTGTTAACAACAACAATGGTGATTCCCGATGTCCGCTCGTACCCGCCTGTTCGCCCCCACTCCACCCGTACGCCTCGTGCCTTTCGTTCTGCGCTGACCCCCACCCGGTTCGCCATTCCCTAGCCGCGCTACGCCTGGAGTATTCCTATGCTGACTTTCCTTGGCTTTGCCATGGTCATCACGTTCATGTTCCTGATCATGACCAAGCGCCTGTCCGCGCTGATCGCCCTGATCATCGTGCCGATCCTGTTCGCGCTGTTCGGCGGTTTCGCGCCGGAGATCGGCCCGATGATGCTCGCGGGCATCACCAAGCTCGCGCCGACCGGCGTGATGCTGATGTTCGCCATTCTCTACTTTGCCCTGATGATCGACTCCGGCCTGTTCGACCCGGCCGTGCGCAAGATCCTCAAGATGGTCAAGGGCGACCCGCTGAAAGTCTCGGTCGGCACCGCGGTGCTGGCCCTGGTCGTGTCCCTCGACGGTGACGGCGCCACCACCTACATGATCTGCGTGGCCGCCATGCTGCCGCTGTACCAGCGCATCGGCATGAGCCCGCGGATCATGGCCGGCCTGATCATCCTCGCCGGCGGCGTGATGAACATGACGCCTTGGGGCGGCCCGACCGCCCGTGCCGCGAGTGCGCTGCATGTGGACCCATCGGACATTTTCGTACCGATGATCCCGGCCATGGCCGCCGGCGTCGTCGCCATCCTGGTGATCGCCTACATGTACGGCCTGCGCGAACGTGCACGCCTGGGTGAATTGCACCTGCAAGGCGACGAGATCGACCACAGCGAAATCAGCGTGTCGCAATTCCCGGACGCCCGACGTCCGAAGCTGATCTGGTTCAACGGCGCCCTGACCTTTGCCCTGATGTGCACACTGATTGCGGGCCTGTTGCCACTGCCGGTGCTGTTCATGGTGGCGTTCAGTATCGCGATGATCGTCAACTACCCATGCCTGCAGATGCAAAAAGACCGCGTCGCCGCCCACTCCGGCAGCGTACTGGCGGTGGTAGGGCTGATCTTCGCGGCCGGTATCTTCACCGGCATCCTGTCGGGCACCGGCATGGTCGATGCCATGTCCAAGAGCCTGCTAGCCGTCATCCCTGAGGCGCTGGGCCCGTACCTGGCGGTGATCACCGCGCTGGTGAGCATGCCGTTTACATTCTTCATGTCCAACGATGCGTTCTACTATGGCGTACTGCCCGTACTCGCCGAAGCCGCCAGCCACTACGGCATCACGGCTGCAGAAATGGGCCGTGCGTCGATCGTCGGTCAACCGGTGCACTTGTTGAGTCCGCTGGTACCCTCGACCTACCTGCTGGTCGCTTTGGCCGGTATCGAGTTTGGCGATCACCAGCGCTTTACCCTCAAGTGGGCAGTACTGGTGTGCCTGTGCATAATGGTCGCCGCTTTGCTGATGGGGATTATTCCGCTGTTCAGCACTCTATAATCGTACCAACTCAACCGCGCGGCGCTGCAGCTTGCGCGGTTTAACACTTGCTCAAAGGAATACACATGGAATGGCTGACCAATCCGGAGATCTGGATTGCCTTCTTCACCCTGACGGCCCTCGAGATCGTCCTGGGCATCGATAACATCATCATGATTTCGATCCTGGTCAGCCGCATGCCCAAGCATATGCAGGCGCGCACCCGGATCTTCGGCCTGGCGCTGGCCATGGTCACGCGCATCCTGTTGCTGCTGTCGATCACCTGGGTAATGCAACTGACCGCCGACCTGTTCGTGGTCTTCGGCCAGGGCATTTCCGGTCGCGACCTGATCCTGTTCTTCGGTGGCCTGTTCCTGCTGTGGAAAAGCTCCCAGGAGATGTACCACGCGCTGGAAGGTGAAGACGAAACCCACGAAGAGCCAGGCGGCAAGGGTGGCAAGTTCATCTACACCATCGTGCAGATCGCCATCATCGACATCGTGTTCTCCCTGGACTCGGTGATCACTGCCGTCGGCATGGTGTCCCATGTCCCGGTCATGGTCGCGGCGATTGTCGTGGCGGTATTGGTGATGATGCTGGCAGCCGGCACCATCAGCGAATTCATCGACAAGCACCCGTCGCTGAAGATGCTGGCGCTGTCGTTCCTGCTGGTGGTGGGTACCGTGCTGATCGCCGAATCCTTCGATGTGCACGTGCCAAAAGGCTACGTCTACTTCGCCATGGCGTTCTCGCTGGCGGTGGAAGCGGTGAACATCAAGATGCGCACCGCCATCGCGAAAAAGAAAAAACAGCAGGACCCGGTGAAACTGCGCAAAGACATTCCGGGTCAATAAACCCGAGCCAGACAAAAAGGGGCTTTTATAAGCCCCTTTTTTGCATGCGCAAAAAGCTGATTTCATGACAGTTTTGTTTCAATCCTCACTTTAGCTATGCGATGCTGGCGCAGAGCCCATTCGCCAACTACAGCTTAACTACAAGACGTAGAGCGGCACGCGGCAACTTTCCTTCGCTCATTTTCGAGCGCACCCACACGGGGGGCCGAGCATGCTGACCTTGCTCAATCTGCTTTCCGCCGTGACCCTGCTGATCTGGGGCACGCACATCGTCCGTACCGGCATCCTGCGGGTCTACGGTTCCAACCTGCGCCAAGTCATCGGGCAGAACATGTCCAAGCGCTGGCTGGCGTTTATCGCCGGTATCCTGGTAACGGCCATGGTGCAGAGCAGCAACGCCACGGCGATGCTGGTGACCTCCTTTGTCGGCCAGGGCCTGATGGGGCTGATGCCCGCCCTGGCGACCATGCTCGGCGCCGATGTCGGTACGGCATTGATGGCGCGGGTGCTGACGTTCGATTTGTCCTGGCTGTCGCCGCTGCTGATTTTTCTCGGGGTGATTTTCTTCCTGTCGCGCAAACAAACGCGGGCAGGGCAGCTGGGCCGCGTGGGAATCGGCCTCGGCTTGATCATTCTTGCGCTGCAACTGATCGTCGAAGCCGCCGGGCCGATCACCCATGCCCAAGGCGTGAAAGTGTTGTTCGCATCGTTGACCGGCGACATCTTGCTCGACGCCCTGGTCGGCGCCTTGTTCGCGATGATTTCCTACTCCAGCCTGGCCGCTGTCCTACTGACCGCGACTCTGGCCGGCGCAGGCGTGATCGGCTTGCATGTCGCAATCGGCCTGGTGATCGGCGCCAACATCGGCAGCGGCGTACTGGCCTTCCTCAGCACCAGCATGCAGAACGCGGCCGGGCGCCAGGTCGCGCTGGGCAGCCTGTTGTACAAATTGATCGGCCTGTTGCTGATCATTCCTGTGCTGGACCCGCTGGTGCTGTGGATGGATGGCCTGGACTACAGCGCTCAAGGCATGGTCATCACCTTCCACCTGCTCTACAACGTCAGCCGTTGCCTGATCCTGTTGCCCACCATCGGCCCGATGGCAAAACTATGCGCCTGGCTGCTGCCCGAGCGTGAAGAGGTCAACGGCAAAGCCAAGCCGCGCCATCTGGACCTGACGGCACTCAGCACCCCAAGCCTGGCCCTGGCCAACGCCGCCCGTGAAACCCTGCGCCTGGGCGACCTGATCGACAACATGCTCACCGCCATGCAGGAAGTGCTACGCGGCAAACAGACCGCCATCACCCAGGAAATCCGCAGCCTCAGTGATGATGTCGAATCGCTGTACAGCGCGATCAAGCTCTACCTGGCGCAAATGCCCCGCGAAGACCTCAGTGAACAGGACAGCCGCCGCTGGGCCGAAATCATCGAGCTGTCGATCAACCTGAAACTGGCCGGCGACCTGATCGAACGCATGCTGCGCAAAGTTCAGCAGCAGAAAACTTCCCAGCGTCGCCAATTCTCCGAAGTGGGCCTGGAAGAACTCACCGGCCTGCACAGCCAGTTGATCGCCAACCTGCGCCTGGGCCTGTCAGTGTTCCTTAGCGCCGACCCGGAAAGCGCCCGCCAATTGCTGCGCGAAAAACGCCGCTTCCGCGCCCAGGAACGGCGCCTGGCCCACGCCCACGTGAGTCGCCTGCAGCGAAAAATTGTACAGAGCCTGGAGACCAGCTCCCTACACTTGGAGCTGATTGCGGACATGAAACGCCTCAACTCGTTGTTTTGCAGCAGTGCTTATGTAGTGTTGGAAACGTCCGACACCGGCGCGCTCTCCGCCGAAGATATTGCCGACATCACACATTCGCCCTGAACGTACTATGGCCCGTGAAGTCAGTTAAAACTGACCTCACTCGCCAGGAAGCTTGTTATGCGTCGCCTGTTGTTCGCCTGCCTGCTCATGGGTGCTGCCCATACCTTCGCCTTTGACCGCCTGCAAGTCGAGGGCTACACCTTGCCCAATGGCCTGCAATTGCTGCTCAAACCGGGCACCGAACGCGGGCATGTGGCGATCCGCCTGGTGGTGGGCGTGGGCCTGGACGACTTCAGTTGCGAGGACAAAGAGCTGCCGCACCTGCTGGAACACTTGCTGTTCAGTGGCATTGACGGCGGTGGAGAAGGTGAACTGGAAGACCGCATGCAGGCGCTGGGCGGCGAGTGGAACGCCTATACCAGCAACGCCGACACCACCTTCGTGATCGAAGCGCCCGCGCAAAACCAGCGCAAGGTGCTGGACCTGCTGCTGGCGATCATCACCCGCACCGAACTGACCGACGCCAATATCGACGCGGCCAAGCGAGTGGTGGAGCGCGAAGACGGCGGCCATTACTCACACCTGCAACGCCTGCTGGACCGCCAGGACCTGGGCCACACCGCCAGTAATCAACTGGCCGTCGAACTGGGCCTCAAATGCGCCGAACGCGCCGAGGTCGACCATCTGACCCGCGACCAGTTGGAGAGCCTGCGCAAAAACTGGTACGCGCCCAACAACATGACTTTGATCATCGTCGGTGACCTCGACAAACTGCTGCCGGCCTATCTGGAACGCACCTATGGCCAGCTCGACCCGGTCGAACCCACGGAACACCCGGCACTCCCGGAAATCCAGCATGCCGCCGCCGCCCACCGCGAACTGATCCACGGCTGGGTCGGCGATAGCGCCAAACTGCACTGGTTGTTCCCTGAACCTGTGCTGGACGACGGCCATGACGAAACCTACGACCTGCTCAAGGACTACCTCGACTGGGCGCTGTACCGTCAACTGCGCCTCAAGCACGGTTTGTCCTACGGCCCTTGGAGCGAACGCGAAGTGCTTGGCGGCGTCGGGTTCCTCAGCCTGAATGCCGACCTTGAGCGGGAAAACCTCCCCAACGCCGAACAGGTCCTCCAGGACCTCAGGGCGCAGTTGCTCAAAGACGGTCTCGACCCGGCGGTGTTCGCCCGCCTGCAACAGGCCGCCGTCGCCCGCCAGGCCTGGGCCGTGCAGGGCAACAGCGCATTGGCCGACTATTACTGGAGCGCTTCCGGTGACTACAACAACGGGCATTTCAGCGACCCGGTCAAACGCATCAAGGCCGTGAGCCTGGACCAGACCAACCAGGCCATGCGCCAAGTGTTCAATCAACCCGGTTACTGGCGCATCGAGAAACCGCTGCTCAGTTACGACCTGCTCAGTTGGATCGGCGCCGGTCTACTCGGTCTGATTGCCATTGTGTTGATCGGCGTGCGGCGTTATCGCAAACGGATCGCGTAATGACGCAACGGATGACGGGCTAAGACGTTATTCTGTTTGGGATTTTTTCCTACAAGACTGCGAACCGCCGAATGCAAAACCTGACCCGCTTGATCACCCGCGTCCTCGAACTGATGAAGCGTTACCCAGGGGTGATTGCACTCGGCGGCTTCATCTCGGGTGTGTGCAGTTTCATCCTGGTTGACCGCCAGCAGGGCATGGCCAGTTGGATCGCGGTGATCATGCTGGTGAGCTGGCTGTGGCTGATGCTGGAAAACAGCTTCACCCAACTGTTCACCAAGGTTTTCAAGCGGGAGATTCCCGAACCGTTGCTGCGCTATGCGACCCAGATGATCCACCAGGAAAGCCTGTTCTTCGTGTTGCCGTTCTTTTTCATCACCACGGCATGGAACAGCGGCCAGTCGGTGTTCACCGGCCTGCTCGGCGCGGCGGCGCTGGTGTCGATCGTCGACCCGCTGTACTACAAATGGCTGGCGCCCAAACGTTCACTGTTCCTTGCGCTGCACACCTTCACACTGTTCGCCGCGCTGCTCACCGCGCTGCCGATCATCCTGCACCTGACCACGGCCGAGAGTTACAAGCTGGCCCTCGGCGTGGCCATGGCGTTGTCGATTCCGAGCTTGGCCGTGAGTATGCCGCTGCGCAGTGTCAAAGGCTGGGCGATGTTACTCGGGGTCACGGCCGCCATTGGGTGCGCCGGGTGGTTCCTGCGCAGTTGGGTGCCGCCGGCCACTTTGTGGATGACCGAAGTCGCGATCAGCACACAACTGCAAGACCGCACGCCGGGCGACGACCTCAAGGAAGTCACCGCCGCCCAACTGCGCAGCGGCGGGCTGTACGCCTACACCGCGATCAACGCGCCGCGCGGGTTGGATGAGCGCATTTACCATGTGTGGCAATTCAACGGCAAAGAAGTCGACCGTATCGCCCTGGACATTCATGGCGGACGCAAAGAGGGCTACCGCGCCTGGACCCACAAGCAGAACTTCCCTGGTGATGCCGTAGGCCGCTGGCAGGTACGCGTACTGACCGAAGACGGGCAGGTGATCGGCGTGCTGCGCTTCAAAGTGACCGACTCAGCACAAACGGACAACCCAAAGTAGGCAGGTTCGTGCTATTACGTAGGAATTGTGGATAGCCAAACAAGCTCGGAGCTTATGACCCCCCCTACGACGGCCGGTGCAGCCCACCTCGACACGTCCACCACCCCGCCACAGCTGAGGATTACGGGGGACTGGACGCTGGCCCACTATGCCAACCTGAAGAAGCTGTCGGACAAGCTCGACGGCCAATACGACGCTGGCGCACGCATCGACCTCAACGGCCTCGGTGCCCTGGATACCGCCGGCGCCTCGCTGCTGGTGGAGTTGCTGGGGCCGAGCCGCATTGAGCAATCCGCCGAACAGACCGATTGCAGCCTGTCGGCCGCCGACCGCGCCCTGCTCAAGACCGTCTACCGCGCCCTGAATGATTTTTGCGTGCCGGAAAAAGCCCCGGAAGAAGCGGCGGGCATTCAGGTGCTGGCGCGCATCGGCCGGGCAGTGGATACCGTCTGGCAGGACACCCAGAAACTGCTGGGCTTTATCGGCCTGATTCTCGAAACCTTTGCACGTGGCATTTTCCGCCCCAAACGCTGGCGCGTGACGCCGATGGTTGCGCACCTTGAACAGGTCGGTCTGGATGCCGCGCCAATCGTGGCTTTGCTGACCTTCCTGGTCGGTGCAGTGGTGGCCTTTCTGGGGGCCACGGTGCTCAAAAGCTTCGGCGCGACGATCTTCACGGTGGACCTGGTGGCGTTCTCTTTCCTGCGGGAATTCGGCGTCTTGCTGACCGCCATCCTGATCGCCGGCCGCACCGCCAGCGCCTTTACCGCGCAGATAGGCTCGATGAAGGCCAACGAAGAAATCGACGCGATCCGCACCCTGGGCCTGGACCCGATGGAATTGCTGGTGCTGCCTCGCGTGCTGGCATTGCTGGTGGCGCTGCCGATGCTGACCTTCCTGGCGATGCTCTCGGGCATCGTCGGCGGCGGCGTGGTCTGCGCCGTGGCGCTGGATATTTCACCGGCAATGTTCCTCTCGCTGCTGCAATCGGACATTGGCGTGCAGCATTTTCTGGTGGGCATGGTGAAGGCGCCGGTTTTTGCGTTCCTGATCGCCGCCATTGGCTGCCTGGAGGGTTTCAAGGTCAGCGGCAGTGCCGAGTCGGTCGGCGCCCACACCACCTCCAGCGTGGTGCAATCGATCTTTGTGGTGATCGTGCTGGATGCGGTCGCCGCGTTGTTCTTCATGGAGATGGGCTGGTGAGTCGTCAACACCGAGCGCCCGCCGAGGCGGTGATTGAAGTGCGCGGCCTGTGCAATCGCTTTGGCAGCCAGAGCGTGCACGAGAACCTCGACCTGGACTTGTACAAAGGCGAGATCCTCGCAGTGGTCGGCGGCTCCGGCAGCGGCAAGTCGGTGCTGCTGCGCAGCATCGTCGGCCTGCGCCGGCCCAGCGAAGGTGAGGTGCGGGTGTTCGGCAAAAACCTGCCGAGCCTGCCGGAACATGAGCGCTCCCTGGTGGAACGGCGCTTCGGCGTGCTGTTCCAGAAGGGCGCGCTGTTTTCTTCGCTGACCGTGACCGAGAACGTTGCACTGCCGTTGATTGAACACGCCGGCCTCAGCCGCCGCGACGCCGAGCATCTGGCCGCCGTGAAACTGGCCCTGGCCGGGCTGCCGCTGTCTGCGGCCGACAAGTACCCGGCGTCACTGTCCGGCGGCATGATCAAGCGCGCCGCCCTGGCCCGCGCGTTGGCGTTGGACCCGGACATTCTGTTCCTCGACGAACCCACCGCTGGCCTCGACCCGATTGGCGCGGCGCAATTCGACCAACTGATCCTGACTCTGCGCGATGCGCTGGACTTGAGTGTGTTCCTGGTCACCCACGACCTGGACACGCTGTACACCATCACCGACCGCGTGGCGGTGCTGGCTCAGAAGAAAGTGCTGGTGGCCGATGCCATTGATATCGTCTCGGAAACGGACGATGCATGGATCCACGAATATTTCCACGGCCCCCGTGGCCGCGCGGCATTGGATGCCGCTCAATCGCTTAACGAGGTATGACATGGAAACCCGAGCCCATCATGTGATGATCGGTCTGTTCAGCGTGATCGTGGTGGTCGGCGCGATGCTGTTCGGCCTGTGGCTGGCCAAGTCCAGCGTCGACAGCGCCTTCCAGGACTACGAAGTGATCTTCAACGAGGCGGTCAGCGGCCTGTCCCAGGGCAGTTCAGTGCAGTACAGCGGGATCAAGGTGGGCGATGTCATCAGCCTGAGCCTGGACCCCAAGGATCCGCGCCGCGTGCTGGCACGTATCCGCCTGGCCGGGCAGACGCCGATCAAGGAAGACACCCAGGCCAAGCTGGCCCTGACCGGCATCACCGGTACCTCGATCATCCAGCTCAGTGGCGGCACCCCGCAGAGTCCCGAGCTCAAGGGCAAAGACGGTAACCTGCCACAGATCATCGCCTCACCATCGCCCATCGCGCGCCTGCTGAACAACAGCAACGACCTGATGACCAGCATCAACCTGTTGCTGCACAACGCCAACCACATGTTCTCCCGCGAGAACGTCGAACGCCTGAGCAATACGTTGGACAACCTGCAACAAACCACCGGTGCCATCGCCGACCAGCGCGGCGATATCAAGGTGGTGATGCAGCAACTGATGCAGGTGAGCAAACAGGCGAGCGCCGCCCTGGAGCAGACCACCGTGCTGATGCGCAACGCCAACGGCTTGCTCAACGAACAGGGCAAGCAGGCCTTCGGCAGTGCCGAGCAGGCCATGAAATCCCTTGAACAAAGCACCGCGACCATCAACACCTTGTTGACCAACAACAAGGACTCGGTGAACAGCGGCATGCAAGGCCTCAACGAACTGGCGCCGGCCGTGCGCGAACTGCGCGAAACCCTCGGTTCGCTACGCGCCATCTCCCGCCGCCTGGAAGCCAACCCCAGCGGTTACCTGCTGGGCAGCGACAAGAACAAGGAGTTCACGCCATGAAGCGTGCTTACCAAATGATCGCCCCGGTGGCCCTGGCACTGGTGAGCGCGTGCTCGATCCTGCCCAAGGCCGACCCGTCGGATGTGTATCGCCTGGCCTCGGCACAGACCACCAACCAGGCCGCACCGGTCAGCTGGTCACTGCGCGTGAACAAGCCACAGACCAGCGAATTTCTCGACAGCCCGCGCATTGCCGTGGTGCCCAATGGCGACCTGATCAGCAGTTATGCCAATTCGCGTTGGAGCGACCCGTCGCCGGTGCTGCTGCGCAACCGCTTCATGGATGGCTTCCAGCGCGATGGCCGGGTGACGCTGCTGAGCACCGACGATACCAATCTGCAGTCCGACTATGAGCTGGGCGGGCAACTGCAGGCATTCCAGAGTGAATACCATGGCAGTGCGGTGGAGGTAGTGATTCGCCTGGATGCGCGGTTGGTGCGGGGGCGTGATCAGCGGATTGTTGCCAGCCGGCGGTTTGAAGTGCATCAGCCGGTCAGTGACACCAAGGTACCGGCGGTAGTGGCCGGGTTTGGGCAGGCGGGGGATCAGTTGAATAAACAGGTGGTGGATTGGGTGGTACAGCAAGGCAATAGTGCTGCGAAACGCTGAGGGCCTCTTCGCGGGCAAGCCCGCTCCCACATTTTTGATTTGTAAACACAGTCAAATGTGGGAGCTGGCTTGCCTGCGATAGCAATTTAAGCCTCAGCCAAAGAACCAGTAGCACACCGCAATCGCCGCCACGACACCGGCCAACTCCGCCAGCAACGCACACCCCACGGCATGCCTGGCGCGCTGGATCCCTACCGAACCAAAGTACACCGCCAACACATAGAAGGTGGTCTCGGTACTGCCCTGAATCGTCGCCGCCACCAGCGCCGGGAAGCTGTCCACACCCTGGGTCTGCATGGTCTCGATCAGCATCGCCCGTGCGGCGCTGCCGGAGAACGGCTTGACCATCGCGGTCGGCAAGGCATCGACAAAGCGCGTGTCCATGCCCGTCCAGGCGACCACATGGCGAATGCCTTCCAGGCCGAAATCCAGGGCGCCCGAAGCGCGCAACACGCCCACGGCACACAGCATCGCCACCAGATACGGCAGCAGGTTCTTTGCCACGTCGAAGCCTTCCTTGGCACCTTCGACAAATGCCTCGTACACCTTGACCTTGCGCAACGCGCCGATCACCAGGAACAGCATGATCAAGCCGAACAGCGTGAGGTTGCCCAGGATCGACGAAAGGCCAGCCAGCGCCGTCGCGGACAACGTGGCCAACAACGCCATGAAACCGCCCAACACCAGTGCACCCGGAATCAGATAGGCCAGCACCACCGGGTCCCACAGCCGCAGGCGCTGCATAATCGCCACCGAGAGCAGGCCGACCAGGGTGGAGGCGCTAGTCGCCAGCAGGATCGGCAGGAACACCAGCGTCGGGTCCGCGGCGCCTTGCTGGGCGCGATACATGAAGATGGTCACGGGCAATAGAGTCAGCGAGGACGCGTTGAGCACCAGGAACAGGATCTGCGCGTTACTCGCGGTGTTGGGAATCGGGTTGAGTTCCTGCAGCGCCTTCATCGCTTTCAAGCCGATGGGGGTCGCCGCGTTATCCAGGCCCAGGCCGTTGGCCGCGAAGTTGAGGGTGATCAAGCCGATGGCAGGGTGCCCGGCGGGCACTTCCGGCATCAGGCGGCGGAACAGCGGGCCGAGGGCCTTGGCCAGCCAATCGACGATCCCGGCCTTCTCGGCAATGCGCAAGAAACCCAGCCACAAGGTCAGGGTGCCGAACAGCAACACCATCACTTCCACGGACAGCTTGGCCATGGCGAAAATGCTTTCGACCATCGCCGCGAAAATCCCGGCGTTACCGCCGACCAGCCATTGCGCCAGTGCCGACACCATTGCCACGACAAAGAAGCCAAGCCACAGGCCATTGAGCATCAGTTGAACCCCTCGAAGAATGGAGCGAATGATAGCGGGGCTGGCAGAAACGACAAACCCCGGAATGATCCGGGGTTTGTTTTAGAGCTGTAGTGCTATCAGCTGCGGGTCGCTTGGGCGGCCGGCGCGGCGTCCTTGCTGCGCCAGTGCGGCAGCGAGTTCCAGTAGCGCTCGCCCTTGGCGTCGTCGTACATGCCTTCCCAACGGGAGATGACCAGCACGGCCAGGGCGTTGCCGATCACGTTCAGGGCAGTACGCGCCATGTCCATGATGCGGTCGACACCGGCGATGAACGCCAGGCCTTCCAGCGGAATGCCCACGCTGCCCAGGGTGGCCAGCAACACCACGAAAGACACGCCCGGTACACCGGCGATGCCTTTGGAGGTGACCATCAGGGTCAGAACCAGCATCAGTTGCTGGCCAACCGACAGGTCGATGCCATACAGCTGGGCGATGAAGATGGCCGCGATGCTCTGGTACAGGGTCGAACCGTCGAGGTTGAACGAGTAACCGGTCGGCACCACGAAGCTGCAGATGGCTTTCGGCGCGCCGTAGGCTTCCATCTTCTCGATCACGCGCGGCAGCACGGTTTCGGAGCTGGCGGTGGAGTAGGCCAGTACCAGCTCATCCTTGAAGATGCGGATCAGCTTGAGGATCGAGAAGCCAAACAGGCGAGCGATCAGGCCCAGTACCGCAAAGGCGAAGAACAGGATGGCGACGTAAACCAGGATCACCAGCTTGGCCAGCGGCAGCAAGGAGGCAAAGCCGAAGTTGGCGACGGTCACGGCGATCAATGCGAATACGCCGATCGGGGCGTACTTCATGATCATGTGGGTGACTTTGAACATGCTCTCGGACACGCCCTGGAACATGGTCACCAGCGGCTCGCGCAGCTCAGGCTTGAGGCTCGACAAGCCCAGGCCGAACAGCACCGAGAAGAAGATGATCGGCAGCATTTCGCCACGGGCGACAGCGGCGAAGATGTTCGACGGGATCAGGTTGAGGATGGTCTCGATGAACGCGTGCTCATGCTGCACTTCGGCGGCGGTGGCGGTGTACTTGGAGATGTCGACGGTACCCAGGGTACTCATGTCGATGCCAGCGCCTGGGTGGAACAGGTTGGCCAGCAACAGGCCGACCACGATGGCGATGGTGGTGACGATTTCGAAGTAAAGGATGGTTTTGACGCCGATACGCCCAAGTTTCTTCGCGTCACCGACCCCGGCAATGCCGACGATCAGCGAGGAGATCACAATCGGGATCACGATCATCTTGATCAGGCGGATAAAGATATCGCCCGCTGGCTGCAACACATTGCTGATCCACCAGGCCTTTTCAGCACTGAAATGGTTGAGCACTGCACCGATTGCGATCCCCAGCACCAAACCGATGAGGATCTGCCAGGCGAGGCTTAGCTTTGCCTTCTTCATGTCATTACCCTTACTTCAAGTGAACTTAAGGCAAATGCGCCAGCTGCAACGCTCGAGAGCGAAAAAGTGTGTGCATCTGCCTCCATGGAAGGTCACCGCAGCGTGGCCGAAATGGCTTACTGGCAGGCGAAAAAAGGCGCAACTATTCCCATGCAAGGGAGCGACGTCTAATGCCGTAAACGCCTACCCTATGCCGAATCGGCATGGCCTTTTTCTATAATAACTGTCCGAACGGTCAGTTCAAATGTGACATTTTGTCCGACAAATATGCCGTGAACCGGCCAAACCCGGCTCGCTCAGAGAATCAGGACGTCTGTGGTGAGCTGGCAGAAATGCCTGGGAATTCCGTTGTTTAGTGTCAGAAATGTCCTATGGCCCCCACCAAAATTTATCGATAGATGGTCGACCGGACATACCAAGAAATGGTTCTGAACAAGCAGAAGGGAAATATTCGACTAAGGAAGGCATAACAAAAGAGCAATAAGCCCGCCGCAAGTTCAGCAAGCCATGAGCTTGTGAACCTGCGTCGCAGCTTTTCGCCTGACCCGGCCCTTGCGCAGGCACTCCCTGTACCCGTAGGTCACGCCGATCCCGATTGATCAGAGCAACCCGGCCCCTTGGTCATGCACCGCCCTTGGCGAGCGATGCAAACAGAAAGAAGCGAGGGGGCTTCTTTCTATGGACGCAGTCTCCGCAGACGACAGAAGCGTCGGACGGAACCTAATACCAATTCGGATCTTTCTTCAGCTGCTCCATCAGCAACTTCTGCATGCCTTCATCCGGCTTACCGATAAAACGGTAATCGGCGTGCCGCGTTGGGGATTTGTCCGCCGGCAGGCCGGCCGGGACTTCCACCAACATGGCGTAGGCATCTTCCTTGTCGAGGCTGAAGGCAACGATCAGGCGTTTGTTCAGGCACGTGTCAGCGGTTTCGCAGAGTGGCCCGACCAAATACTTGTCGCCATCTTCTTCCACGGCGTTCATCTGTTCGGCTGTACCCGACAGGTTCATTACCCATTCCGGCAAGCGTTCTTCTTTCTTCACCACGCCTTGCCAGGTTTCGCGGTATTGCGGGTCCGCGCTGAGCAATTCATTGGCCCGGGATTGGCCGTCGTTGGCGGCCATCGCCCAGCCGCTGCCGCCCAAGAGCAGGACGGCAGCAATAGCTTTAAGGGACAAAGTGGTCATGTTCAGCCTCGGCCGCGACGACCAAAGAAGAAGGAAGCGATGAACATCACCAGGAAGACCACAAACAGAATTTTTGCGATACCCGTGGCGGTGCCCGCGATACCACCGAAGCCCAGGACTGCAGCCACAATGGCGATGATCAGAAATGTGATTGCCCAACTCAACATGGTGATTCTCCTTACGCTTTTATAGGGGTAACAGCGGTAGTGCCGTGCAACCGCTCAATACGAACGGCTGTTGTTGCCTAGAACACCCAACGCTCTTGGGATGGCAGTTCACTCAGGGCGGACTCCTGGTCAACCATCCGCAACTGCGGGGCTGTTACATCGGCAGCAACACTGCCAACGGAACGGAAATGGGTCTGGGTCATGGACGGACGTTCAAACTGGGGGATGTGCTGCTGACTCTGCTGCCAATGTTGCAGCTGCTGGCCGCCAATCAGCGTGACCATCAGGGCCAGGCTGGCAAACAGGCCTTGTTGCAAGCGCAGTGGCGATACACGCAATGGGCTGAGGTTTTGGCGAGTCATGCTGCTGTTCTCCCGCATTCTGATTATTCGTTGGGAGAGATATTGCAGAGTGCATGCCAGCTTTTTTACAAAATAAAACTCAATAAAATCAATGAGTTGAATATTACCGATTGGGTTGACCCCCAGCATCCTGCACGATGCCCCTCTGAGCGCCGTGCGAAATGCACGATGGCCAGCGGTCGGATCAAGGGATAGAACACGGAATGAGTGTTGCCGAAGTGGCAAGACGGCATGAAAACGCCATCAGCCGGGGGCTTTGTAGGAAACGATGCAGATAGCTGCACGACGCTGCCTTTTATCGATCAGAATAAACCATGCAACTTGCCCGATTATTCCGGGACTAAACACCATCATTCATAGTTTAAGGAGCGCGGGACAGATGGAATCAGCCAAGGAACTTCAAGGCCGCATTCTTTTAGTGGATGACGAATCCGCGATCCTCCGCACCTTCCGTTATTGCCTGGAAGATGAGGGCTACACCGTAGCCACCGCAAACAGCGCCGCTCAGGCCGATGCCTTGATGCAGCGCCAGGTGTTCGACCTGTGCTTCCTCGACCTGCGACTGGGCGAAGACAATGGCCTGGATGTGCTGGCCCAGATGCGCATCCAAGCGCCTTGGATGCGTGTAGTGATCGTCACTGCTCATTCGGCAGTGGATACCGCTGTTGATGCGATCCAGGCCGGCGCTGCCGATTACCTGGTCAAGCCTTGCAGCCCTGATCAACTGCGCCTCGCCACCGCCAAGCAGTTGGAAGTGCGCCAACTCTCTGCGCGCCTCGAAGCCCTTGAAGGCGAAGTTCGCCAGCCCAAAGACGGCCTCGATTCCCACAGCCCGGCAATGATGGTGGTGCTGGAAACCGCGCGCCAGGTGGCCGGCACCGATGCCAACATTCTCATCCTGGGTGAATCCGGCACCGGTAAAGGCGAACTCGCCCGCGCTATTCACGGCTGGAGCAAGCGTTCGAAGAAGTCCTGCGTCACCATCAACTGCCCATCGCTGACGGCGGAACTGATGGAAAGCGAGTTGTTTGGTCATAGCCGCGGTGCGTTTACCGGCGCCAGCGAAAGTACCTTGGGCCGCGTTAACCAAGCGGACGGCGGAACGCTGTTTCTCGACGAAATCGGCGACTTTCCCCTCACATTGCAACCCAAGTTGCTGCGTTTTATCCAAGACAAGGAATATGAGCGCGTCGGCGATCCGGTCACTCGACGTGCCGACGTACGCATACTGGCCGCCACCAACCTGAACCTGGAAGACATGGTCCGCGACGGCCGCTTCCGCGAGGACTTGCTGTACCGCCTCAATGTGATCACCTTGCACCTGCCGCCGCTTCGCGAGCGTAGTGAAGACATTCTGACCCTGGCCGACCGCTTCCTGGCGCGCTTCGTCAAGGAATACGCCCGACCGGCGCGCGGCTTCAGCGATGAGGCACGCGAAGCACTGCTCAACTACCGCTGGCCGGGCAATATCCGCGAACTGCGCAACGTCGTGGAGCGCGCCAGCATCATCTGCCCGCAAGAAAAGGTGGAGATCACCCACCTGGGAATGGCCGAACAGCCTGGCAACAACGCCCCACGCATCGGCGCGGCGCTGAGCCTGGATCAGTTGGAAAAAGCCCATATCGGCGCCGTGCTCGCCACCAGCGACACCTTGGACCAGGCAGCCCGCACCTTGGGCATCGACGCGTCGACCCTGTACCGCAAACGCAAACAGTACAACCTGTGAGCTGTACCTTATGAAGCTAGCGATGAAGCTGCGCACTCGGCTGTTCCTGAGTATCTCAGCGTTGATCACCGTCGCCCTGTTGGGTTTGATCCTGGGCCTGGTCAGCGTCATGCAAATGGCCAAGACCCAGGAATCGCTGATTCGCAGCAACTTCATTACGCTGGACCTTGGGCTCAAGCTGCGCCAGAGCCTGGGCGATCAATTGATCATGATGCTGGAGGAGCGCCCCGACCCCGAGGCGCTGCAAGCGTCCAAGCAACGCTACTTCGACCTGCTCGACCAGGGCATCGCCCATGAACAGCGGGACAATCGCGGGAGTGGCTTCAGTGAGGCCCGAGGCCAGTATCAGGCTTTGTTGGATGCGTTTGACGAGTCCCAGCAACCGACGCCCCCTCCAGGCTCCAAGGAAAAACTCACCGACACCTTCAATACGTTGCGCAACGGCCTGATCAACGAACACAAGCAGGCGTTGGAGAACATCAGCAACAGCGAACACAAATCCCGCGAACGTGCGCTATTAATCGCCGGATTGCTGGGGTTGGTGGGGCTCGCCGTGCTGATCATCGGGTTTGTCACGGCGCATGGTATCGCCCGACGGTTTGGCGGCCCCATCGAAGCGCTGGCCAAAGCTGCCGACAAAATCGGCCAAGGCGACTTCGAAGTGACACTGCCGATCTCGTCCGCAGCGGAAATGAACCAGCTGACCCGCCGCTTCGGCATCATGGCCGAAGCGTTGCGCCAGCATCAGGCAACTAATGTCGATGAACTGCTGGCCGGTCAACAGCGCCTGCAAGCCGTACTCGACAGCATCGACGATGGCCTGCTGATGATTGACCGCCAAGGCCGCCTGGAACACCTCAACCCTGTGGCCCAGCGCCAATTGGGCTGGGACGAGGAACGCCTCGGTCAAGGTCTGGGAGAGGCACTCGTACGCCCCGAGCTGGACGAGCAACTGCAACTGGTCCTGCGCGGCGGTAACCTGGAGCGGGCACCGGACGATCTGGAAGTGGAGGTCGAAGGCGAGCTGCGTCTGCTGACCTACAGCCTGACCCCGGTCAGCCATACCCAGGGGCATATCCTCGGCGCAGTGATGGTGCTGCACGACGTCACCGAACAACGCGCCTTCGAGCGGGTGCGCAGCGAGTTCGTGTTACGCGCCTCCCATGAACTGCGCACGCCGGTGACCGGCATGCACATGGCCTTCGGGTTGTTTCGCGAGCGTGCGAAGTTCCCGGCAGAGTCTCGTGAAGCGGACCTGCTGGATACAGTCAATGAAGAAATGCAGCGCTTGATGCAGTTGATCAACGACCTGCTCAACTTCTCTCGCTACCAGAACGGCCTGCAGAAACTCACCTTGGGCCCGTGCGATGTGACTGACCTGCTGGAACATGCCCGTGCGCGTTTCGTCGAGCCGGCCAAAGCGCAGAACATCGAACTGCTGGTAGAAACGCAATCCGACCTGCCTCGATTGTATGCAGACCAGGCACAGCTTGAGCGGGTTCTGGACAACCTGCTGGGCAACGCCCTGCGCCACACGGCGGCTGGCGGGCAAATTCGCCTGCAGGCGCGTCGTCATGGCGAACGAGTGATTGTCAGTGTGGAAGATAACGGCGAAGGCATCGCCTATGGCCAGCAGGGACGGATCTTCGAACCCTTTGTCCAGGTGGGCCGCAAGAAAGGTGGCGCCGGCCTGGGGCTGGCGCTGTGCAAGGAGATCGTGCAACTGCACGGCGGCCGCATGGGCGTGTATTCGCGGCCGGGGCAGGGCACTCAGTTCTACATGGCGTTGCCGCTTTAAGTTCGGTTCAGCGCGCGCAGGATTGCGGCACTTTCCGCATCCGGTGTGCCGTCAAACAGCGACGGCCGGAAATGCATCTGGAATGCCGCGATCACATGCCGCGTGGCGACATCCAACTCGCCGGTCTGGGGCGTCTGGTAGCCCAGGCGGGCCAGCTCTTCCTGGAACCAGGTAATGCTTGGCAGTTCCGCCGCGTATTGCATCTGGAACCGCGCAACAGCCTGGGCATTCGGCCACACGCCCAACCCTTCATCCGCCAGGTGTTTCCAAGGGAACAGTGGGCCCGGGTCCAACTTGCGAAGCGGTGCGATGTCGCTGTGGCCAATGATGTTCTTGGGGTCGATGCCATTGCGCTTGCTGATGTCCTTGAGCAACACCACCAGGGATTTAACCTGCGCTTCGGAGTACGGGTACCACAAGCGACCGGTCGGCGTGTCCTTGTAGCCGGGATTCACGATCTCGATGCCGATTGAGCTGGAGTTGAGCCAGGTACGGCCCATCCATTCGCTTTCGCCGGCATGCCAGGCGCGCTGGCTCTCATCCACCAGCTTGTAGATGGTGCCGGAGGCGTCGTCGCCGATCAGGTAATGGCTGCTGACCTGGCCGTGGGTGAGCAGTGCCAGGGAGCGTTCAAGGTTGGTGGAGGTGTAGTGGACGACCACGAACTGCACGCGGTTGTCGTGATTCACCGAAGGGTGGCTGGTGTCCAGGCGCGGGCCGCTGGCGCAACCTGCGAGCAGAAGAAACACAAAGGCGAAGTACAAGGATTTCATGGCGGAAGACATTACACTGAAGACGATAATGCAACAGTGTAACGTACCCTTTGTGACCCAACCGTCAAATTACAAAATGGAACATCTTTTAGGCGGCCTGCACCTGGTTCCGTCCCGCCGCCTTGGCTCGGTACAGCGCTTCATCGGCACGTTTGAGCGCCAAGTCACTGCGCTCTCCCGGCTGGAACTGCGCCACACCCATTGAAACGGTGATGGTCACCGGCTCGCCCTTGAAGTGAAACGGACACGCTTCGATCGCGGCGCGCAACACTTCGCCCGCCGCCAGCGCATCCGCCAGGGATGAGTTCGGCATCAACAACACAAACTCTTCGCCACCAAAGCGCGCGATAAAGTCGGTCGAGCGCAGACGCTTGCGCAGCACGTTGGCGATGATCTTCAGTACCTTGTCGCCCGCTAGGTGGCCGTAGCCATCGTTGATACGTTTGAAATGATCCAGGTCCAACATCGCCAGCGACAAGTTGTTGCCACACTGGTGCCAGGTGTTGACCTCCTGATCCAGGCGTTCACTCCAGGCTGCGCGGTTGGGCAGCCCGGTGAGCGGATCGATCAAGGCTTTCTGGCGCTGCACCTCCAGGTGCTCCCGGTAGCCCTGGGCTTCCTGTTCCATATTGGCGACACGCTCGGCCAAGCCTTTCAGACGCGCTGCCGTTTCCTGCTCGCGCAGATCACGCTGCTGCTGGTGCTCGTCCATGGTGCCAAGCAGGCCTTCAAGGTGGCTTTCCAGCACGTGCTTGAGGCTGTCCAGGTCGGCAGCTTCCTGCACGCTGCTTTGCAGGCCATCGACCTGTTCGCGGATCTGCGTGTCCAGCTCGCGGGCGGCAGAACGGCTGTCGGCGTGTCCATCGCTGGCGACCTGCAAGTGCCCCTGAAAGGCTTCAAGCCGCTCGTTGAGCTGCTTGAGATATGCCTCGAACTCATGCTGGCCGCTGTCGGTGATAGCCAGCATCAACACCGCCAGGTCATCCAGGATCGGCAGCAGTTCGTACCAGTTCAGGCCATGGGCCAGGCGCTCGCGCATGGCTTCGGCCTGGGGCCGGTGGCGCTCGGGCAGCGAGAGTTCTTCCAAGAGGCCGAGCAGGGTGTCTTCGATGTGCTTGGCCACAGAGCTGTAGGACGGCTCCGGGGAGTCGGGCAAGGCATAGGTGCCATCCGCTTGCAGCTCGTCGGGATCTGGCTCTTCGACCTCCAGCACCGGAGGAAGCGACAGACTGCCGATGACGGTCTCTTCCGGCGCTTCGACCTGAACCTCAGGTGTTTCGATGAAGGCGGCGAGCGCGCTTTCCGGCGCAGGCTCTTCGACTTGAGGCTCGGGCTCGACACGCGCCAAGGGCGTTTCAAGGAGTGCGGCTTGAGGCGGGGCTTCGTAGACGAAGGTTTCGCTGGAGGGCTCGGCCAACCTGGCGGGCGCTACGGGCTCAATGACAGGGGCGAGCGTTTCTTGAGGCTGCGGCGCAAAGGCGCGCAACGCTTGCGTCAGCTCCTCGGATTGCTCGGGCGGCTGTGGCTCGGTAGCGACCGGCTTAGCCGGCGCAGGCTGCGGAGCCGGGCGGGGCGGCGCCTCGTTCTCCACCGCCTCGTTCGCGACGTCCTTGGCACCAAACAGGCGCTGCAAAAGCCCTGGCCCCGGACGCGGGGTTTCGCCGTCCGGCTCCAGGTTGTTCAGCGCCTGGCCTTGCAGGCCACTCAATTCGCTGAGCAGCAAGGGAATCTCGCGCGCCTGGCTGACTCGGCCGTCTAGCTGCTTGGCGAACGTCTTCAGCGGACGGGCCACTTCACGCGGTAGCGGCAGCTTTTGCAGTTGCGTGACCAGGGACGTCAGCGCGGTGCTGATCTGATCGACTCGGGTTTCACGGCGCTGCTCCGAATCCAGCACCGCCTTTTCCAGGCGCGGCAGCAAGGCGGCGAGGGCGGCGTCCATATCGTCGGTGCGAACAACGTCACGCATTTCCTTCATGCATTGGTCGACGGCGCGGTCAGTGCCTTCAGCGGCCAGGGTGCTGCGCACCAGCCCACGGCGCAGCAGGTCGAGACGGGCGGCCCAACGGCGTTCGAGCTTTTCTTGTTGCTCGATGCTTTTAAGGTATTTTTCTTTCCAGCGCTGGGCGTCGTCGCTCATGCAAGGGGTCCGCGAGGGCCGGAACTCAACGCGGGCAATGCATCAGCCGTGAGCGAACCCGGCAGACGAATCTCTACCGCGACCGGCAGGTGATCGGAGATGGGCTGCGCCAGCACCTGCACACTTTCGAGTGTGAGAGTCGGACTGAGCAGGATATGGTCAAGACAGCGTTGCGGACGCCAGCTGGGGAACGTGGCTTCGGCTTGCGGCGCCAGTAGCCCGAGGTCGCGCAACGGAGAATTTTGCAGCAGGTCGCTGGCATGGGTGTTCATGTCCCCCATCAGCACCTGATGTTTGTAATTGCCAATCAGCTCTCGGATGTAGGCCAACTGCATCGTGCGGGTGCGGGCACCCAGCGCCAGATGCATCATCACCACCACCAAGGCTTCCGGGCCTTCGCCAAACCGCACAAGGATCGCGCCCCGGCCCTTGGGGCCTGGCAGCGGGTGGTCTTCGATGGCGGAGGGCTTCAAGCGGCTGAGCACGCCATTGCTGTGCTGCGCCAGGCGCCCGAGGTTGCGATTGAGTTGCTGGTACCAGTAAGGGAAGGCACCGAGCTGGGCCAGGTGTTCCACCTGGTTGATGTAACCGGAGCGCATGCTGCCGCCGTCGGCTTCCTGCAGGGCAACCAGGTCGAAGTCGTTCAGCAGGTTGCCGATCTTTTGCAGGTTGCCGGCCCGCCCGTTGTGGGGCAGCAGGTGCTGCCAGCCACGGGTGAGGTAATGCCGGTATTTCTCGGTACTGATACCCACCTGGATATTGAAGCTCAGCAGGCGCAGGCGGCTGTCTGCCGGCAGGCCCGTGGATTCCAGGTGATGTTCGTTGACCTGCGGGTCATGCAGGCCAACCCCACGTTCGGTACCCCAGCGGCGCATGACGGGCCCCTTACTTGGCTGCGCGCTCTTTGGCGATCAGCTGGTCGGCAACATTGAGGGTCTGCTCAGGACCACCGGAGGTGCCCAGGTCGAAACGGTATTTGCCGTTGACGATCATGGTAGGAACACCTTGCACGCCGTACTTCTGCGCCAGCTCTTTGGCCTGTTTGATCTGGCCCTGGATGGCGAAGGAGTTGAAGGTGGCCAGGAACTTGTCCTTATCGACACCTTGGGTGGCCACGAAGTCAGCCATTTCGTCTGGCTTGGTCAGGCGCTTGCCTTGCTTCTGGATTGCGTCAAATACCGCGTTGTGGACCTTGTGTTCCACACCCATGGCTTCCAGGGTCAGGAACAACTGGCCGTGGGCATCCCATGGGCCGCCGAACATGGCAGGGATGCGTTTGAAGTTGACGTCCTTGGGCAGTTTCTCAACCCACGGGTTGATGGTCGGCTCAAAGGCGTAGCAATGCGGGCAGCCGTACCAGAACAGCTCCACCACTTCGATCTTGCCTGGTTCCGAAACCGGAACCGGGTTGGCCAATTCAACGTAGGTTTTACCGGCTTCAAGCGGCACGTCGGCAGCTTGTGCGGTCATGCCGAAGAGGCTGGCAGTGACGAGAGCGGCGCTGAGGATCAGATTACGCATGCTTTACTCCTGGACAAATAAAGTCGCCTCACGCGACCTTTGTTGTGACAGGTCTACGCGGGCATGAGTTCGTTAGTGTAACGGCACCGGCCACAAAAAAGGGCGGCCTGGGCCACCCTTTTTATGCTTGCATCGCGGGATTAATCGAGTGTTAACGTTGCGTGCACCTCAGTGCAGGCCCTGGATGTAGCTGGACACCGCCGCAATGTCTTCATCACTCAGCTTGCGGGCGATGGTACGCATGATTGCCGCGTCGCCATCGTTGGCTCGCCCGGCCTCTTCCTTGCGGAAATCGGTCAACTGCTTGGCGATATAGGTAGCGTGCTGGCCGCTCAGGTGCGGGAAGCCGGCGGCGGCGATGCCCGCGCCATTGGGCGAGTGGCAACCGGTGCAGGCAGGCAGGCCTTTTTCCAGGTCGCCGCCGCGGAACAGTTTCTCGCCACGGGCCACCAGTTTCGGATCGGCAGCTCCCACACTGCCCTTCTGGCTGGCAAAATACGCCGCGATGTCTGCCAGGTCCTGATCGCTGAGGTTGGTCAACAAGCCGGTCATTTCCAGGACCGTGCGCTTGCCGGACTTGATATCCTGCATCTGCTTGGTCAGGTAACGCTCGCCCTGGCCGGCCAGTTTGGGGAAGTTCGGCGCCGGGCTGTTACCATCCGGTCCATGGCAAGCACCACATACGGCGGCTTTCGCCTGGCCCGCTGTAGCGTCGCCTGCAGCATGGGCAACACCGGTGATGCCCAAGGTCAACAGCAGACTCACGATCAGTTTGTTCATCAGCTAATCCAACTACGGCTAAGGGGTTTAAGAGTTATCTACCGGGTTTACTCACCATCAACTGAATGACGGCCTGGTAATCCTCAGTACTGCAGTCCATGCACAAACCACGCGGCGGCATTGCCTTGAAACCCTGGGTCACGTGTTGCACCAGCGTGTCCATGCCCTGCGCCAGTCTTGGCGCCCAGGCTGCCTGGTCACCCCGTCTGGGGGCGTTGGGCAACTGGCCGGCATGGCAAGCCACGCAAACTCGGTTGTACACCGCTTCCGGATCCTGTGTAGCCTGAGCGCCGTAAAGCGGGACCAGGACACCGATAGCGAGCAACCACTTGGTCATACGTCGACCATTTCAGGGTTTGAGAGCGTTTTGCGTTCTAATGCGCAATAAAGGTCTATCGCTCCCGTGAACCTCATCCTTCGCTGGGACAAAGCACACACAAAATCTGCGGCATTATATACTGGCGCTACTGAAACGGAAACGACACCGCTTGCCGCACCCTTTTTCGGCACCGCCCACATCGGAAATCTCATGCAACTCAAGAATCCCATCCTCGGTCTGTGCCAACAGTCCACGTTCATGCTCAGCGCCGCCAAAGTTGACCAATGCCCCGATGACGAGGGCTTTGAAGTCGCCTTTGCCGGTCGCTCCAACGCTGGCAAGTCCAGCGCACTGAACACCCTGACCCACGCCAGCCTGGCACGCACCTCGAAAACCCCGGGCCGCACGCAACTCCTCAATTTCTTCAAGCTAGACGATGATCGGCGTCTGGTCGACCTGCCGGGCTACGGATACGCAAAAGTCCCTATCCCGTTGAAGCTGCACTGGCAGCGTCACCTGGAGGCTTACCTGGGTGGCCGCGAGAGTTTGAAGGGTTTGATTCTGATGATGGACATCCGCCATCCGATGACTGACTTCGACCTGTTGATGCTCGACTGGGCGGTCGCCAGCGGCATGCCGATGCACATCCTGCTGACCAAGGCCGACAAGCTGACCTACGGCGCGGCCAAAAACACCCTGCTCAAAGTGCAATCCGAAATCCGTAAAGGTTGGGGTGACGCGATCACCATCCAGCTGTTCTCGGCACCAAAACGCATGGGCCTGGAAGAGGCCTACACCGTGCTGGCAGGCTGGATGGAATTGGCCGACAAGGGCGCGGAACTGGCCGAGTAACTTTTCTGCAGGCAAAAAAAACCCCGGACTTCGTATGGGGAGGGGAAGTTCGGGGTTCAAGTTCCGGACCGCTAGGGCGGGGTCCAGATATCTGCCAACACTTAACACAACATAGGAGCATTGAAGGGCTTCACCACCCATTCAGTAACTCTGAGTAGCAGTTCACGGGTTAAGTTCCGGCAGGTTCGAAAAACTATTTGAAATAACCGACGGCGATTTCCGCACTAAAGCACTCTGCCACCACACAAGGTGATGGCAGAGTCCCGGACTCAGTGCGCTTCGTCCCAGTTGTTGCCCACGCCCACTTCCACCAGCAACGGTACATCCAGCTGTGCGGCAGCGCTCATGTGTTCGCGAATCTTCTCGCTGACTTGCGCCACCAGGTCCTCACGCACCTCCAGCACCAGTTCATCGTGCACCTGCAGGATCACCTTGGCATCCAGGCCTGACTCAGTCAGCCAGTTGTCCACCCGCACCATGGCCTTCTTGATGATATCCGCCGCCGTACCCTGCATCGGCGCGTTGATCGCGGTACGTTCTGCCGCTGCGCGCTCCTGGGGCTTGTTGGAGTTGATGTCCGGCAAGTACAGGCGACGACCGAAGAACGTCTCGACATAACCTTGATCAGCCGCCTGGGCACGGGTGCGCTCCATGTATTCGCGCACGCCGGGATAACGGGCGAAATACACATCGATATACGCCTTGGCCGTCTTGGTATCGACGCCAATGTCCTTACCGAGCTTCTGCGCGCCCATGCCATAGATCAGGCCGAAGTTGATCGCCTTGGCGCTGCGACGCTGATCCGAGGTGACCTCGCCCAGCTCGACCTTGAACACTTCTGCCGCCGTAGCGGTGTGCACATCCAGGTTGTCGCGGAAGGCGTTCATCAGGCCTTCGTCCTTGGACAGGTGCGCCATGATCCGCAGTTCGATCTGCGAGTAGTCCGCCGCCAACATTTTGTAGCCCTTGGGCGCGACGAACGCCTGGCGAATGCGCCGCCCTTCGGCGGTACGCACCGGGATGTTCTGCAGGTTCGGATCACTGGACGACAAGCGCCCGGTGGCCGCCACCGCCTGGTGATAGGAGGTGTGGATGCGCCCGGTGCGCGGGTTGATCTGCTCCGGCAGGCGATCGGTGTAGGTGCTTTTCAGCTTGCTCATGCTGCGGTACTGCATCAGCACCTTGGGCAGCGGATAGTCATCTTCGGCCAGCTTGGCCAGCACTTCTTCGGCTGTGGAGGCCTGGCCCTTGCCGGTTTTCTTCAGTACCGGCAGGCCGAGTTTCTCGTAAAGGATTGCGCCGAGCTGCTTGGGCGAGCCCAGGTTGAACTCCTCGCCGGCGATCTCGAACGCCTGGCGCTCCAGTTCGACCATCTTGTTGCCCAGCTCGATGCTCTGGATGCCCAGCAGATCCTTGTCGACCAGCGCGCCCTGGCGTTCGATACGCGCCAAGACCGGCACCAACGGGATTTCGATCTCCGTGAGCACGCTCGCCAGGCTCGGGATGGCGGACAGTTGTGCAAACAGCGCCTGGTGCAGGCGCAAGGTGATATCGGCGTCTTCCGCCGCATACGGGCCAGCCTGCTCCAGCGCGATCTGGTCGAATGTCAGCTGCTTGGCGCCTTTGCCGGCGATGTCCTGGAAGGCGACGGTGTCGTAGTCCAGGTACTTCTTGGCCAGGCTGTCCATGTCGTGGCGGGTGGCCGTGGAATTGAGCACATAGGATTCAAGCATGGTGTCGAAGGCGATGCCGCGCACGGTAATACCATTCGCCGGATCGCCACCAATGGCACAGTTGGCCAGGATGTTCATGTCGAACTTGGCATGCTGGCCGACCTTGAGCTTGCTCGGGTCTTCCAGCAGCGGCTTGAGGGCCAGCAGCACGGTGTCGCGATCCAACTGCTCCGGCGCGCCGATGTAGGAGTGGGTCAGCGGGATGTAGGCTGCTTCATGGGGCTGGACGGCGAAGGAAACGCCGACCAACTGCGCCTGTTGGGCGTCAATACCGGTGGTTTCGGTGTCGAAGGCGATCAACTTCGCGTCATTGAGCTTCTTCAACCAGATGTCGAAGGTCGCCTGGTCGAGAATCGTGGTGTAGCTCGCCTCTGCTGGCGCCACTGCCTCAACGACTTCCTCAACAGCAGGCGCCGCCTTGAGCTCCACACGCTTGGCGTCACGCTGTATTTCATCAAACCAGCTCTTGAACTCCAGCAGGGTGTACAACTCCAGCAGCTTCTCGCGATCCGGCTCGATCAGGTGCAGGTCATCCAGGCCGACATCCAATGGCACATCGCACTTGATCGTCGCCAACTGGTAGGAAAGAAATGCACTCTCGCGATGCTCTTCCAACTTGGCCGGCAGGGTTTTGGCGCCACGGATAGGCAGGGTCGGCACGATATCCAGCTGCTCATAGAGCTCTTTGATGCCGCCGTTCACGCCGACGAGCAAGCCGGAAGCAGTCTTGGGACCAATGCCCGGAACGCCTGGAATGTTGTCGGACGAATCGCCCATCAGCGCCAGGTAGTCGATAATCTGCTCCGGTGCGACGCCGAATTTCTCCTTTACGCCGTCGATATCCATCGAACTACCGGTCATGGTGTTGACCAAGGTAATGTGCCCGTCGACCAGCTGCGCCATGTCCTTGTCACCGGTCGAGATCACCACCGGGCGGTTGGCTGCCGCGCTGCTGCGGGCCAGGGTGCCGATGACGTCATCGGCCTCGACGCCTTCGACGCAGAGCAACGGGAAACCCAGGGCGATCACGCTCTGGTGCAGGGGCTCGATCTGCAGGCGCATGTCATCGGGCATGCTCGGGCGGTTGGCCTTGTATTCGGCGTACATGTCATCGCGAAAGGTCCCACCCTTGGCGTCGAACACCACCGCGAACGGGCTGTTCGGGTACTGCTTGCGCAGGCTTTTGAGCATGTTCAACACGCCCTTGACCGCACCGGTGGGCAGGCCTTTGGAGGTGGTCAGCGGTGGCAGCGCGTGGAAGGCGCGGTACAGATAAGAAGAACCGTCCACCAGGACGAGGGGTGCTTGGCTCATGAGCAGAATCAACCTTTTCGGCGGGTCAGGCGCTAGAATAGCCGGACCAATGACGACAAAGGGACAAGGTTATCATGCGTACATTCAATCGCCTGCTGTTGACCGGCTTGATTGCACTCGCTCCGATGGCTGCCATGGCGGCAGACAGCGCCCCTGGGGGCGATCCGGAAGTGACCATTCGCACGGAAGGCGACAAGACCATCCAGGAGTACCGCCAAAACGGCTTCCTGTATGCGATCAAGGTAACGCCGAAGGGCGCGCCTCCGTACTTCCTGGTGCGCGCCGACGGAACCGATGCGAACTTCATCCGCTCTGACCAGCCGGATATGCTGATCCCGTCATGGAAGATTTTCGAATGGAAATGATTTCTTAACTTAAATTGGCGCCGCGCATTGCGGCGCCCGTACTGGCAGTTTTAACCATGTCTGTGTTCACCCCCCTGGCTCGGCCCGAGCTGGAAACCTTTCTCGCCCCTTACGGCCTCGGCCGCCTGATCGACTTCCAGGGGATTGCCGCCGGTAGTGAAAACACCAATTTCTTTATCAGCCTGGAGCAGGGCGAGTTCGTCCTGACCCTGGTCGAACGTGGCCCGGTCGCGGAAATGCCGTTCTTCATCGAACTGCTCGACGTGCTCCACGACGCCGACCTGCCCGTGCCCTACGCCCTGCGCACCACCGACGGCGTGGCTCTGCGCGAGCTGAAAGGCAAACCCGCACTGCTGCAACCGCGCCTGGCCGGCAAGCACATCAAGGATGCCAACGCGCAGCACTGCGCGCAGGTCGGTGATCTGCTGGGCCATCTGCACCTGGCAACCCAAGGTGAAAAGGTGTTGGAGCGCAAGACCGATCGCGGCCTGGACTGGATGCTCAGCGAAGGCGGGCAGTTGATTTCGCACTTGAACGACGCACAACAAGGCCTGCTGCAGGATGCACTGACCGAGATCGCAGCCCACAAGGCTGAGATCCTCGCGCTGCCACGCGCCAACGTGCACGCCGACCTGTTCCGCGACAACGCGATGTTCGAAGGGACGCACCTTACAGGGCTGATCGACTTCTACAACGCCTGCTCAGGTCCGATGCTGTACGACGTGGCAATCGCCCTGAATGACTGGTGTTCGGACGCGGATGGCGTGATCGATGGGCAACGCGCACGGGCATTGCTGGGGGCCTATGCAGGTCTGCGACCGTTTACCGCCAAGGAAGCCGAGTTATGGCCGACGATGCTGCGCGTGGCCTGTGTGCGGTTCTGGTTGTCACGCCTGATCGCGGCTGAATCGTTCGCCGGGCAGGACGTGTTGATCCATGACCCGGCGGAGTTCGAGCATCGGTTGGTGCAGCGTCAGCAGGTTACCGTGCACCTGCCCTTCGCACTCTAACCTTTGCAGGAGCCGGCTTGCCGGCTTCTACAAGGACTCCAGGCAACCCGCCAAATCATTGCCCAACTTCTCCAACACCTGCTCATAACCCTGAGCGGTAGCCGGGGTGTAACCACCCAGCGCATCCAACTCCGCCAGCTTCACCGGCAAGCCGGAGACCAGCGTTTCAGCCAAACGCGGACGCAGCGGCGGCTCGCTGAACACGCAGGTCTTGCCCACTTCCTGCAAACGCGTACGCATCGCCGCCACATGCTGGGCGCCGGGTTGTACCTCAGCAGCCACGCTGAACACGCCGGTGTGCTTGAGGCCGTAAGCGTCTTCGAAGTAATCGAAGGCTTCGTGGAACACAAAGTAAGGTTTGCCATCAATCGGCGCCAGGCGGGCTTTCAGGCGAGCATCCAGGGCATCAAGGCGGTCATTGAAGGCCTTCACGTTGCTCTGGTAACGCGCAGCATTGGCCGGGTCGGCGGCAGCCAGGTCAGCCGCCATGCGCGCCGCAATCACCCGAGCGTTCACCGTCGACAGCCACAGATGCGCATCCAGGCTGCCTGGGCGGTGATCGTGGTCGTGTTCGTCGGCTTCATCGGCGTGCGAGTGGCTATCTTCGGCAAAACGACGCAACTTCATGCCTGGCAGGTCCTGCACTGCCACTGTCGCAGTCGTACGACCTTTCAGCACGCGCGGCAGGAAACTTTCCATATCCGGGCCGATCCAGTACAGCAGGTCCACCGACTGCACGCGCCGTACGTCGGATGGACGCAGCGCATAGTTATGCGGCGACGCACCCGGCGGCAATAACACCTCGGGAACGGCAACACCGTCCTGCACGGCCGCGGCGATCAACTGCAGCGGTTTGATGCTGGTCAGCACCTTGACCTCGGCCTGAGCGGCGCTCGCGACGAACAAACTGGTGACAAATACGACAAAAACGGGAAAAAGTCGGGACACGATGACCACTCAATGGCGTAGGAACGGGTAACATAATAACGTCTCTATCAAATGTCTGTCGCCGCTCATGCCTAAAACACCGCTTGCCAGCCGTCCCCACGACCACTCTCACTGCGTGCATACCGCGCTGTCGGAGGCCGATACCCTGTGCACACAGAAGGGTCTGCGCCTGACCGCCCTACGTCGTCGCGTGCTGGAGTTGGTGTGGCAGAGCCACAAGCCGCTGGGCGCCTACGACATCCTCGGCGTGCTCAGCGAGCAGGATGGCCGCCGCGCTGCGCCGCCGACCGTGTATCGCGCGCTGGATTTCCTGCTGGAAAACGGCCTGGTGCATCGCATCGCCTCGCTGAACGCCTTTGTCGGCTGCAGCCACCCGGAACATGCGCACCAGGGCCAGTTCCTGATCTGCCGCGAGTGCCACGCCGCCATCGAGCTTGAACAAAAAAGCATCAGCGACGCCATCATCAAGAGCTCTGCCGACGTTGGTTTCCGGGTCGAAGGGCAAACGGTCGAAGTGGTCGGCCTGTGCGCGGGCTGCCAGGGGGCTTGATGAGCAACGCGTTAATCCGCCTGGAACAGGTCGGGGTCACGTTCGCCGGGCAAGCCGTGCTGGATAACATCGCGCTAAGCGTGGAGCCTGGGCAGATTGTCACCCTGATCGGCCCCAACGGCGCCGGCAAGACCACCCTGGTGCGCGCCGTACTCGGCCTGCTCAAGCCCGACACCGGCAGTGTATGGCGCAAGCCCAAGCTGCGTGTCGGCTACATGCCGCAGAAGCTGCACGTGGATCCGACCCTGCCACTGTCCGTGTTGCGCTTCCTGCGCCTGGTGCCGGGCGTGGACCGTGCCCGTGCGCAAGCGGCGCTCAAGGAGGTCGGCGCCGAGCAGGTGATCGACAGCCCGGTACAAAGCATCTCCGGCGGCGAAATGCAGCGCGTGCTGCTAGCCCGTGCCTTGTTGCGCGAGCCGGAACTGTTGGTGCTGGATGAGCCCGTGCAAGGCGTCGACGTCGCCGGCCAGGGCCGAGCTGTACAGCCTGATCACCCGCCTGCGCGACCGCCATGGCTGCGGCGTGCTGATGGTGTCCCATGATTTGCACCTGGTGATGAGTACCACCGACCAGGTGGTGTGCCTCAACCGTCACGTGTGCTGCTCCGGCCACCCGGAACAAGTCAGCGGCGACCCGGCCTTCGTCGAGCTGTTCGGCAAGAACGCCCAAAGCCTGGCGATCTACCACCACCATCACGACCACGCCCATGACCTGCATGGCGCCGTGGTCGACGATCCCGCCACACCTCATACCCACGTTCATGGAGATAGCTGCAAGCATGGCTGATTTTCTGCTCTACGCCCTGCTGGCAGGCTTGGCTTTGGCGTTGGTGGCGGGCCCACTGGGTTCGTTCGTGGTCTGGCGGCGCATGGCCTATTTTGGCGATACGTTGTCGCATGCCGCGCTCTTGGGCGTGGCCATGGGCTTCTTGCTGGATGTCAGCCCGACTATCGCCGTGACCGTGGGCTGTCTGTTACTGGCGGTGCTGCTGGTGACCCTGCAACAACGCCAGCCACTGGCCTCCGACACCTTGCTGGGCATCCTGGCGCCCAGCACGCTGTCCCTGGGCCTGGTGGTGCTGAGCTTCATGCATGAAGTGCGCATCGACCTGATGGCCTACCTCTTTGGCGACCTGCTGGCAATCAGCACCACCGACCTGGCCTGGATTCTCGGCGGCAGCGCAGCCGTGCTGGTCTTGCTGGTGGCCTTGTGGCGCCCGTTGCTGGCAATCACCGTGCATGAAGAGCTGGCCACGGTGGAAGGTTTGCCCGTGCCGAGCCTGCGCATGGCCCTGATGTTGTTGATCGCCGTGGTGATTGCTGTCGCGATGAAGATTGTCGGCGTATTGTTGATCACGTCGCTGCTGATCATTCCCGCAGCCGCCGCCCAGCGCCATGCCCGTTCGCCGGAGCAGATGGCGATCGGCGCCAGCCTGCTGGGGATGCTTGCGGTGTGCGGGGGCCTGGCGCTGTCCTGGTTCAAGGACACGCCGGCGGGGCCATCGATTGTGGTCACGGCCGCCGCCCTGTTTCTGCTGAGTTTTGTCCTGCCCCGTCGAGGGGTGTAGACTTGCTCGCTTTTTGCGCAAATAGAGAGTCGCAGGAATGAAGCCGTTCACCTCCCGTTATCTGCTCCTTGCCGCATTTTCCTTGCTGCTGGGCGCCTGTCAAAGCACACCGCCCGCCGCCCCCGAGGCCCCGGACGCACGCGCTGCGGCCATCGCGCAGCTGGAACAAAACCTGGCCAGCAGCGAGTTGGCCACCGCCGAAGACCAGTTGGCGGCACTGCAAGCCCAGTCGCCCAACGACCCGGCGCTAGAAAACTATCAGCGCCAATTGGCAGAAGCCTACCTGCAGCGCAGCCAGATCGTGTTGCAAAAGGGTGACGTCAACGCCGCTGCCACCGCCCTGAGCCGCGCCCGCGCCCTGATGCCCAAGGCGCCCGCACTGACCGGCGGCGTCAACAGCGCCATCACCCACGCCCGCAAGGCCGAGTTGGATAAAGCCGAAGCCGCCCTGAAAGCCGCCGAAGCCAAGCCCGCCGCCAAGGTCATCGACCCGGCGGCGCCCAGTACCACGGTGGCGCTGAACCTCACCGATATTGAAGAACTGCGTCATCAGCTGGATGCGATCGCCACCGACGTGGTGAATTACCAGTGCGATGTGACCATCCAGGCGCCGCGCACCCAGGATTACCCGTGGTTGGCCACATTGCTGACCAAACGGGTGAAGCGAATTGATTCGGGGTATGACCTGAAGATTCACCGGCAGATCTTGAAGAAGATCCCGGCGCAGGTGGTGCTGATTCCGCGCAAGGCGGAGTAAGAAAAGATGATCGCTCCCACCCAGTGGGAGCGATCCTTTTAACGCTTAAGCCGGAATCGCCTTAGCCTTAGGCTCCCGATCCCAGACCCGATGCTGGGCAATCGCCGCCACAAACGCCTTCAACGCCTTGGCATCCCCACCGACGATCAACCCCGCATCTACCTCCAGCTTCAACAGGTCCAGCAACTGCTTGGCCTCGCCCACCACCGCAATCGCCTTCAGATGCTTGTACGCCTCCAGCAGGTAGTGCAGCGCCACGCCGTCCTCGCTCAACGCCTTTACCGACTTGGCGCCGCCGGGTACAAACACCGCGTCGAACGCCACGGACGGCAAGCCCTCCATGGACGCATCCACCGGCAAACTCTTGCCGTCCGCCGTGGTGACCGGTGCCGAGGTCGGCCCGAGCAATTTGGCGTGGGCGCCTTCGGCCTTCAGCACTTTCTTCAATGCCTCGATCGCCGCGCCATCCACACCGTTAGCCGCGAGAATCGCCACCTTGCGCGTCTTGATGTCGCCCGACAACAGGTTCGCCTGGCTCAAGGCCGGTGAGCGCGACAGCGACGTCTTGCGCTCCGGCACCGTGCCTTTCTTCGGCACCGGCAAGCCCAGGTTTTGCGCCACACGCTTGGCCAGTTCAAGGTCGATATTCGCCAGGATCTCATTCACCTGGCGCGCGCGAATGAACTCACGCTCCACCTTGCCCAACTCAAAGCTGTAGGCCGCAATAATGTGTTCCTGTTCATGCTTGCTCATGCTGTGGAAAAACAGCCGCGCCTGGGAGAAGTGATCGCCGAACGACTCGCTACGCTCACGCACCTTATGGGCGTCGATGCGCTCATGGTGCGACTCGAAGCCACCGTCCTGCGCCGCAGGCGGGGTTTCCTTGGGCCAGCCGCCATCGATGGAGTTGGGTTCGTACGCCGCACGCCCTTTGTCGATGGTGGTGCGGTGCATGGCATCGCGCTGGCCGTTATGGAACGGCGCCACCGGGCGGTTGATCGGCAACTCATGAAAGTTCGGCCCACCCAGTCGACTGATTTGCGTATCGGTGTAAGAAAACAGGCGGCCCTGCAGCAACGGGTCATTGGAGAAGTCGATCCCCGGCACAATATGGCCCGGACAGAACGCGACCTGCTCGACCTCGGCGAAGAAGTTATCCGGGTTGCGGTTCAGCACCATCTTGCCCAGCGGGGTGATCGGCACCAGTTCTTCGGGGATCAGCTTGGTCGGATCGAGGATGTCGAAGTCGAACGCATGCTCCTTATCCTCGGGAATCACCTGCACGCCCAATTCCCACTCGGGGTAATCGCCCATCTCAATCGCTTCCCAGAGATCGCGGCGATGGTAGTCGGTATCTTTACCGGCGAGCTTTTGCGCTTCGTCCCACACCAGCGAGCAGGTGCCGGCGGTAGGGCGCCAGTGGAATTTAACGAAACTGGACTTCCCTTCAGCGTTGATGAAGCGAAAGGTATGGACGCCAAAGCCCTGCATGGCCCGTAGGCTTTTAGGAATCGCCCGGTCGGACATTGCCCAAATCACCATATGCGCCGATTCCGGCTGCAGCGACACGAAGTCCCAGAAGGTATCGTGGGCCGAACCGCCGGTAGGAATCTCGTTGTGGGGCTCGGGTTTTACCGCGTGGACAAAGTCGGGAAACTTGATCGCATCCTGAATGAAAAACACCGGCATGTTGTTGCCGACCAGGTCGAAGTTGCCCTCGTCGGTGAAAAACTTCACGGCAAAACCGCGTACGTCGCGTACCGTATCACCGGAGCCACGCGGGCCTTGCACAGTGGAAAAGCGCAGGAACACCGGGGTTTTTTGCCCAGGATCACGCAAGAAACCGGCCTTGGTCAGCGCCGAATGGTTCTCATAGGTCTGGAAGTAACCATGGGCACCGGTGCCGCGCGCATGCACGATGCGCTCCGGGATGCGTTCATGGTCAAAATGCGTGATCTTTTCACGCATGATGAAATCTTCGAGCAGCGAAGGCCCGCGCGCGCCGACCTTCAAGCTGTTCTGGTTGTCGGAAATCTTTACACCCTGGTTGGTACGCAGGGCCTGGCCAGTCGCGTCAGAGCGGAATTCTTCCAAGGCCTCCAGCTTGGCATTGGTGTTCTTACGGTCCAGGGTGTCGGTTCCGGCGAGTTCGCTCTTTGGCTTTTTCGTACTCATCAGTCAAAACTCCTTATTCAGACCCAGGCACGGCACCCGGGAATCGCATTGCTTAAGTAGTGACTGATGGGGTTTTGGGCCGTTCCTTTTTTATGACCTTTGATCGCGTTATTGCCAAATCGCTGGATGAATGCGAAATAAATGCTAAGAAACGCTATACGGACAGGCTAAAATGCGCGCCCGGCTAACCGCTGATCCCTTTTCCATGCGCCCCACAAGGTTCGCTACGTGATCGAGTTTCAAAATGTCCATAAAACCTACCGCGTCGCCGGTAGGGATATTCCCGCGCTGCACCCCACCAGCCTGACCGTCGAGAACGGCCAGGTGTTTGGTCTGATCGGTCATTCCGGCGCGGGCAAAAGTACACTGCTGCGCTTGATCAACCGCCTCGAAGAACCGAGTGGCGGCCAGATCACGGTGGACGGCGAAGAAGTCACCGCCCTGGACGCCAACGGCCTACGCCGTTTCCGCCAGCAGGTCGGGATGATCTTCCAGCACTTCAACCTGCTGGCGTCCAAGACCGTCGCCGACAACGTGGCATTGCCACTGACCCTGGCCGGCGAATTGTCGCGCAAGGACATCGACTTGCGCGTCGCGGAATTGCTGGCGCGCGTGGGCCTGTCGGACCACGCCAAGAAATACCCGGCACAGTTGTCCGGTGGTCAGAAGCAACGCGTCGGCATCGCCCGCGCCCTGGCGACCAAGCCCAAGATCCTGCTGTGCGACGAAGCCACCAGCGCCCTTGACCCGCAGACCACCGCCTCGGTGCTGCAACTGCTGGCCGAGATCAACCGCGAGTTGAAGCTGACCATCGTGTTGATCACCCATGAAATGGACGTGATCCGCCGCGTCTGCGACCAGGTGGCCGTAATGGACGCGGGCGTGATCGTCGAGCAAGGCTCGGTGGCCGATGTGTTCCTGCATCCCAAGCACCCGACCACCAAGCGCTTCGTGCAAGAGTCCGAGCAGGTCGACGAAAACGAGCAACGCGACGACTTTGCCCATGTGCCAGGCCGCATCGTGCGCCTGACATTCCAGGGCGAAGCGACCTACGCGCCATTGCTGGGCACCGTCGCCCGCGAAACGGGTGTGGACTACAGCATCCTCGCCGGTCGTATCGACCGCATTAAAGACATCCCTTACGGGCAATTGACCCTCGCCGTCACCGGTGGCGACATGGAAGCCGCGTTTGCGCGCTTCACCGCCGCTGACGTCCACATGGAGATCCTGCGCTAATGGACGTCCTGTTGAGTTTCTTCGCCAATATTGACTGGTCGGAAATCTGGCTCGCCACCGGCGACACCATGACCATGCTGTTCGGCTCGCTGTTCTTCACCGTGGTGCTCGGCCTGCCGCTGGGCGTGCTGTTGTTCCTGACCAGCCCGCGCCAACTGTTCGAACAGAAAGGCCTGTACGCGCTGCTGTCGCTGATCGTGAACATCCTGCGTTCGCTGCCGTTCATCATCCTGTTGATCGTGATGATCCCGTTCACCGTCCTGATCACCGGCACTTCGCTGGGCGTAGCGGGTGCAATTCCGCCGCTGGTCGTGGGGGCAACGCCGTTCTTCGCGCGCCTGGTGGAAACCGCCCTGCGTGAAGTGGACCGCGGCATCATCGAGGCCACCCAATCCATGGGCGCCAGCACACGCCAGATCATTACCAACGCCTTGCTGCCCGAAGCCCGTCCTGGCATTTTCGCGGCGATTACGGTGACGGCGATTACACTGGTGTCCTACACGGCGATGGCCGGTGTGGTCGGTGCCGGTGGCCTGGGTGACCTGGCGATCCGTTTCGGTTACCAGCGTTTCCAGACCGATGTGATGGTGGTCACCGTGGTGATGCTGCTGATCCTGGTGCAAATTCTGCAAACCGTCGGCGACAAGCTGGTGGTGCACTTTTCTCGAAAATAACGGCCATTGCCGGCCGCGCGCCGGTACATGCCCGAACAAGGAGCTTGTTGGATGAAAAAACTACTGGTTGCTTTCGCCGCCGTTGCCGCGTTTTCCGCCCACGCCGAGACCATCACGGTCGCTGCTTCGCCGGTGCCTCATGCGGAAATCCTGGAATTCGTGAAACCTGCCCTCGCCAAAGAAGGCGTAGACCTGCAGGTCAAAGTCTTCACCGACTACGTGCAGCCGAACGTACAAGTCGCTGAAAAGCGCTTGGACGCCAACTTCTTCCAGCACCAGCCGTACCTGGATGAGTTCAACAAGGCCAAGGGCACTCACCTGGTGAGCGTTGGCGCTGTGCACCTGGAACCTCTGGGCGCCTACTCCAGCAAGTACAAGAAGCTGGACGAGCTGCCAAGCGGCGCCAACGTGGTCATCCCGAACGATGCCACCAACGGCGGCCGCGCCCTGTTGCTGCTGGCCAAGAACGGCCTGATCACCCTGAAGGACCCGACCAACATCCTGTCGACCATCAAGGACATCACCGCCAACCCTAAAAGCCTGAAATTCCGCGAACTGGAAGCCGCCACCCTGCCGCGCGTGCTGACCCAGGTCGACCTGGCGCTGATCAACACCAACTACGCGCTGGAAGCCAAGCTGGACCCGTCCAAGGATGCGCTGGTCATCGAAGGCAGCGACTCGCCTTACGTGAACATCCTGGTGACCCGCGAAGACAACAAAGACTCGGACGCCGTGAAGAAGCTGGTTGCAGCCCTGCACACGCCTGAAGTGAAGAAGTTCATCGAAGAGAAGTACAAAGGCGCGATCAAGCCGGCGTTCTGATCCACCGCTGAAACAACAAAACCCCCATCCGACCCGGTCGAATGGGGGTTTTGTTTATGGGCGCTGTAACAATGCAGGCAACTGCGCCACCAGCTTCTGGTTGTTCAACGGCGCACGGATGAACCCTCTCTGAGTCCCATCCGGCCCGATCAGCGCCAGGTTGCCACTGTGGTCAACGGTGTAGTTGGGTTTGCTGGTATCGGCCGGAATGAACGGAATGCTCACCGCATTCGACACCTTCTGCACCTCCTCGACATTGGCACCGGTCAACCCGACAAACTGCGGATCGAAGTAACCCAGGTACTGCTTGAGCTGTGTCGGCGTGTCGCGATGCGGATCGACGCTGACCAAGATCACCTGCAACTTATCCACAACCTCCTTGGGCAATTCGCTCTTGATCTGGCGCAGCTGGGCGAGGGTGGTCGGGCAGATGTCCGGGCAGAAGGTGTAGCCGAAGAACAACAGGCTCCACTTGCCTTTCAATTCGTTGACCACCACCGGCTGGCCTTCCTGATTGGTCATGGTCACCGGCGGCAACTGACGGCTTTGCGGCAACAGGATGATACCGGCGTCGATCAAGGCGGTGGGATCGCCCTGGCCTTTGCCCGAGAGCACTTTGTTGACGGTCAGGCCCATGATCAATGCCACCAGGGCCACCAGGATGAAGACAGTTTTTTGAGTTCGAGTCATAGGTTCAACAGTAGGTAGTGGTCGAGGAGCAGCGCGATAAACAGCAGCAGCAAGTACCAGATAGAGTACTTGAAGGTGTTGATCGCCGCGTGCGGCCGACCGCCACGGTACAACACCCAGGCCCATTGCAGAAAGCGCCCGCCCAATACCAGTGCACACACCAGGTAGAGCAGGCCGCTCATGTGGATCACATAGGGCATCAGGCTCACCGCCAGCAGGGCGAAGGTGTAGAGCAGGATATGCACCTTGGTGTAATGCTCGCCGTGAGTCACCGGCAGCATCGGAATGTCGGCCTTGGCGTATTCCTCCTTGCGGTGAATGGCCAGGGCCCAGAAGTGCGGCGGGGTCCAGGCGAAGATGATCAGCACCAGCAACAAGGGCTCTGCGCTGACATGCCCGGTGACGGCCACCCATCCCAACAGCGGCGGCGCCGCGCCGGCCAGGCCGCCAATGACGATATTCTGCGGCGTCGCCCGCTTGAGAAAACCGGTATAGATCACGGCGTAGCCGAGCAGCGAAGCCAAGGTCAGCCAGGCCGCCAGCGGGTTGGTGAACGCCAACAGCAGCGCCAATCCCGCAACAGCCAGAAACAATGCAAAGGCCAGCGCCGCCAGCGGCGATACACGCCCCTCTGCCAACGGCCGCTTGTGGGTGCGAGCCATTACGGCATCGATCCGTCGGTCCACCACGTGATTCACCGCCGCCGCGCCGCCCGCACACAGGGCTATCCCCAGGTTGCCGAACACCAGCACCGTCCATGGCACGCCCGCACGGGTTGCCAGGAACATCCCTACCAAGGAGGTGATGAGCATCAACACCACCACTTTCGGCTTGGTCAGCTCCAGGTAGTCACGCCAGATCGCCTGGCTGTGACGCGCGCCGATCAAGGTCGCCATGGCATCTCTCCTTTAAGGGTGATGAGGCCCGATACGTGTTTGCGTGGGATAAAACGCCAGCCGAACGGCAACTGGTTGCGTACCCGGACCAGACTGGTACGGGCGTGATAGTTGACGAGCACCAGCGTCAGCAACAAGGCCGCGCCGCCAGCGTTGTGCCCGACCGCCACCGGCAGCGGCAAGTGGAAATACACATTGCTCAGGCCCAGACAGATTTGCGCCGCTAGGGCGATCAGCAGCAAGCCGGCCAAGCGCGTCATGCCCACTGCACGCAGTTGCCAGGCCAGGCCCAGCAGCACCAGGCTGACGATGACGGCGCCAATGCGGTGGGTCAGGTGGATGGCCGTGCGCGCCTCGCTGTCCAGTTGCCCGCCCAAGTAATTGGGCCCGATGTGCTGGGTCAGATGAAAGCCATTGGCGAAATCTGCCGCCGGCCACCATTCGCCATGGCATGTCGGCAGATCGATACAGGCCACCGCCGCGTAGTTGGAACTGACCCAGCCCCCCAGCGCGATCTGGCCGATCACCAGCACCAGGCCCGCCGTCGCCCAATATTGCAGGCGCTTGGGCACGATCAACGCGGGCAATACGCCGGACAAGCGCAAGGTCAGCAGAAACAGCAGGCTCAAGGTCGCAAAGCCGCCCAATAGATGCCCCGTCACCACCTGCGGCCATAACTTCAATGTCACCGTCCACATGCCAAACGCCGCCTGGGCGAAGACCACCGCCAGCAGGAACAGCGGCAGCTTGACCGGCTGGCCCGGATCGCGCCGATGGCTCCACGAACGCGCGGCCAGCAACACGATCAACAAGCCCAGGGTGCCGGCGAAATAACGATGGGTCATCTCGGCCCAGCCCTTGTCGGCCTCCACCGGCGTATCGGGGAAATGCAGCTCGGCATGAGCCAACTGGGCTTCGGTCTTGGGCACGCTGATGAAGCCGTAGCAGCCCGGCCAATCCGGGCAACCCAGGCCGGCGTGGGTCAGCCGCGTATAGGCGCCGAGCAGCACGACGATCAGCGCCAGCAAGGTGGCAAACAGCGCGAGGCGAAATCCAGGTTTGGCCATGACGATGCCCTTATCCGATGTTCGACAGTTTCAGCAGGTGGCGCAGGTCGTTGAGCAAATCCTTGCCCTTGACCTTGGCGTCGTAGCGCAACACCAGGTTGCCGTGGGGATCGACGATCCACAGTTGCGCATCACCCGGCGCGGCGGCGTCTTTGCTGAAGGTCGACAAGTCCAGCGGGTAGCGTTGCAGCTGCGGGTATTCAATTTTCAGCTTGGCCTCGTACTCCGCGCTCACCGGCTGCGCGCTGGCCAAGGCATGGCTGGCGCGGGAGGCATCACGACCCAGGCTGATTTGCAGTTGGCGTGCGAGGTACACCAATTGCTGGCAATCCGCTGCACAGGCAGTGGGTGCGGTCACCAGCAGTTGCCAGCGCTGCTCATCGGCCTGTACGCCAATGTCGGCGCGGGTCTGGCCGTTGCCGATCATCTCGCCGTGGTAGCTGCGGCTTTCCGGCACCCAGAACTGCAGCTTGTACATAAAGGTGGCCAGCGCCATGGGCCCGATCACCATCATCAGGATCAGGATCAACTGCCAACGGCCTTTGCGCCGGTCCGGGGTTTCAGACATGTTGAGTGGATTCGTGGCCGCTCCCATGGGGCTTCTCCTTTTTGTTATGCCATCCGAGGTAGAGATAAAGCGCCAGCAACGCCAGCGACATGGCGAACCATTGCACGGCATACGCCATATGTTTTTCCGGGCCCATCGCGACGATCGGCCAGGTGGTTTCGTAGGTGCCGGGGCCGGCTTCGGCCCGCAACTCATAGGCGAAACCGTTGCGACCCAACTCAGCCCAAAGCGCTGCTGGGTGCAAAGCCGTCAGCAAGCGTGGCCATTGCGCGGTCGCGGGATCCGGATGCAACTGGAAGGTTTCGCCGGGGGCGACGTACACCCAGGCGTCGAGATTCAACGGCTGATCCGGCGTGGTGAAGGCGGGTGGCGTGCGCCGATCCGGCCAGGGCAGCCAACCGCGATTGAGCAACAGCCACAATCCACTGGCCTGGTCGTGGAAGGGTTGCAGCAGCTCTACGCCGGCCTTGCCGTCGCGCATGCGGTTATCGAGGAATACGCTGTGTTCGGCGTCGAATTGGCCGCGCAGACGAACGCGGCGGAAAGCCGGGTCAGCCGTGTCGTTGAGGTGCATGCTGCTGATCGGGTCAGCCGTGCGCCGCTCGGCGTAGCTGTCCACGAGCAGCTGTTTTTCATGGCCGCGAGACAACTGCCAGAACCCCAGACCCACCATCAACGGCAGCAGCACCAACACCACCAATGTCGGTGCGATTCCCGGCCGAAAGCATTTTATGGCGCTGGCTATACTTGTTTTCATTGCCCGCCCATCCCGTTGGAGCCCGACCATGCTCAAAGCCGCTATTGCCCTGATGCTGATCGCGACCGTTGTGAGCCTGTTCAGTGGCTTGGTCTTCCTGGTCAAGGACGAGGGCAACTCCAATCGCCTCGTCACTGCCTTGACCGTGCGTGTCGTATTGGCCGTGATCACCGTGGCGCTGATCGCCTGGGGCTTTTTCAGCGGCCAGCTGGTGTCTCATGCGCCGTGGTAAAGCGCCTCACAGCACATAGACGAAGAAAAACAGGCCGATCCACACCACATCCACAAAGTGCCAATACCAACTGGCCGCCTCGAAACCGAACTGGTGCTCGGCATTGAAATGCCCCTTGAGGATGCGCATCAGCATCACAAACAGAATGATCGTGCCGATGGTGACGTGAGCGCCGTGGAACCCGGTGAGCATGAAGAACGTCGCGCCATATACCCCTGAGCCCAAAGTCAGGCCCAGCTCTTTATAGGCGTGGATGTATTCCTCGGCCTGGAACCCCAGGAACGCCAGGCCCAGCAGCACGGTAATCGCCAGCCAGAGTTTCAGCGCACCACGATGGCCTTTACGCAGCGCGTGGTGGGCGATGGTGATGGTCACGCTGGAACTCACCAGCAGAATGGTGTTCACCAGCGGCAGGCCCCACGGGCTGATAGTGCCTTCCGGTGCCGGGTACATTTTCGGGTCGGGGTTATTCAGCAACGGCCAGGCAAACTCGAAGTTCGGCCATAACATGTGCGCTACGCCCTTTGAACCTTCACCCGCCAGCCAGGGCGCCGACATGTGGCGCACGTAAAACAGCGCACCGAAGAAGGCGATAAAGAACATCACCTCGGAAAAGATGAACCAGGTCATGCCCAAGCGGAACGAGCGGTCCATCTGCGAACTGTACAAACCGGCGCGGCTTTCCTTGATCACCGCGCCGAACCAGCCGAACAGCATGTAGGCCAGCAACAGCCCGCCGACGAAAAAGATCCACGGGCCGTGGGATTCCGCCCGCGCGGCTTTAAGGTCGTTGAACCACAGACCCAGTCCGTACACCGTGATCAACAGGCCAAACGTGGCAATTATTGGCCATTTGCTTTGCGCTGGTACGTAGTACGTATCATGAGACGACATGTATTCGCTCTCCTGATTGAGGGGGCAAACAGTAGCTAGCCGCCGCTGTGGGCAGCCACCGGCGGTTGGCGCGCAGTGATATCAAACAGCGTGTACGCCAGGGTCAGATGCTTCACATCCTTGGGCATGTCGCGGTCGACAATGAAACGCACCGGCATCTCGATGCGCTGGCCCGGTTGCAGCACTTGCTGGGTGAAGCAAAAGCACTCGGTCTTGTGGAAGTACATCGCCGCTTCGGCCGGGGAAATACTGGGCACGGCCTGGGCCGTCATCGGCTTGTCGGTGGGGTTGTGGGCCACGAACAGCATCTCGGTCACCGCGCCCGGATTGACCACCACTTCGTCAGCCTTGGCGTAAAAATCCCAGACCATGTCGATGGCGTTGGTGGACAAAAACTGCACCCGCACCTGACGCGTAGGGTCGACGATCTGCTCGCCCTCGTACTGCCCGGCTGTCTTGCCGTTGATGCCGAACGCCTTGCACATCACGTCGTAGATCGGCACCAGCGCAAAGCCGAAGGCGAACATCGCCACCACCAGGATCAGCAGGCGGGTGACCAGGCGCTTGGTGGGCACGGACTCAGCCATGGCAGCCTCCCGTCATCCTGTTCATTTGACCTCCGGCGGCGTGGTGAAGGTGTGGTATGGCGCCGGTGACGGGACGCTCCACTCCAGGCCTTCAGCGCCATCCCACGGTTTGGCGGGTGCCGGCGGGCCGCCACGGATGCACTTGATCACAATGAACAGGAAGAAGATCTGCGTGGCGCCGAACATGAACGCGCCAATCGACGAGACCATGTTGAAATCGGCGAACTGCAGGTTGTAGTCCGGCACCCGGCGCGGCATGCCCGCCAGCCCGACGAAGTGCATCGGGAAAAACGCCATGTTCATGCCCACGAAAGACAGCCAGAAGTGCAGCTTGCCCAGGGTTTCGTCGTACATGTGGCCGGTCCATTTCGGCAACCAGTAGTAGGCTGAGGCGAAGATGCCGAAGATCGCGCCGGGCACCAGTACGTAATGGAAATGCGCCACCACGAAATAGGTGTCGTGGTACTGGAAGTCCGCCGGAGCGATCGCCAGCATCAGCCCGGAGAACCCGCCGATAGTGAAGAGGATCACAAAAGCCACGGCAAACAGCATCGGCGTCTCGAAGGTCAGCGAGCCTTGCCACATGGTGCTGACCCAGTTGAATACCTTCACCCCGGTGGGCACGGCGATCAGCAGCGTGGCGTACATGAAGAACAACTCGCCCACCAGCGGAATGCCCACCACGAACATGTGGTGCGCCCACACGATAAACGACAGGAACGCGATGCTCGCCGTGGCGTAGACCATCGAGGTGTAGCCGAACAGCGGCTTGCGCGAGAAGGTCGGGATGATCGAGCTGACGGCGCCGAAGGCCGGCAGGATCATGATGTACACCTCAGGGTGACCGAAGAACCAGAACACGTGCTGGAACAATACCGGGTCACCGCCGCCGGCCGCACTGAAGAAGCTGGTGCCGAAGTGGATATCCATCAGCATCATGGTCACGCAGCCCGCCAGCACCGGCATCACCGCGATCAGCAGGAACGCGGTGATCAGCCAGGTCCAGACGAACAGCGGCATTTTCATCAAGGTCATGCCCGGCGCACGCAGGTTGAGGATGGTGGCGACCACGTTGATCGCGCCCATGATCGAACTGATGCCCATCAGGTGGATCGCGAAAATAAAGAACGTCACGCTTTCCGGCGCGTAGGTAGTGGAGAGCGGCGCGTAGAAGGTCCAGCCGAAGTTCGGCCCGCCGCCGGGCGTAAACAGCGTCGAAACCAGCAGCAGGAACGCCGCCGGCAACAGCCAGAAACTGAAGTTGTTCATGCGCGGCAGGGCCATGTCGGGCGCGCCAATCATCAACGGGATCATCCAGTTGGCCAGGCCGACGAAGGCCGGCATCACCGCGCCGAACACCATGATCAGCCCGTGCATAGTGGTCATCTGGTTGAAGAACGCCGGCTGCACGATCTGCAGGCCGGGCTGGAACAGCTCGGCGCGGATCACCATGGCGAACGAGCCGCCGAGCAGGAACATGGCGAAGGCGAACCACAGGTACATGGTGCCGATGTCTTTGTGGTTGGTGGTCAGCACCCAGCGCATCAACCCCTTGGCGGGGCCGTGGGCATGGTCGGCGTGACCATGGTCATCGATCACAGCGCTCATGGCCGTTCTCCTGCAAGCGGGTGGGCGGGGCGGGTCGAGGTAAACGCCTTGAGAGAGGTCATTTGCTTTCCGCCTGCTTGATGGCCAGCACGTCTTTAGGCGTGACCATGTCGCCTTTGTTGTTGCCCCAGGCATTGCGCTCGTAGGTCACTACGGCGGCGATGTCCACTTCCGAGAGCTGCTTGCCGAAAGCCGCCATCGCGGTGCCAGGCTTGCCGTGGTAGACAATGCTCAGGTGGTCAGCTGCCGGGCCGGTCGCAATCTTGGAGCCCTTGAGCGCCGGGAACATCGGCGGCAGGCCCTGGCCTTCGGCCTGGTGACAGGCCACGCAGGTGGTGTGGTAGACCTTGTCGCCACGGGCCACCAACTCTTCCAGCGTCCACTCTTTGGAGGTCAGCTCCTTGAGCTTGGCGGCCTCTTCCTTGCGCTCACCCAGCCAGGTTTCGTAGTCGGCCTTGGACTTGACCTCGACCACAATGGGCATGAAGCCGTGGTCCTTGCCGCACAGTTCGGCGCATTGGCCACGGTAGATGCCGGGTTTCTCAACGCGGGTCCAGGCCTCGTTGACGAACCCGGGAATGGCGTCGCGCTTGACCGCAAAGGCCGGCACCCACCAGGAGTGGATCACGTCAGCGGCGGTCACCAGAAAGCGCACCTTGGCGCCCACCGGCAACACCAGCGGCTGGTCGACTTCCAATAGGTAGTGTTCGCCCTTGGTGGCCTGGTTATGGATCTGTTCGGCGGGCGTAGCCAGGTTGCTGAAGAACTCCACGTCCTGGCCCAGGTATTTGTAATGCCACTTCCACTGGTAGCCGGTGACCTGGATATCGATATCCGACTCACTGCTGTCGTAGATATTGATCAGGGTCTTGGTAGCCGGAATGGCCATCGCGATCAGGATCAGCAAGGGCACGACGGTCCAGAGGATTTCCACGGTGGTGCTCTCGTGGAACTTGGCCGCGACCTGGCCCGTGGACCGGCGATGAACGATCATCGACCAGAACATCGCGCCAAACACGATGATGCCGATCACCACACAGATCCAGAAAATGGTCATGTGCAGGTCGAACACTGCGTGACTGACTTCTGTCGCCCCTGGCGCCATATTCGTTGTCCAGGCGGCATGTGCCTGGCCGAATACTGACCACAACAGGAGGCCCATCCAAACGTGTGGATGTCGCATCATTGCGGGTTCCCCTTATCGTTCTTGTTATCCCGCCGGTTTGCACCTGCGTCGAAGGGAGCGGCTTCCATACTGCTTACAACCGCCTGGCCTTGCCTGCTTATGCAGTCTGGCGTCATCAGCTAATCGCGTACAAATCCGAGTATAGACAGGCTCTGCAACCCCGCAATGTGTAGGGGCAAATGAGTAGAAATGGGTGGTCAGGGCTAATAAAACCGGGGGCGGAATCGTTTATCCGACGAACGATGGCAATTCGATATAACGCGGGCGCATAACCATGAAATAATTATGACAAATGCGTCTTAGGCGCTCGTATAAACGAGCTACCTTATCCTCTCCCTTTTCCTACGCCTGCATCACTGGAGCTTTCATGAACACCGCCGCATTGCGCGAGCAGATTTCCCGTGCCCATCAACACGAAGCCAGCACGGGCCAGCTTGCCCAGCAACTGGAAAAACAATTGCCGCACCTGCATTCGGCCATTTCCCTGGCTGACGGTGATCGCAACATTGTCATGACCCGCTTTGTCAGCGCCTACATCGACCTCGTCCCGGATTTGCTGGACGCCGCCAACGACGTGGCCCGCGAAGCCGGAATCGAAAGCCAGATCAAGCCGGTGCTGAAGATTGCCGAACATTTCTTCCTGCAACCACCCGCGATCCTGGCCGGCCACGAAGGCCTCGACGGCCTGCTGGACGAGGCCTACCTGGCGCATCGATTGGTTGAAGAGGTGAATGATCTGTATATCAAGCACTTTGGCCAGCCGCTGATTCCGGCGGATACCACGGTGGCTAACCTGATCGCCCACCAGTTGATCGGCGAAGCGTTCGCCAACAAATTGGATGAAGCCGTGCATTTGGCGGTGGACGAGATGCTTAATGAGGACAGCTTTGCGCTGGAGTCGGTAGAAGCCTACCGCGAGACACTCAAGAGTCCAGACACGGAAGCCGCGTGGAAGCGCTGGCCGTGCCTTTCGCGGCAGTTGGGGGTTGAGTTGGCGTTGGATCAGCCGGCTTAGTTTCCTGGGTCGCAAACGATCAAATGTGGGAGCCGGGTTTGCCCGGCTCCCACAGGGTTGCTGGGTGGTTAGGCTGGCGCGGAGCCTATCCCCGTCGTCGTCCTGACCCGACCTTCCAGCCTTCGCTTCAACCCACGCGCCTCGATCACCAGCGTCGAGCCCTTGGCCGCATTGGCCCGCCCCCATTCCTCCAGCAGCTCCAGGCAGGAATGGTCGATGTAACTCAAGTTGCTCAACGGCACATGCAGGGTGGTCCCCTCAGGCACCGTCGACAGCACCTGGGTGAGCGCCGGCACTTTCAAGAAGGTCGCCGCGCCTGTCAGACGCAGTTCCATTTCACCGTCTTTAGGCAAATCGATCAGGCTCACTTTCAGGCGTGACGCCTTGAACGCCAGCTTGACCAGCGTCAACCCGAAGCCCACCAGCACACCGGTGAGCAGGTCGGTAAAGATGATCGCCAACGCCGTGGCCGCATAGGTAAACATCGGCATACGCCCATAGCGCCCCAGCGCCTTGAACGCCTTGATGTCCACCAGCTTGATCCCGGTGTACACCAACACACCCGCCAGGCTCGCCACCGGAATGCTTTGCAGCACACTCGACAGCAACAGCACGAACGCCAGCAGCCACAGGCCGTGGAACATAGCCGACAGACGGGTGGTCGCACCGGCCTGCACATTGGCCGAGCTGCGCACGATTACACCGGTCATCGGCAAGGCACCGACCAGACCACAGAGCATGTTGCCTACACCCTGGGCAGACAATTCCTTATCGAAATCAGAACGCTGACCGCTGTGCATACGGTCGACCGCCGCAGCGGAAAGCAGGGTTTCGGCGCTCGCGATAAATGCCACGGCGAAGGCGGCGATCAGCAGTTGCGGGTCGGCGAGGTTGAGCAGGTCGCTGGGGCGCAACCAGTCGATAGCGTCAGCGAGGTTTTCCGGGACTTCCACGCGCTTGACCTGCAGCGCCAGTACCAGGCTGACCCCAGTGGTCAGGCCCACACCCAACAAGGCGCCCGGCACAAAGCGCAGGCGTTGCGGGCGCAATTTGTCCCAGGCGTACATCACCAGCATGGTCGACAACCCCAGCAATCCCGCCTGCCACCCCAGGCCGCCGCCCAAGGTTGGGATCGCCTCGGCCAACGCCGCCGGGAACCCCGCCAGGTTATCCAGCCCGGAAGGCTTGGGCGCGCCGTCGAGCATCACGTGAATCTGGGACAGCACAATCAGCACGCCAATCCCCGCCAGCATGCCGTACACCACCGCCGGTGCCGTGACGCGGAACCAGCAGCCCAGGCGCAAACGCCCGGCCACCAATTGCAGGAAGCCCGCCAACAACAAGATTGGGCCCAGCATCAGCATGCCGTGCTGACGCACCAGCTCGAACACCAACACCGCCAGGCCAGCCGCAGGGCCACTGACCTGCAGCGGCGAGCCTGCCAGCCAACCCACCACCAGGCCACCGATGATCCCGGTGATCAGACCTTTTGCCGGCGGCATGCCAGAGGCAATCGCGATCCCCATGCACAACGGCAGGGCGACCAGAAACACAACCACCGAGGCGAGCAGCTCCCGTGGCAATACAGCTTTCAATTGAGCAGCACGCATGATGACTCTCCCGAGGCATTCGCCGGGCGCGGCAAAGCCTGGCTGCGTCCATGGCAGCCACCGCTTTACCCGGCAGGGAAGTGTTTTAGAAGCGCGCTTTAGGCGTCGCGGAAGGAATCGGCCCGTCGCCGCTCAACGATCGGAACGCTGACTGGTCCGCATCGTAGGCCCGGATTTCACTGGTCTCGATGTTGTAGATCCAACCATGGATAAACAAATGACCATTGGCCATGCGCGAAGCCACGGAAGGGTGGGTGCGCAAATGTTGCAGCTGGGCGATGACGTTTTCTTCGGTCAGCACCTTCATGCTCTCGCCTTCGTTGGCGCAGTCACAGTTGTCTTCAACCATGGACTTGGCAACTTCGGCATGCCGCAACCAGGCCCTGACTGTTGGCATCTTCTCCAGGCTGGCGGGGTTGAGTACCGCACGCATGGCACCACAATCGGAGTGCCCGCAGACGATGATGTGCTGCACGCCCAGGGCCAGCACCGCGTATTCGATGGCCGTGGACACACCGCCGTTCATCTGGCCGTACGGCGGCACCACGTTACCGACGTTACGCGTCACAAACAGGTCGCCAGGCGAGCTCTGGGTGATCAGCTCGGGCACGATGCGCGAGTCGGCGCACGTGATGAACATCGCCCGTGGGCTCTGGGCCGTGGCGAGTTTCTTGAACAGTTCTTCCTGCTGGGGGAAGACGTCGTGATGGAAATGCAAAAAGCCGTCAACGATATGCTTAAGCGCTGCATCGGCGGTTTCCGCCACCTGAGGGGCTGAAGCCGACGCAGCCAACGGCTGTTTATCCTGGTCACTCATGATTCATCCTCTTGATTAATGCAGGGGAGCTTTCAGGTCAGTTCGACGCCGGGTCGGGAGAACAGTTGCAAACGCCTCAAAACCGGGCCGCCGACTCATCAGTCACTCGCTGAACAAGGTAACCGTCGAAACTTAACTCAAACTGAATGAACCGCTCTAGATCGCGGGTTTCAGTGATGTCAAAGTGAGACCATTCCTACAAGAAAGGCAAACCTTTCCTCTTCAGTCTACAACAAAGCCATCTGCCTGCCCGGCGGGCAAAAAGCCGTGCAGTCCAGATTGAAACCTTCCCGTCGATCGAGTCCCAGGCGTTTGATCGCCTTGCTGAAGCGCTGGGCCAGCAAATCGGCAAACGGCCCTTCACCGCGCATGCGTACGCCAAAACGGCTGTCATACACCTCACCGCCACGCACCTGGCGCACCAGGCTCATCACATGAGCCGCGCGTTGCGGATAATGCGCCGCCAGCCACTCCTCGAACAGCGGCGCCACCTCCAGCGGCAGGCGCAGCATCATGTACGCCGCGCTTTGCGCGCCAGCGGCATGGGCCTCGGTCAGCAGGCTCTCCAATTCGCTGTCGTTGATCATCGGGATCATCGGCGAACACAGCACGCCCACCGGAATCCCCGCCTCACGCATCACCCGAATCGCCCGCAACCGTGCCTTCGGCGCTGCCGTGCGCGGCTCCAGAATGCGCTTGAGCTCATCGTCCAGGCTGGTGAGGCTGATCATTACCGCCACCAATCGCTGGCGCGCCAACTCGGTGAGCAGGTCCAGGTCGCGCAAAATCAGCGAGCCCTTGGTGATGATGGTCACCGGATGGCGATAACGCAGCAGCACCTCGAGGGTTTGCCGGGTAATCCTGTACTCACGCTCGATCGGCTGGTACGGATCGGTATTGGAACCCAGGTTGATCGGCGCGCACACATAACCCGGCTTCGACAGCTGCTGCTCCAGCACGTCCGCGGCATTGGTCTTGGCGATCAGTTTGGTTTCGAAATCCAACCCCGGCGACATGTCCCAATAGGCATGACTGGGCCGCGCATAGCAGTAGATGCAGCCATGCTCACAGCCACGGTAGGGATTGATGGAGCGATCGAACGGCAAGTCCGGCGAGTTATTGCGGGTGATGATGCTCTTGGCCGTCTCGATACGCACTTCGGTGCCCTGGGTCGGTGGCACTTCCTGAAACCAGCCATCGTCCTCGGCCACGCTCACCGTAGGCGCAAAGCGGTTATGCAGGTTGGTGGCCGTGCCCCGACCACGGGGCGGCAGCGGAGTAGACATGAAAGCGCCTCGATACTGTTTTTATATACAGTATCGAGGCGCAAGGGTTCTGACCAGTGCCGTTTGGCGGTCAGGCAAGCCTCAGTGCTTCTGCGTCACTTGCCCCAGGTCATCACCGGAGGTAGTGCGCATGTCGTTGTGGCGCAGGTCCTTCACATCGCTGGCCTTCACCGGCGCGCCCTGATTGCCCCAGCTGCCACGGATGAAACTGACCACATCCGCCACTTCCTGGTCCGACAACCGCCAGGCGAACGCCGGCATGGTGAAGGTCGACGGTGCCGTGTGGGTCGCCGGCAAGGTGCCGCCGTTCAACACGATGTTGATCAACGACATGGCATCCGCCGTCTGCAACACCGGGTTGCCCGCCAGCGCCGGGAACACCCGCGTGTAGCCATGGCCATCGGTACGGTGGCAGGCCGCGCAGTTGTCGATATACACCGAGGCGCCGCGCTGGCTGTCATCGCCTTTCCACAATGCCTCGGCCACTTGCTTGTCGTACTGGTGCGGCTGATCCTTGGGATCCACCGCCGGCAGGCTCTTGAGGTAACGGGCGATAGCCGTCAGGTCATTTTCCGACATGTACTGCATGCTGTGGACGACAACGTCGCTCATGCCACCAAATACCGCGCTGCGGTCACTGCGGCCGGTCTTGAGGAACTGCACCAGTTGCTCCTCGCTCCAGCTGCCGAGGCCATCCTTGTGGTCACCGCGCAGGCTTTTGGCGATCCAACCTTCCAGCGGCGCGCTGCCGGACAAGAAGGCGTTGCCGTCAGCGGCACTCAGGGCTTTTTCCTGCATGGTCAACGCCCGTGGCGTATGGCACGCGCCGCAGTGACCAAGGCCTTCCACCAAGTAAGCACCGCGGCTGATCACAGGGTCAGCGTTAGCCGGCGCCTGGTAGTCGGCCACCTCGGGCGCAAACATCCAGCGCCACGCCGCCAACGGCCAGCGCATGCTCAGTGGCCAGGGAATATCGCTGTCCTTGTTCTCCTGGGCGACCGGTTCAACACCCTTCATGAAATACGCATACAGCGCCTGCATATCGCTTTCGCTGACACGCGCATAAGACGGGTAGGGCATCGCCGGGTAAAGCGTACTACCGCTTTTGGCGACACCATGGCGCACGGCCTTATCGAAGTCTTCGAAGCTGTAGTCGCCCAGGCCGGTCTTGTCCGGGGTGATGTTGGTGGAATAGATCACGCCGATGGGGGTTTCCATCGGCAGGCCGCCGGCGAATGGCTTACCGCCCTTGGCGGTATGGCAGGCCACGCAGTCACCCGCGCGGGCCAAGTATTCCCCCTGCTTGACCAAGTCGGTTTCAGCCGCGCTGATCGAGCAACTGCTCAATAGGGCAAACGTCGCGATAACAAGTGCTTTCATGGTCATCGCTCCTTATGCCTGAACCAGCGGGCCGGGGTTTTTCAGGTACTGCTCGCGGATGGCCCGCGCCGACCAATAGGTCAACGCCGCCACCAGCCCTGTAGGGTTGTAGCCCAAGCCTTGTGGGAAAGCGGATGCGCCTGGGACAAACACGTTGTGTACATCCCAGCACTGCAGGTAGCGATTCAACGCACTGGTTTTCGGGTCGGTGCCCATGATCGCGCCACCGTTCAAATGGGTGGTCTGGTACGACGCTGTGTTGAAGTGCTCGCCGACTTTTTTACCGAGCACGGCAATGGCCTTGGGGTTCATCGCCTCAGCGACCTTGCCCATTTTTTCGACCATGAAGCGGTTCATTTTGATGTCGTTTTCCTGCCAGTCGAATGTCATCCGCAGCAACGGCTGGCCGTAGGCATCGCGGTACACCGGGTCCAGATCCAGGTAGTTACCCCGGTAGGATTGATGGGCACCGTGGGCATCCATCGACACCTGGTGAGTGTAGTAATCGGCGGTGGCACGCTTCCACGCGCTGCCCCAGGCGGGGGTGCCCGGCGGGTTGGACGTACCGGCAATCGGCCGGCTACCGGCCTGGTTGACCCACATCGGCGAACCGCCCACAAAGCCATGGGGCCCGTGGTCGAAGTTGTCGGCGTTGAAGTCATCGATGGCCACGCCATTGCCTCCCGCGCCGATGAAGTTGTTGGTGTAGGTGTCCTTGTCGAAGAACGCCTTGATGGTCGCCATGTTCTGGTAGGCGAAGTTCCTGCCCACCACGCCCTCGTTGGTGATCGGGTCGTAGGGCTTGCCGATACCGGAGAGCAGCATCAAGCGCACGTTGTGGAACTGGAACGCGCCGAGGATCACCAGGTCCGCCGGTTGCTCGCATTCCCGGCCCTGGGCGTCGATGTACGTCACACCCGTGGCCTTGCTCTTGGTGCTGTCAAGATTGACCTTGAGCACGTGGGAATTGGGCCGCAGTTCAAAATTCGGCACCTGGCGCAACGCCGGCAGGATGTTCACGTTCGGCGACGCCTTGGAGTACATGTAGCAGACGTAGCCGCTGCAAAAACCGCAGAAGTTGCACGGCCCCATCTGGGCGCCGTAGGGGTTGGTGTAAGGCCCCGACGTATTGGCTGATGGCAGGTTGTAGGGTTTGTAACCCACATCGCTAGCCGCTTTCTGAAACAGCTGTGCAGAGACGGTGTTCTTCTGCGATTCCAGCGGGAACGGGTTGGAACGGTCGGGCGCGTACGGGTTGCCGCCACGGCCTTCGCCAACCAGTTGGCCTTTCACTGTCCAGGCTTGGCCGGAAGTGCCGAAGACTTTTTCTGCGTAGTCGAAGAACGGCTCCAGCTCTTCGTAACTCACGCCGAAGTCCTGGATGGTCATGTCCTTGGGAATGAAGTTTTTACCGTAGCGCTCTTCGTAATGGCTGCGCATGCGCAGCTCGATCGGATCGACCCGAAAGTGCACACCCGACCAATGCAGACCCGCACCGCCCACACCATTGCCCGGCAGGAACGCACCCAACTGACGGTTGGGCAGGGCGACATCATTCACGCTATGGCGAATGGTCACCGTCTCTTTAGAAATGTCCTGGAAGAGTTTTTTACGCACGCTGTAGGTCAATTCGTCGATGACCTGGGGATAGTTGCCGTCCGGGTAAGTGTCCTGCATCGGGCCGCGCTCCAGCGCTACCACGTTCAGGCCTGCTTCCGTCAGCTCCTTGGCCATGATAGCGCCGGTCCAGCCGAAGCCTACGATCACTGCATCGACTTTCTTCATGATGGTCGCCACGTTTATGCCCTCTCGCCGCGGATGGAAACTGCCGGGAAAGGGTATTGCTCGTTGCGTTCAACCCAGTCCATGAAGTCGGCGCGAGCGCCGGGGAAGCCGATCATGGTCCAGCCGACCATGCCTTTGTTGCCACCGTGGATCGGGTCGCAGAAGAAGCCTTCCTTGGTGTTTTGCAACAACAGGTTGAAAAACATCTTGGGCGGCACCGCCTCGAAATGCGCTGTCACCTCACCGCCGCCAGCCTCCAGACGGCGCAACATATCGTCTCGGGTAGCGCTGTCTTGCGCAGCAAAAACTTTGCCGTTGAAGGCTTTCGACCAAGCATCCGTCGCGGCAATGCCCAAACGATAGATCTCCTTGGGCACCAATTTGCTCTGCCAGCCCATCTCCGGCGGCGCATCCGCGTTGAACGGACCTTGCATGAACCACAGGGCACCGCTGGCGTATGGCGTGTTCATCTGGCGGTCAATGTATTCCGGCGCACCCGCTTCCAGGGCACCTGGGCCTTGGGCATCGGCGGGAATCAGCTGCGCGACAGCGGCGTTGATAAACGCCCATTCCTCGGCGGTGAAATACGTGGGCTCGTAGGCCTTTTCGCTGGCTTTAGGCTTGGCCGGCGCGGCCTGGGCCGGCTCAGGCGTGGCCATCAGCATCGAGCCGCCAAGGCCGGTGCTGGCAACCGTGACCACCGGGATCAAGGTCAAGGATTTGCGCAGAAAGTCACGCCGGGGGTTGTCTTGATCTTGATCAGACATGGTGGCACCTCATCATGTGGTCACGGGTTTATCAGCCGGCTTCTGGTGAGCGGCTTGGCTTTTTTCGGCAATCAATGGTTACAAATGATAGCAGGCTATGCATCGAGAGAAGCGCTTCAGCGACTAAAGACTGAGGATTCACGGTTCTTTGACGGCGTCCTCACACATCATTGACCCCCCTTGGACCAACCTGAGCGGCATTCACCTATCTCCTGCTCGGTCATGTCACCCATGCTCAAGAATCAATGGCTACCGGCCTTCGGCCTCGCGTTCATCGCGCTGTTTTCCAGTGCCTTCGTTCAAGCCGACGAGCCGATCTCCATCCGTTCCCCCGAGTGGGCACAACCAGTGGGCAGCCAATACAACCTTCACCAGATGACACCCACGCTTTATCGCAGCGCGCTACCGGACAGTAACGCAGCGCCCCTGCTGGAAAAGCTCAAGATCGGCACCGTGATCAATTTCCTGCCGGAATCCGATGCCGACTGGCTCAAATCCCCCGATATCCGCCAGGTACAGCTGACTTATCGCACCAACCATGTGGATGATTCCGACGTGCTGGCGGCGCTGAGAGCCATCCAGGAAGCCGAAACCAACGGCCCGGTGCTGATGCATTGCAAGCACGGCTCTGACCGTACCGGCCTGATGGCGGCAATGTATCGGGTGGTGATTCAGGGGTGGAGCAAGGAGGAAGCGTTGAACGAGATGACCTTGGGCGGCTTCGGCACCAGCAATGGCTTCAAAGACGGTGTTCGCTACATGATGAGGGCCGATGTCGCCAAGTTACGCCATGCGTTACTCAATGGAGAATGCAGCACCAGTGCCTTCGCCCTGTGTTCGATGAAGAGTTGGATGAACACTGCCAACACTGGCTCCTGAATTCAAACTGCGTTGCCGGGTGTAACGTCTAAAAATAACCGAACCGATTCAACCAACGATCGAGAGTGACCGGGAGCAAGCACGAGCTCGCGAAACGCACGACCCGTCTGCGGGTTGAACACACCCTCTTGCTCAAACCTTTTGAAGGCTGCACGTGCCAGCACTTCAGACCATTGGTAGGCATAAAATCCGCTTTCATATCCCGACACCATGTGGCTGAAGCCATTGGCGTAACGCACAGCGTCCAGCGCCGGAAGGTGCCCGACTTCACGGTTGGCACTCGCGAATATCTGCTCAATAGTGCGGCCATCGCCTTGAGTGCGGTGCACTTCGATATCAAACAACGCCATGGTCAATGACTCTGCACGCGCCCAAGAGGTCTGGGTGTTGGCATACGCCACTTGCTGCCGGGCTAACGTCTCAGGCAAATTCGCGCTCGTTTCGTGATGACTGGAAAGCCAGACAAGGCATTCAGGTGAATCACACCAGCGTTCAAAGAATTGACCGCAAAATTCCGCACTGTCCATACCCACATCATCGACGCCCATTTTGGTGCGATAGCCTAAGCCCATCATCATGTGCTGGAAGCAGTGACCGAACTCATGAAAAAGGATCTTGAGCTGCCGATGCCCGAGCAAACAAGGCTCATCAGGAGCCCCTTCAAACTGGCTAAAGAGCACGACCATCGGTTGCACTCTGCGACTTTCAGCCGTAGTCCAGCGGTTTCTCAACGATAATGCGTAGGGGAAGTCTGCGGCATTTTGCCGATAGGGTACGAAATAGATCTGACCCAGCACTTCACCCTGATCCAGTAGCTGAAAGAGGCGAACCCCGGGTGCCCAGGAGTCGAAGCCATACAGTTCGATAATTTGGATGTCGAACAGACGCCCCACTAGCGCAAACAACCGAGATAAGGTGGTATCGAGGGGAAAATAGACGCGCAGTTCCTCTTCGGCAATACCACTGGTTCTTTGCCGAATGATTTGCGCCAGAAAGGCGTGGTCCCAGCGTTGCAGGTCTGCCAGCCCAAGCTCTTGACCCAATGCCGTGATCGCCTGCTTGTCATGGGCGAAGACTGTGCGTGATACCGAAATCTGGTCACGAATAAAAGCCAGCACTTGATCATCGGTATCCAAAATTTGGAATTCGAGTGCCAATTGAACAAAGTTGGTGTAACCCAATAGCTTGGCTTTTTGATTACGGCTGACCATCAGCCTCTGCAACAACGGACCATTGTCGAACTGCCCGGCGTGCGGACCCAGGTCAGAAGCACGCGTGTTGTGGGCGGTGAAAATCTCCTCTCGCAATATTCGATTCTGCGCGTAAGCCATGCAGTCGCGGTAACTCTCCTCATTCAATGTCATCAGCCAACCTTGCAGGTTAACCGCACGGGCATTGCGTGCCATACGCGCTTTGAGCGCCGAAGAAAGTCCCTGCAGCACTGATTCATCGGTGATGTGCTTGCGCCACGCGCTGTTGGCCTGTTCCAACCGAGTCAGGAACGATTGCTGGAGACCGGCAATTTCACGGTCGAGCGTCGCCAGTCTTTTTTGCGCAGCGGGCTCCAACTCGATACCCGCTAGCCGAAACCTACTCAGGGTGCGCCTCAGCAAACTCTGACGGGACGCATCGAACAGAGCTGCTGGTGAGCTCTCAACCAACATTTTGTAGCAGTCGAACAGCCCACGATGACTCGTCAGTTCTCTCACGAACTCTACGGCCCGAAAAGTGGCTTGCGCGCTGGCTTCCATCCACTGCTGATCGGTGTTTACGCTGTCGAGGAGGGAGATCACAACTAACACCTCGTCGATACGAGAGGTAACGGCTTCCATCGCCAGCACCAGATCATCCCAGTTTGGATAGTGCCGCTGGCTGGCGGTGATGCGGGCGACTTCGTTGCGACTGTGCAGCACGATCGCATCGACAGCTGGCACGAGGTGTTCGGCACGAATAGCCGAGAAAGGCGGCAGGTGATAATCCTGCAACAAGGGATTGGGGTCGGGCATGGTGCTTCCTTGAAGACAACAACAGGGAGTTGTCATCCTGGAACACGCCACAGCAGAGAAGGGTGTAAATGCTTAACGCTCTTCGCCCTGAAGTTTTTGTTTCAGGGCGAAGACATCAACGTTGTCAGTCTTTTTTCAGCTTCGGATTAGGAAAGAACTGCACCGCCTGCACCTTGGGGTCCGCTGGGGCTTTCAACGCAGACGTATTCACCCGCGTGCCCAATTCCTTGGGCACCGACAGCCCCTGGTCATTCAGCGTGTCGGTATAGCCGCAAGCCACGCACTCGCGATGGGGCACGTTGTCTTCGGTCCACATCTTCAACTTGTCCGGCTCGCTGCACGCCGGGCAGACCGCCCCGGCGATAAATTGCTTTTTGGTGATCACAGGCCCTTCACTCATGCTGCCGCGTCCTCACTCAGGCCGCTGTGGCGCAAGAGTGCGTCAATCGACGGCGCACGTCCGCGGAAGTCGACGAACAGCACCATCGGTTCCTGGGAACCGCCACGCGCCAGGATCGCCTCGCGGAAGGCGCGGCCGGTCTCAGCGTTGAGTACGCCCTCTTCTTCAAACTTGGAGAAGGCATCCGCCGACAACACTTCAGCCCACTTGTAGCTGTAGTAACCCGCCGCATAACCGCCAGCGAAAATGTGCGCGAAGCTGTTGGGGAAGCGGTTGTAGGCCGGCGGACGCATCACCGACACCTCATCGCGCACGCCTTCGAGCACCTGGGCCACGCTGCGGCCATCACCGTGGGTGGCATGCAGTTCGAAGTCGAACAGCGAAAACTCCAGCTGACGCACCATCATCAAGCCGGACTGGAAGTTTTTCGCCGCGAGCATTTTTTCCAGCAGATCCTGGGGCAGTGGTTCGCCGCTTTCGTAGTGACCGGAAATCAACGCCAAGCCCTCTGGCTCCCAGCACCAGTTCTCCATGAATTGGCTCGGCAACTCCACCGCATCCCACGCCACGCCGTTGATACCGGACACGCCAGCATGTTCAACACGGGTCAGCAGGTGATGCAGGCCGTGGCCGAATTCGTGGAACAGGGTAGTGACTTCATCGTGGGTCAGCAGGGCAGGCTTGCCGCTGTCGGCCGGGGTGAAGTTGCACACCAGATTGGCCACCGGGCTTTGCAGTACGCCGTCGATTTTGCGGCGACGGTCGCGCGCGCCGTCCATCCAGGCGCCGCCACGCTTGTTGGCGCGGGCGTACAAGTCGAAGAAGAAACGGCCGACGTGCTGGCCGTTTTCCTTGATTTCAAACAGGCGGACATCCGGGTGCCAGGTGTCGAAGCCTTTTTGCTCGGCGATCTCGATGCCATACAGGCGTTGCACGATGGCAAACAGGCCGCTCAACACTTTGTCGATCGGGAAGTAGGCGCGTAGGGCTTCCTGGGACACGCTGTAGCGTTGCTCGCGGAGTTTTTCGCCGTAGAAACCGCTGTCCCAGCTTTGCAGGTCGGCGCAGCCTTGTTCGGCGGCGTAGGCCTTGAGCTGCTGCAGGTCCTGGGCGGCAAACGGCTTGCTGCGCTTGGCCAGGTCGCGCAGGAAGCTCAGCACCTGGTCGCTGGACTCGGCCATTTTGGTGGCCAGGCTCAATTCGGAGAACGACGCATAACCCAGCAGCTTGGCCAGCTCCTGACGCAGGTCGAGGATCTGTTCCATCACCGGGCCGTTATCGTTCTGACCGGCATTCGGGCCTTGGTCCGACGCACGGGTGCAGTAGGCCGCGTAGACTTCTTCACGCAGGGCGCGGTCTTGGGCGTAGGTCATCACCGCGTAGTAGCTTGGGAATTCCAGGGTGATCAACCAGCCGTCGAGGCTTTTGGCCTGGGCGGCGGCGGCCATTTGCGCCTTGGCCGAATCGGTCAGGCCGGCGAGGGTGGCTTCGTCGGTGACGTGTTTGGTCCAGGCCTGGGTGGCATCCAGCAATTGGTTGGAAAATTTGCTGCCCAGCTCGGATAGCTTGCTCTGCACTTCGGCGTAGCGTTTTTGCTGCTCCGGCGGCAGATCGATACCCGACAGACGGAAGTCACGCAGGGAGTGTTCCAGGATGGTTTTTTGCGCCACGTCGAAACCGGCGGCTTCCGGGCTGTTGGCCAGGGCTTCGAAGGCCTGGAACAGTGCACGGTTCTGGCCCATCTCGGTAGAGTAGGCGCTCAACGCCGGCAGGCAGCCTTCGTAGGCTTCGCGCAGTTCGGCGCTGTTGCACACGGCGTTGAGGTGGCTGACCGGGCTCCAGGCGGCGCCCAGGCGGTCATTCAGTTCGTCCATGGCCAGGACCAGACCGGCCCACGTCGGATTTTTCCCCTGACTTTGCAGGATGCCTTCGATGGCGACACGGTTGTCGGCGAGGATCTGTTCGATGGCCGGCTGGACGTGCTCGGCACGGATCGCCGAGAACGGCGGCAGGTCGTAGGACTGCAGAAGCGGGTTGTTCGCGCTCACGGTTGGCACCTTGGCTGAAGAAACATGTAAGAACAAAGATGGGGCCATCTTAATTACAATCAACGCCCACCGCAGCTATCAGCAGAAGAGAGAGAGGCTATCGTGACCCTTCGCACCTATCAGAACCACACGCCGGCCCTGGGCGCCGGGGCTTTTGTCGATATTTCGGCGGTGGTGATCGGCGATGTCGAAATCGGCGCCGACAGCTCGGTCTGGCCGCTGACCGTGATCCGCGGCGACATGCACCGCATCCGCATCGGTGCGCGCACCAGCGTGCAGGATGGCTGCGTGCTGCACATCACCCACGCAGGGCCCTTCAATCCGGAGGGCTTCCCGTTGCTGATCGGCGACGACGTGACCATCGCCCACAAAGTCATGCTGCATGGCTGCACCGTGGGCAGCCGCATCCTGATCGGCATGGGCAGCATCGTCATGGACGGCGCGGTGGTGGAAGACGACGTGATCATCGGCGCCGGCAGCCTGGTGCCGCCAGGCAAGAAACTCGAAAGCGGGTTCCTGTACGTGGGCAGCCCGGTTAAACAAGTCCGCCCGCTGACTGACAAGGAGCGCGCCTTTTTCACCTACAGCGCCGCGAACTACGTGAAGCTCAAAGACCTGCACCTGGCTGAAGGATTCGACCGATGACCCTGCACTACCAAACCGTGCTGTTCGACCTGGACGGCACCCTCACTGACCCGCGCGAAGGCATTACCCGCTCGATCCAATATGCCCTCGGCAAACTGGGGATCGACGAGCCGGATCTGACCAAGCTGGAGCACTTCATCGGCCCGCCGTTGCTGCAAGCGTTCATGCAGTTCTACGGTTTTGACGAAGCCAAGGCCTGGGAGGCGGTGAATTTCTACCGCGAGCGCTTCAAGGTGACCGGCTTGTATGAGAACCGCGT